>JACRHE010000090.1 GCA_016217695.1 Nitrospirota bacterium | reverse complement strand
ATTTAGAATGTATAATTTTCTAGCACATACGGAACGCCCCCGTCAAGAGAAAAAAAACAGAGAAAAAAAAGAAAATGCATATATTTGTTGCAAGTCTATATGTGATTGAAATGACACCACAGCTTTTTCAAGAGACCTTGTGTATGTTAAAATTATTATCGCTTAAATGAAGATCATTCCTTCCATACTGGCTGAAGATATTGACACCTTCAGAAAGAGCTTGCGGGATGCAGAATCCTTCACGGACTACATTCAGATTGACCTCATGGACGGTTTTTTTGTACCATCTAAAAGTTTCCCTGCAGAGGAGATCAACAGGGTGCAGACGCCTCTGCTGTTCGAGATACATATAATGGCTGAAGATCCGCTGTATCTTCTCGACCGCATTGTCCATAAGGGGCTGAAAAAGGTTATTTCCCAGCGCAGGCAGCTGGCTCTTTCTTAAGGGCGATCCCGGCGAAAACTACCGGCTTTTCTTAAATAAAATAGACGGACTGGAGGCTACCTAGTGAAGAAGATGAATATTGATCAGCTCTGCATTAATACGATACGGATGCTCTCTGCCGATGCTGTGCAGAATGCGAACTCCGGACACCCTGGCATGCCTATGGGAGATGCTGCCATGGCCTACGTGCTCTGGAACAAATTCCTTAGGCATAACCCGAAGAACCCCAGCTGGCATAACCGCGACAGGTTCGTGCTTTCAGCCGGACATGGCTCGATGCTTCTTTACAGCCTCCTGCATCTGACAGGCCACAACATATCCCTCGATGATATAAAAAATTTCAGGCAGTGGGAGAGCAAGACGCCGGGCCATCCGGAGTACTGCCCTGACTGCGGCATAGAGACGACAACAGGGCCGCTCGGACAGGGCTTTGCAACAGGGATCGGAATGGCAATGGCAGAGAGGTACCTCTCGGAGTTCTTCAACAGGGCCGGGTCTCCGGTTGTTGACTACAACATCTACGGCATTGTCAGCGACGGCGACCTCATGGAAGGCATATCTTCTGAAGCTGCATCCCTTGCAGGCCACCTGAAACTCGGCAAGATCATCTATCTGTATTCCGACAACAAGATTACCATCGAAGGTTCGACTGATATCGCCTTTACAGAGGATGTTGCAAAACGGTTCGCTGCCCAGGGCTGGCATACACAGCGTGTTGACGGCGAGGACCTGAAGGGCATTGAAAAGGCGATTGCGGCCGCAAAAAAGGAAAAGGGCAGGCCCTCTCTCATACTTGTGCGCACCCATATAGGGTTCGGCAGCCCGCACAAGCAGGACACTTCAGACGTGCACGGCTCGCCTTTAGGTGAAGACGAGCTGAAGCTCACCAAACAGAATCTCGGCTGGCCCATAAAGAAATTCCATATCCCGGGACAGGCCCTCCGACATATGAGAAAGGCGGTCCAAAATGGTAAAAAGGACGAGGCTGCATGGACCGCAATGTTCAGGAAGTATGCAAAGAAATATCCGGAGCCTGCAAGAACCTGGAACACGCTCTCTTTGGGGAAACTGCCGGAAGGGTGGGAAAGGCTCCTGCCTGTATTTAAGCCTGAGGACGGCAGCATCGCCACCCGCAGCGCCTCAGGCAAGGTGCTCAATGCTGTCGCAGACATGCTGCCCAATCTCATAGGAGGCTCTGCCGACCTTGCGCCGTCGAACAACACGCAGCTGAAAAAATATGGGGACTTCGGCACTGTAAGGGCAGGACGGAACATCCACTTCGGCGTCAGGGAGCATGCCATGGGAGCGGTCTTAAACGGCATGGCCCTGAGCAGGATGATCATTCCCTATGGCGGCACATTTCTTGTCTTCTCGGATTACATGAGACCGGCGATCAGGCTTGCAGCCCTTATGGAGACTCATGCGGTCTATGTATTCACGCACGACTCGATCGGGCTTGGAGAGGACGGGCCTACACACCAGCCTATAGGCCATCTCACCAGCCTCAGGGCAATGCCGCATCTGAACGTGATCAGGCCTGCAGACGCCAACGAAACGGCTGAGGCATGGAAGGTCGCTATAACTGACAGCACCCGTCCCCACGCGCTCATCCTCTCAAGACAGAACCTGCCTGTGCTGGACAGGAAGAAATACGCAGCTGCAGAAAACGTCTCAAAGGGCGGCTATATCCTATCTGATTCAAAGGGCAAGCCTGACATCATCCTCCTTTCTACAGGGGCCGAAATACACCCTGTGCTCGCTGCAGCTGATGAGCTGAGAACGAGCGGCATAAAGGTCAGGGTCGTTAATATGGCCTGCTTTGAGATCTTTGAGAGGCAGCCGGCTGCCTATAAAAACAGTGTGCTTCCCCCTGATGTCGAAAGAAGGCTTGCGGTCGAGGCGGCTGCATCTCTTGCATGGTATAAGTATGTCGGCCTGAAAGGTGATGTGATCGGCATGGACAGGTTCGGCGCGTCAGCCCCGGCAAAGGTCCTTTTCGAAAAATTCGGCTTCACAAAGGAAAACATCACAGCCAGGGCGAAAAAGCTGCTGAAGAGATGAAGATTGTAATCGGCGCTGATCACGGAGGGTATCATCTGAAGAAGGAGATCATCGCCTTTCTGAAAAAACAGCGCCACAAGGTCATTGACATAGGGGCGTATGATGCCGGGCCCTCGGACTATCCGGATTTTGCCCGTCTCGCTGCGGAAGGCGTCATAAGGAAAAAAGCCGAGAAGGGGATCATCATCTGCGGCAGCGGCGTGGGAGCAAGCGTCGCTGCCAACAAATTCCCGGGCATAAGGGCCGCCATATGCCATGATACCTTTTCAGCTCGCCAGGGGGTGGAGGACGACGACATGAACGTGCTCTGCCTCGGCGCGCGGGTAATAGGCCCCATGCTCGCTCAGGAGATAGTGAAGGCCTTTCTCTCTGCGAGATTTTCAGAAAAGCCCCGCCACAGGAAAAGGCTGAAAAAGGTCAGGGCAATCGAAAAAGAATTTCTGAGTCCGGTCTGTATGGAATTTACTTCATCTCAAGCGGATATCCCGACTTGCGCCAGGCGACCCAGCCGCCCCTGAGAACTGAAACCGCAGTAAAACCTTCCTCCGTGAGTATGCCTGCCACACGGGCACTGGTGTGCTCCTCTTTTCAGGTGCAGTAAGCAACTATGGTGCTGTTTTTGTCCAGTCCCCTGGCATATTCTTTAATTGCGGCATCGTTATTGGGGTCGAGATATACTGCCCCCTTTATCTTTTTATTGCTTCCTGCATAGGCCTCAGGCTGCCGCACGTCAAGAATTACGACAGACTCCCCTCTGTCGAACATCGACTTGAGCTCATCCACGCTGATCCTCGGTATTTCCATCAAAACTCCCTTCCTGCTTTTAATGCTATTAGGTTATCGGGCAAAGGTCAAGGCCCGAAATGGTGTACATGTCTGCGGGTAAACTCCTGCATGAGTCCGGTATAATAAGAAAAATGTCAAATCTTGAGCAGGACATCAGAAGGGCGGAAGAAAGGTCCAGATCAGGAAGGATGATATCCCTGTTTGTGCTGGTCTGCGCCTTCTTCGGCATTATTGGAGGCTTTGTCTACTGGACGCTCTCGGACCTGCCGAGAGTTAACGCAATAGAGGAATACGTGCCGATGGAATCGTCAAAGGTCTTCTCAGGCGACAACAGGCTGCTGGCGGAATTCTATTATGAGAGACGGACATTCATACCCCATTACACGATCCCTGACCATGTAAAAAAGGCCTTCATCTCTATCGAGGATATCCGTTTTTACAGCCATCCGGGTGTCGACTTCATTGGAACGTTCCGGGCTCTCTGGCATGACATCAAGGCGAAAAGCATGGTACAGGGAGGCAGCACCATCACCCAGCAGCTTGCAAAGATGCTCTTCCTCAGGCCCGAGAAATCCCTAAAGAGGAAGATCAGGGAGGCTGTACTGGCCCTCCAGATCGAGAAACGGTATACAAAGGATGAGATCCTCGGACTCTATCTCAACCAGACCTATTTCGGAACACGGGCCTTCGGCATAGAGGCTGCGGCCCAGGCCTATTTCGGCAAATCAGCGCAGCAGCTGACAGTGGGCGAGGCGGCATTGCTGGCGACCCTGCCAAAGGCGCCTTCTCTTTATTCCCCGTTCAAGAACCCGGGGAAGTCTGCAGAGAGGCGAAAAGTTGTACTGAATATTATGCTGAAGAACAGGTTCATCACGCCGGAGCAGCATGACGCTGCCATGAAAGAGCCCATCCCCAGGACGCCGCATTTCAGAAGATACGAGGCACCGTATTTTATCGAAATACTGCGACACCAGATGGAAGACAGATACGGCTCCGAGATATATACAGCCGGATACAGGATCCATTCCACGATAGATTCCAATATGCAGGATGCGGCCGAAGCCGCTCTCTTAAACGGCGTCATGAATATCGAAAAGAGGGTCAGGCCCGGCATCCAGGCATCCCTTATCGCAGTCGACCTTCGCACAGGCCATATCAAGGCCATGGTAGGCGGCTTCGATTTCTGGGAGAACCAGTTCAACAGGGCAACGCAGGCGCTGCGCCAGCCGGGCTCGGCATTCAAGCCCTTTGTATACGTGACTGCACTGGAAGACGGCATGTCGACAGACGATGTGATAAACGACTCACCCATCTCCTTCAGGGGTGCTAGACCCGGACAGATGTGGTCGCCGAAAAACTATGATGGAAAATATAACGGCGCCGTCACCTTGAAGACTGCCCTTGCCAGGTCTCTTAACGCGGCAACAGTCAGGCTCGCAGGAAAGGTCGGGATAGACAATATCATAGAGACGGCCAGGAGGCTCGGCATCAGGAGCGACCTGCAGCCCTACATGCCTATAGCCCTTGGCGCGTCGGATGTTACGCTCATAGAGATGGTGGGCGCCTATTGCGTATTCGCGACAGGTAAAAAGACTGATCTCATCCCCTATGCGAGGATCGAAAACAGGGATGGGATTGTTGTGGACGAGCTATATCCCAAATATACGGAGGTCCTTGATGAGGATGTCGTGAGCCAGCTGAGAATCCTTCTGGGAGCCGTGGTAAAGGAGGGCACTGGCGTCAGGGCAAAGGTACTCGGGAGGCCTGTCTTTGGCAAGACAGGGACGACGAATGACTATACGGATGCCTGGTTCATAGGGTTTGACGACAGGCTGGCGGTCGGCGTCTGGGTGGGAAGGGACGACCATAAGCCTATCGGCAGCAGGGAGACAGGGGCTTCAGCCGCGCTTCCGATATGGATAGAGTTCATGAAAGAGGTTGAATGAACCTTATTCCGGTCGAGTTGGATGAATTTGTTCACAGCGTGGCATATTCTTCTTCCATCCCACTGGCGAGCCGTTAAAATAAGTCTTTAAGCCAGGGAAGAGGAAGGCGGAGTTATGCCGCCGAAAGTTCTAATTTTTCTTTAGTTTCTGAGGGCAGGCGAACAGGAGCAAAATAATCCTTTGGGAAAAGATAATCTTCGCCTGACTCATCTATGATCCTCAGTTGCTGATGTTTTTCTGCTGTCCTGTCGGTTATCACTTCATAGATTTTACGTATCTCCAGTGATGCTTCATAACCGCGATTGCTGACGCAAATCATAAAATGTCTTTTCATATTGCTCCTGTTACAGATATCTTTTGATTTTGATTTCCTTTTTCCCTATGCCGTGGCCTTCATACCAATGCACTTCCGCATCCAAAACCGAACCATCGTTCAGCCTTACCCGGCACATTCCTTTTAACTTTCTCCAATTTGTATTGCCATAAACTCTATTTAGTCTTTTCAGGATATTTATGCCATGACCAGAAGCAATCGTTTCGATATTCTTGATATCGCCGATTATCTTGAAATGCATGCCTTAATTTTATCAATTTTCATTATTTATTTCTGAATTATTTCTGGCACTGGCAGTTCCCTTTCTTCTTTAGGCTCCTCACAGAAGTTAGCAGCGGCGGACGTCACCATAAAGGACATTCCTGACATTACGTCCCAAAAGATCCTTCTTTCGGATGCCTGGTTCATAGGGTTTGACGACAGGCTGGCGGTCGGCGTCTGGGTGGGAAGGGACGACCATAAGCCTATCGGCAGCAGGGAGACAGGGGCTTCTGCCGCGCTTCCGATATGGATAGAGTTCATGAAGGCAGCCGGGCCGGAATAAATTGTCTCATTAGTAAGGTTGGCCTTATAGTCTTCGCCTTATTTGGATAAAATCATCTATGGTAAGGCCGGCACCTTCAAGCATTCTTCTGAAAGTCTTGGGTCTGATTATTTCCCCTGAGTGGTAGGCCACAATCGTCTGCTTGCCGGTCAACGGATGTTTCCACTTCTGATGACTACCTGACTGATCAACCTTTTCAAATCCCAGAGACTTCAGGACCCTGATGATTTCATCGGCGGTGACGCGAGGCTGTCTCTCCCCCACTAAACAGCGACCTCATAAACTTTCGCATCTTTTGACAGTTCCTCTTTTGAAGGCCTCAAATAAAGCTCCAAGGCCTCCATTATGTTCTTCCGGGCTTCCTCTTCCGTCTTGCCATACGTAACGCACCCTGGCAACTCAGGGCAATAAGCAGCATATACATCTTCATCCGGCTCGACTACTATCCTAAGCTTCATACTTCCCACCCCCTGTCGTTGAGATAATCCAACCTGTAACTGATAATATTCCTTTCACATCGTTTCTTACAAGAGATTTTCTCCGTAAGCTCATTATTCCAAAACCTTACTACCTCATAGCCATTGCTATGATCCGATACTAAAAGGGCAGGTCTTCGGGGTCAGACTTGTTTATTGCGATTCTTGTTCCACCCGGACCTCAGTTCTAAGAATTATCTCTCCGGGTCTTCGGGGTCAGACTTGTTTATTGCGATTCTTGTTCCACCCAGACCTCAGTTCTAAGAATTATCTCTCCGGTGTTTCCTTTCAAATGACAGCGACACCCTCGGCATTGACCATCAGGCTTCATCCTTCCCGCTCCCCGATGATGACAACCGTCTCCGGCAGGTTCTTTATGCCGATCTTTTTGTATCCTGTCTCAACCAACCAATGTTTTATCTCCCTTGGACTGTAACACCGGCCCTTTTCTGTTCCCACAAGCATGTTTACCGAAAATAGCGCACTGTGGGGCGGTGCTGTCCTTGCATCGTTGATGGGAAATTCCTGCACCGCAACCCTGCCGCCGATATTCAAGGCCTTTCTGCATTTGCGAAGGAGGGCGATATTTTCTTCCGCTGAAAAGGCGTGAACGATCTGGCTCACCAGGATAAGGTCATACCCGGACCCGAAGCTGTCGACATGGAAATCACCTGCAATAAAACCGACTCCTTTGACGCCCTCGGAACGGGCAATTTTTTTGGCAATCTTAATTGTCGCAGGAAGGTCAAAGACGGTGGCCTTGACCCCTTTCCTTGCCATGGCAATGGCGTTAGTGCCTGGTCCGCCTCCCAAATCAAGCATCGTCTTCACGCCCTTAAGTTTTACTGCCTTGATGAGGTCTTCGGTGCGGAGCACCGTCAGGTTGTGCATTCCCCTGATGAAGGACTCGTGATCAAAGCCGCGCCGTGCAGGACGACCTGTCCTGACGACTTCATCCAGGCCGGAAAAGTTCTGCCACATGGTGGAGGCATGTTTAATGATATCCCCCTGGTAAATGCGGACTCCTTTTATGAGGTAGCGATTGCTTACCGGGGCGTTCCGGTATCTGCCCTCACTGCTCTTGTTGACCAGCCCTACGCCTGTAAGGGCATCAAGCAGTATCTCAGTTGCCCGTGGGTCGGTCTTCAGCTTTTTTGCAATCTCCGTTGCCGCTGCTGCCTTGGTCAGGCTATCAAATATCCCGAGGTTGACCGCCGTCAGTATGACCCTTGATGAGATGAATCCCAGATACAGTTTTCTCAGTCCTGCCAGATCATCCGGCACCATGTGCGTTTCCTCCTTGGTGATCAGTTAACTATTAATTAAAAAAGGCCCCGGATCAGATTCGGGGCCTTTTCTTAAAAAAAAACATGAATCGCTTATCTTACTTCTTCTTAGGTTCCTCTTTTGCCTTGGGCTCTTCCTTCTTAGGCTCTGCCTTTTTCTCGGCAGGCGTCTCTGAAGCAGGCTTTTCAGTCTCTTCCTTGCCCTTCTCAGGAGAGGCCTTGGGAAGCGCGTCTTTATTGATCTCTACAGGATAGGTCTTCTTCAGCTCGGCCAGATATTTCTCAAAGGTCTCTTTCTGCTTTTCGCCTGAAAGCCTCTGGCTGATAATATCCTTGACCCTGTCGAATTCAATGACAGGGCCTGCCTTCCTGTCGGTCATCTTTATAACGTGGAATCCAAAGGTGGTCTTCACAGGCTTGCTCAGCTCGCCGGGCTTCAGGCCGGCAACAGCCCTCTCAAACTCAGGGACCATCTGTCCCTTTGAGAAGTAGCCGAGGTCTCCGCCGTTCTTTGCGGAATTCTTATCGATTGAGACCTTCTTTGCGATCTCGTCGAACTTTTCGCCCTTCTTCAGCCTTTCGAGCACCTTCACCGCCTCTTCCTCTGTCTTTACGAGTATGTGGCTGGCCTTTATCTGGGTTGTAGTGGTGAAATCGTCCTTATTCTTTTCGTAGTAGTCCTTGACCTCCTGGTCAGAGACCTTTGCCTTTGACATGATCTCCTTGTCCAGGAGTTCGGCAACGAGCGTAAGCTTCTTGAAGTCCTCTACCTTCTTGCTGAATTCCGGCGTCTTGTCAAGACCCTTTTTCAGCGCCTCCTGATAGAGCATCTCCTTTTTGACGATCTCGTTGAGGAACTTCTCCTTGCCTGCTTCCCCTTCGAACATCTGCTGCGCGTAATCAGGCAGGGTCTGGAACTCCTTGTCGAACTCTGCCTGCGTTATCTGGGTGCCGCCGACCTTTGCGAGGTAAGGCCCCTTCTGCTCTGCCGTCTTCTTTTGACAGGCTACCAGTGCAGCAATGCATATAACAACCAGTACCACTCTCTTCATTATCTTTCCTCCGGATGGGTTCTATTTTTTACAGCTTATTTTATAGCATATATCAGTAACTATTTGTTAGAGATTTTGACAAGCAAACTTTTTTTATGATAAATTATGAAAATTTTTCCGGGAGAAGACAATGGCAAATTTCGACATATCCAGAAAGCTCTTCAAAAAGGCATCTTCTGTAATCCCCGGCGGGGTGAACAGCCCTGTCCGCGCATTCCGGGCAGTCGGCGGAAACCCGATCTTCATAGAGAGGGCAAAGGGCTCAAAGATCTATGATGCTGACGGCAATGCCTACATAGACTATGTACTTTCCTGGGGACCGATGATCCTCGGGCACAGCCATCCGGTTGTGGTAAAGGCCCTGAAAAAGGCTGTTGAGAGAGGCACGAGCTACGGAGCTCCTACTGCCCTGGAGATAGAGCTTGCAGAGCTTGTAATCGGGCTCTACCCTTCCATGGACAAGGTGAGGATGGTGAATTCCGGGACAGAGGCGACTATGAGCGCCATCAGGGTGGCCAGGGGATACACCGGACGAGACAAGATTATCAAGTTCGAAGGCTGTTACCACGGACATGCTGACGGGCTTTTGGTAAAGGCAGGTTCAGGCGCTACAACCTTCGGCGTTCCGGACAGTCCGGGCGTACCCAAGTCATACGCCCAGAATACCATCACGCTGCCATTCAATAATATTGAGGCGCTGAAAAAGACGATCGAAAAAGAAGGGAAATCCATCGCCTGTGTGATCATAGAGCCGGTTGTAGGCAATATCGGCTGCGTGCTGCCGAGGCCGGGGTTCCTCGAGACCCTGAGGAAGCTCACAAAAAAGGCCGGCATCGTCCTTATCTTCGATGAGGTGATGACCGGGTTCAGGGTATCCTTCGGGGGCGCGCAGGCATATTACGGCATCAGGCCTGACATGACGTGTCTCGGCAAGGTCATAGGCGGAGGGCTTCCGGTAGGCGCATACGGCGGGAAAAAGGAGATCATGGCCATGGTTTCGCCCGAAGGTCCGGTATACCAGGCAGGGACCCTTTCCGGCAACCCCCTGGCCATGACAGCCGGTATCGCAACGATCAGGGAGCTTTCCAAAAGAGGCATCTATAAGAATCTCGATGCAAAATCGGTCCTGCTCGAAAAGGGTCTTGCCGATGCAGCGAAACGTGCAGGCGTAAGCACACGCTTTTACAGGGCAGGCAGCATGTTCTGCACCTATTTCACAGACACCGAGGTCTACGACTATCCTACTGCAAAGACCTCCGACACGAAGAAGTTTTCAAGGTTCTTCTCTGAGATGCTCTTAAGAGGGGTAAACCTTGCTCCCTCGCAATTTGAGGCAGGGTTCATGTCCCTTGCCCATTCAGATAGAGATATAGAAAAGACCGTAAAGGCAGCATACGAAGCGCTTAAAAAAATATAAAGAAATTTTCACGTACTTAGGGGAGGCTTACAGATGTTTAATCCGTTGAATTTCGTAAGAAAGACTATTGTCTGGCTCAATGAAGGGATATCCACCAAGGCCAAGATCATCATCGCGCTCTTTGTCCTGATGTTCATGCTCGGGGTGGGATATGTCGGATACCGGATCAATGACTACTTTGAAAACGACCCGGCCGCCTGCAACACCTGTCACGTGCACGATGACGCCAACAAGATGTGGGAAAAGAGCGTACATCAGAAGATAAACTGCCACGAATGCCACCACGCCTCAAAGAAGGAGCAGGTCGTCCAGATGTACCGTTTCGCCTTTCTCGGCCAAAAGACCGTCTCTCCGAGGCACGGCAATATCATTGTTGCATGGAAGGTCTGCTACCGCTGCCACTGGGAAAGAGACGAGCAGTATCCGACTGCAAAGCCGATCAACACGTCACGGCTGCATGCTAAGCACGTGTTCATGGAAAAGCTTGAATGCGTCAGCTGCCACGGATACAGAACCCACCAGTTCAATGCAGAGCCGAGATTCTGCATAAAGTGTCATGAGGACAAGGCCGTTCACGGCACAGGCATGGGAGAGCTCGCCTGTCTCAACTGCCATACGGACAGGACAAAAGACCTCAAACCGGGCCGCAAGAAATGCCTCTTCTGCCACGGCAGCGAAAAGATCCGGCAGGAGCTGATTGCAGACGGCACGCTCGATGTCACGCATTATCAGCCTGATGAAAAGACCATAAAAAAGGCTACCAAGATAGTTGTACCTGACAATGCGCCGATGCAGTTCGACTGCTATACGTGCCATAAACCTCATAAATCCGCGCGTCCTGACTGGGGGAACTGCCTTTCATGCCACGACAATATCCTGAGTGTAGGAAAACATGGCGCCCATATCCAGGTGATGGGCATGAAGTGCAAGGAATGCCACAAGCCCCATATCTGGAAGATCTCTGCTGAGCAGGCCAAAAAAGACTGCGTGAAGTGTCATGAGTACAAGGACCCGAAGCTTTTCCTCGGCCCTTAGCATCTGAATTCAGGAAGGGGTCAGATTAAGAGAGAAAAAATCTGACCCCTTTTTACGAAACAGCAGTATAATTAGGTAATAACTAATTATGAGGTGCTCCCCATGAAGAATCATGTCTTAAGACCTCTCTATACAGTTATCGGTCTTGTCGTCATAGTCCTCATAGTCAGGGTCTTCTATGTTCCGAAGGACTTCGGAGTCCACGAGCGGGGTTATATGTACGGCTGGTACAGGGAAAGCAATATCGAAGACTGGAAAAAGTTCGGAGTCAAGTATAAGTTCGACGGCGATTACTGCAGCGGCTGCCATCCCTTAAACCATGAAAACATCATGAGCTCTCCCCATGCGATCATACCGTGCGAGGACTGCCATGGTCCGGCACTGGGGCATCCGGACAATCCGGCGAAGCTTGCTGTTGAAAGAAGCAGGCAGCACTGCCTCAGGTGCCATGCCCGGCTCCCCTATCCCACAAGCGACAGGGCGAATATCAGAGGCGTTAATCCGGATAAGCATAATCCTGATGTGGAGTGTGTAATGTGCCATAACCCGCATAAGCCTTCTCTGGAGGGACTGAAATGATAAACAGGAGAGACTTTCTGAAAAATACTGCGATAGGCATAGCAGGAATTACCCTCCCGCTGGCGGCCTTCGAGATCATCAGGCCGGAGAAGATCCTTGCGAACATGAGCGGAACTTCAAAGACCAGGTGGGTCTTCCTTGTCGACACATATAAGTGTGTAGGCTGCGGCCTCTGCGTAAAGGCCTGCAAGAACGAAAATGAGATCCCATATGACGCTAACGTGACAAGGACATGGGTCGAGAGATATGTCATAACCAAGGACGGCAAGCTGCATGCAGACACCCCGAAAGGTGCGCGGGACGGCTTTACGACGTCCAGGATCGAACTCGGTCAGGGCAAATACGAGGAGATCAGGGATGAGGATATCATCAAGGCCTTCTTTGTGCCCAAGCTCTGCAACCAGTGCGAGAACCCGCCCTGCGTGCAGGTCTGCCCGGTCGGTGCAACTTACCAGGTGCCTGACGGCGTTGTGCTCGTTGACAGGAAGTGGTGCATAGGCTGCGGATACTGCATCATGGGCTGTCCTTACGGCGTCAGGTTTTTCCATCCCAAATACCATACCGCAGAGAAATGCAATTTCTGTTATCACCGTATAACAAAGGGCCTGAAGACCGCCTGCGTCAGCGCCTGTCCCTTTGGCGCGCGGCAGATAGGAAATCTCAAAGACCCAGGCGATCCGGTCACAAAGGTCATCATGACCGAGAGGGTCGGTATCCTGAAGGAAGAGTACGGAACTAAGCCTCAGGTCTTTTACCTGGGGCTGGACAGGGAGGTGAAGTAAGATGACACACGGGGAACTCTGGACTATAAAAGAGCTCTTTGTCTATCCGAACGAGTATATATACTGGTCCGTGCAGATCGTGATGTATCCCTTCATGACCGGGCTTGTTGCCGGGGCGTTCGTCCTGTCGTCTCTCTACCACGTATTCGGCATCACGCAGCTGAAGGAGATGGCGCGCTTCGCCCTTGTCTTCTCCTTTGCCCTGCTCTTTGCCGCGCCGATGCCGATCGTCCTCCACCTGCAGCATCCCTTACGGGGCATAAACGTATTCATGACACCCCACTTTACCTCTGCTATTGCGGCATTCGGGATTGTCTTTTCGACATACGGCGCGATCGTGGCTTCGGAGCTGTGGTTCCTCTACAGGAAGCATTTCGTCGGGATAGCCCTGCCTCTGAAGGAAAAGCAGGACAAGACCCTTTTTGAATGGTTTAAGTACCTTGTCTTTTGCGCCCTTACCCTCGGAGTTTATGACATCAGTGAGGAGTCCCTGCACAGGGATGAAAAGGCGATAAAGATCCTTGCCGGCATCGGGATTCCGGTCGCATGTTTTCTGCACGGATACGCAGGCTTCATATTCGGCTCTGTTAAGGCAAACGCCCTCTGGATGACCCCGCTCATGCCTGTCATATTCATCATGTCGGCTATCGTATCCGGAATCGCGCTCTGCATGCTGACCTATATCGTCACGATGGAGATAAGAAAATTTCTGGCGTCCCGCAGAAAGGCCGCGGATTCACGCTATCATCAGTCGCCGGGTGAGGCAGCCAGTGCCGAGCTGGGCGTGATACGCATTACCGCAAAGTACCTGCTCTTCTTCCTTATCTTCGCCATAAGCCTTGAGCTGCTTGATTTTGTATTCAGGGGATATACGGCGGTCAAGTCCTGGGACGTGCTTAGGAGCGTCATCTATGGAAAGGACTTCATCAATATCTTCCTCCTGCAGTATACGATCGGCAACCTTATACCGTTTATCCTTTTTTTGATACCGGGACTTACGCTCAGGAGGGCTGTCGTAGGGGTGATCCTGGTGATGTTCGGCGTATTCATGATGAGGTGGAATGTCGTGATAGGGGGGCAGGCCTTTTCCCTCTCCTTTGCGGGGTATATGCATTATCACATACCTGTATGGCCTCATGACTGGGAGACCTTCAAGGAAGGGGTCATGGGCGCTCTTGCAATCTTCATCATGCCCTTTGTGCTCTTCTGGTTCATCAGCAGGATATTCCCTGTATTTTCCCATGAGGAAGCACACTCTGAAAAATTATGAATTATGAGGGATGAATTATGAATAACAGCCACTGGACCGGAAAGATTTATAAATTCATCCTTCATCCTTTGTCCTTTGTCCCTTCATCCTTCTCGTCTGATCCATGGCCCTTCTCGACGTAGACAAGGAAAGGGCAGAGGCATACCGCGTGCTGGCCGATATTTTCTTCAGCCCTCCGGCAAACGATGTCCTTAAAGCGATGAAAGAAGACTTCGGCCTTGAGTCAAAAGAGAACGAATTCGGGATACTGGAAGACTTCAACGCCCTTTTCCTCTATCCTGACGGCAAACTGCCTCCGCTTGAGTCCCTCTACATACTTGACGAAGACACCACTGCTGAGGATATCACGGCTGAGCTGGAAGCGGCATATGCTGAAGCAGGGTTGACGATCGATGAAGACTTCCTTTCGATACCTGATCACATCTCTCTGGAGTTTCTGTTCATGAGCTACCTCATCGATTCTGAAAAGCCGGATCTCCAGAGAAAATTCCTTGAGGCGCATCTCATGAACTGGATACCCTATTACTGCGAAGAGGTCAGAAAGCAGAGCGCCACTGTCTTTTATAAAGAGATAGCAGATATTACAAGCAACTTTATCGAGGGAGAGTACGAGGGTCTTCAATAAGGTGAGTAGAAGATAATGGCGGAAAAACCTCTTTTCAAACAGTTGCTCCAGGCCAGCTCGGTCGGTCTCAACCTTGTAATATCGACCTTCGTAGGCCTTGCTATCGGCTATGGACTGGACAAGGCCTTTAATACAAGACCGTGGCTCACCATCATCTTCCTCATCCTCGGCATCATCTCCGGTTTCAGGGACCTTGTAAGGCTTGCAAGAAAACAGAACGATGGAACTGATAAACAGGATATATAAGAAATCCCTCATCATTTTGCTGCTGCTGGCAGCGGTCTCTGTATTTATCGAATGGAAAAAACTGCCTGCAGGAGTCCTGATAGGCGGCATTCTTGGGCTCGCAAATATCAGGGGGCTCGCCTGGGGAGTCGAGGGTCTCCTCGGCTCAGGTAAGGCCACAGCCAGGATGATCTTCTTCAGCGTATTCCGGCTGACGATCCTCCTGGTTACCATCTCTCTTTTGGTCTATCTCAGGCTGGTCAACATCTTCGGCATACTGGGGGGGCTTACAGTCGTATTCCTGATGGTCATATTCGAAGGTCTCAGGTACGCCAAAGGCATGGACGGAAGGGATACGCAGTAGTGGTCTCTGAAAAGCTCTCCTTCAGTCACAGGGACCTCCTCTACGAGCGTTTAAAGAAGATCGACACGCAGATATCCGAATACAGTTTTCCCAATCTCTTTCTCTTTCGCAGGGCCCACAACTATGAGGTAATATCCGACAGGGAGATCTTCATCAGGGGCATCGCCTACGACGGACATACCTATCTGATGCCGACTGTTGAGGCAAAGGATATCGACCCTCTGCTCCTGAAAGAGATGATGGGCACGGTAGATTTCCTCTTCCCGGTCCCGGAGTCGTGGCTTTCCGTCTTCCCTGAAGACAAGTTTGAATTCTCGCATACCAAAGGCGAAATGGACTATATATACACGGTCGGCAAGATGTCGACCTATCCGGGAAGACACCTGCACAGAAAAAGGAACCTTCTGAAACATTTCACTTCATCATACGAGCATCGCGCCGTGCCTCTGACCCGGGAGCATATCGAAAACGCGATCTTCATCCTGAAGGAGTGGCAGGAAGAGACAGGCCAGGGGGAACTGAAAAGCGATTACGGGCCCTGCCTTGAGGCGCTTGGGATGTCCGAGGAACTTCTGCTGTGCGGAGGGATCTACTATGCCGATGATGAACCCGCCGGCTTCATACTAGGAGAGGAGCTGAACGAGGAGACCTTTGTGCTCCACTTTGCAAAGGCAAGAAAGAAATTCAGGGGAATATATCAGTACATCTTCAGCAACTTCGCCAGGATACTTCCCCCGAAATACAGATACCTTAACCTGGAGCAGGACCTTGATAACGAGGCGCTCAGGATCGCGAAAGCCTCATACAAACCTGATCTTATGCTCAGGAAGATGCGGGTTAGCCTCAGGAGATAAAAATACGTGCTCTTTCTGCGCAAAGAAATGTTTCTCCCTAATTACCTCAATAATAAAGATTCAATCACCACCGATAGGTTAAAATATCACGGTTCACTGAGAATGAGTTTATGATTCCCTATCCCAACATAAGCCCCGAGATATTCAGGATCGGCCCATTTGCAATAAGGTGGTACGGCATGATGTACCTGGCCGGTTTTGCAGCATCCTACCTTCTGGTCAAATATCAGTTAAAGGAAAAGGGTATCGTGCTTGCAAAAGACTTTGTGGATTCTCTTTACTCATATCTGATCCTCGGCCTGCTTTTAGGCGCCAGACTTGGATACGTTTTTTTCTACGACTTCGGCAACTATCTGCGTCATCCCCTTGAGATATTTGCCGTATGGCACGGAGGCATGTCCTTTCACGGAGGACTGATCGGCAGCGCCCTGGCGGCATTCATCTTCTGCAGAAAGTCATGTGTGAGCTTCCTACAGATCGCGGACCTCCTGACCGTAACTGCGCCTGTCGGTCTCGGCTTCGGAAGACTCGGAAACTTCATAAACGGGGAGCTTTACGGAAGGATTACCGACGTGCCGTGGGCAATGGTATTTCCCGCCGGCGGCCCCCTTCCCCGCCATCCGTCCCAGCTTTACGAGTGCCTCCTTGAGGGAGTGCTGCTCTTTGTTATCCTGTGGTCTCTCAGAAACAGGGGACTCAAAAAAGGCGGTCTCGTCGCCCTTTTTCTCATTTTATACGGCGCCATGAGATTCATTGCCGAATTCTTCAGGGAGCCTGACGCGCATCTCGGATTCGTTTTCGGCCCGCTGACCATGGGACAGTTGCTCAGCTCTGCGATGATCATAGCCGGGAGTTTGATTGTCTTTTTTAAGAGAGGCGATTAGCACCTCCTTCAGCCTCCTTCAGCTGCCTGCTCCTTTTCCCCCGGAACAATAAATGATATAATTTGATTGCCCGATCCGGACGCTAAAACTCTTAATTGCCGGGGCTTCATAACAGACAGTCATGAAAAAAGCAAGAGACGATAAAAAAACAAAAACCGAGCTCATCAGCGATCTTAAAATCCTCCGCAGCCGTGTTAGCGGACTGGAACGCCTCAAGACAAAGCAGAAGTCGATCGAAGAGATATGGAAGCGTTATGAATTTATCGTAAATACCTCCAGGGATTTTCTGAGCCTCGTGGACATCGACTACCGCTATGTCGCGGTAAACGACGCGTACTGCAGGGCACACGACAAAAGAAGGGAAGAGATAGTTGACAGCCTGGTTTCGGATATGTGGGGTGAGGCTGTCTTCAGCAAGATCATAAAGGGACATCTCGACAGGTGCTTCGCAGGGGATGAGGTGAGATATAAGGGCCGGTTCAGGTTCGCCTCGGTCGGGGTGAGAAATATGGACATATCCTACTACCCGTATTTCGGAGAGAAGGGAAAGGTGACGCATGCCGTCGTTGTCTCCCGTGACGTTACAGAGCAGAAGAAGGCAGAGAAAGAGCTTCTCGCTTTGAAAAAGGCCGTCGAGACGATGCAGATCGGCGTGACAATCACAGACACCGAGGGGAGGATCCTCTATACAAACCCGGCTGAGGCGCACATGCACGGGTTTTCGGTAAAAGAGCTGTCGAACAAAGAGGTAAGGATTCTCGCTCCCAGCGGCCTCTGGAAAAACCGGACCATCGAGTCGATGAAAGAGATAAAAAGCTGGAGAAGGGAATCTGTGAATGTCCGGAAAGACGGGAGCGTCTTTCCGGTCCAGCTGATGTCTGATGTGGTAAAGAGCGAGGATGATTACCCGGTAGGCATTGTGACTACCTGCGAGGATATCACTGAGCGCAAGGCCTCGGAGGAACAGATCCGGAGGCACCTGCAGCATCTCACGACCCTCCGCGAGATTGACATGGTGATACTTGCCAGTCTGGACCTGAGGGTCATCCTCAATGTCCTGCTTAATCACCTGATGAACCAGCTCAATATCCATGCAGCTGCCATCATGCTGCTCAACCCTCACACACTGATGCTTGAATACGCAGAGGGGCGCGGCTTCCGGGCCGATTCAATCCGCAAGACAAGGATGAAACTGGGAGAGGGGCTTGCCGGCAGGGTGGCGCTTGAGCGCCGTCTCATCTGCATACCCGACCTCAGGGCAGAAAGAGGCTCATACACCTGCCAGCCTTTCCTCGATGAGGAAGACCTGACCGTCTATTTCGGTCTGCCCCTCATAGCAAAGGGAGAGGTAAAGGGCACGCTTGAAATATTCCACAGGGAGCTTATCAACCCAGGGACTGAATGGCTGGATTTTCTTGAGGCCCTTGCCGGCCAGGCAGCCATAGCGATCGATAACGCAACGATGTTCAATGACCTGCAGCGCTCAAATATCGAGCTCTCTTTAGCGTATGACACCACACTGGACGGGTGGTCGCGCGCACTGGACCTCAGGGATAAAGAGACCGAGGGTCATTCCCAGCGCGTAACAGAGATCACCATGAATATGGCCCGACCAATGGGCATTGGTGAGGCAGAGCTGGTCCACGTACGGCGCGGCGCCATGCTGCATGACATAGGAAAGCTGGGCATCCCGGACAGGATACTCCATAAACCGGGCGGCCTCTCGCCGGAGGAGTGGGAGATCATGAAACTCCATCCGGTATATGCCTATGAGATGCTCTCGCCGATCAGTTTTCTGAAACCTGCGCTCGACATCCCTTATTGCCATCATGAGAAATGGGATGGGACAGGCTATCCAAGAGGGCTGCGGGGCGTGGAGATACCTGCGGCAGCCCGCATATTTGCAGTCGCAGACATCTGGGATGCCCTGTGTTCAGTACGTCCGTACCGGCAGGCCTTTGACAGGAAAAAGGCTGTTGATCACGTCTGCTCCCTTGAGCGCACTCATCTTGACCCTGAGGTGCTCAAGGTCTTTCTGGAGATCTACGGCTGACATTCAGCCTGCTTTATTCACGCGACAACATAAATCTCACGCCCGCTGCAGTTTTGCTGATGGTGGATTGCGGGGCATCTTCGATTGACAATTCCGATCCTTCCGCATATAGTAAAATGTAAGTAAGTGCTAACATTTGTTTCGGCGCTCATGGCCTCACAGGTGCTTAATGGAAACGGCCTAAACAGCTAACTCAGAGGAAACATAATTAAGATGACGGACAAGAAATGAAGCGTTTTCACCTTCCGGGAAAGTGGGTCTTCTTCGTTCCGCTGTTCCTCGTGGTCCCCGCTATATACTTTCTCTTCTTCGCCGAGAGGTTCGATGCGGTTATACCCGGCAAGATCTACAGGAGCGGCGGGGTTTCAGCAGGCAGACTGGAGAGTCTGATAAAGGAGTATGGGATCAGGACTATCATAAACCTTACAGGGAGTTACAGAGAAAAGGAGTGGTACACAAAGGAGCAGGAGGCGGCACGCAGAAATAACGTAACCCACTTTACATTCAATCTGTCTCCCCATGAACTGCCGGGCTTTCGCGCGATCAACAGGATTACAGAGCTGATCGAAAAGGCCGACAAACCTGTCCTTATTCATTGCAGGAGAGGGGCCGACAGGACCGGCCTCGTCAGCGCGATTGCCCTCTCTGTCGAAGAGGACCGGCCCCTGGTCGAGATTAAAAAACAGTTCTCCTGGAGATACGGAGTGCTTCCTGTCTACCAATCAACCGGCCCGTCTTTTTTTTCACAGTACGAGGGATGGCTGAAAAAAGCAGGCAAACAGCATTCACGTGAGGTCCTCATCGGATGGATGAAAACGGAATATACAGACAGCCAGGAGAATATCGACTATTTTATCGACAGCGTCAACGGCAGGATATTTGAAAGAGAGAAGGTATCAATAGATCTTCGGGACCGGGCCGGAAAGATCTCCCTTGAGGGCTGGGCCCTTGATGCGCGAACCGATTCTCCTCTGAAGGGCCTGCGGATATCTATAGGCGCTGAGGTCTCTGACAGCGCTGTCATGAGACGAGCCAGGCCTGATGTTGCAGGAGTCCTGGGTATCGGAGGGGAACCTGTCCGTACGTTTCCTGCGGGATGGAAGGCTGATTTCGAAAAAAACAGCTTGAAAGAGGGATGCCACGGGATTTACCTAAGTATCGAAAAAGACGGTTCCGGGACTTTTGAAATCCCCACAGGACTTTCATTATGTATAGAAGGCGACAGCTGAGCATGAATCCGGGAATGATATAATATTTTTTCAGGCAGTGTCGTTATCCTCTCTTTCACGGCACTTCGCTGCAGATGCAATAAGGAGACAAACAGATGTCAAAAAAAGGAATTGCAGCTTATGGTAAAAAAGGCGCCATAGGCCTCATTAGTGTCGCGCTTGTACTAGGGGGCTTTCTTCAGGCCTGCTCAAAGGGAAAATCAGCGCAAGTACCCAGGAAACCTGCGGTGCCTGTCACTGTGGAGCCCGTAACAGAAAAGGCCGTTCCTGTTCAGTTAACCGCAATAGGGAATGTAGAAGCGATTGCGACAATTCAGGTCAGGTCGCAGGCGGGAGGGATACTGCAGAAAGTCCATTTCAAAGAGGGGCAGGACGTTGCCAAAGGCGCCCTCCTTTTTACTATCGACCCGAGGCCGTATGAAGCCCAGGTGAAGCAGGCCGAGGCAAATCTGGCCAGAGACAGGGCCCAGATGGAAAACGCATTTGAAGAAGCGCGGCGCTATGAAGAACTGGTCAAAAAAGGGTATGTGGCAAGGGAGCAATATGAGCGGTTCCGCACAAATGCAATTGCTTATGAGGCCACTGTGAATGCTGACAGGGCAATGCTCGAAAATGCGCGCCTCCAGCTGAAATACTGTTATATATACGCGCCGGTAAGCGGCCGCACAGGCAGCCTTCTGGCTGATGAGGGCAATCTCATCAAGGCCAATGCAGACTCGGCCATGGTCGTGATCAACCAGATCCAGCCGATATACGTCACATTTTCGGTACCTGAACAAAAGCTCTCTCATATAAAGAAACAGATGGCGGAGGGAAGGCTCAAGGTCGGAGCCTTCTTATCAAGGGAGGACAGGACTCCTGCAGAAGGATTGCTCACCTTTGTGGACAATGCAGTGGACCTGGCAACAGGGACCATCAGACTAAAGGGGACCTTCCCCAACACGGACAGGCGGCTCTGGCCAGGACAGTTCGTAAACACCGTCCTGACCCTCAGGACTATAAGCAACGCGACAGTTGTTCCGTCTCAGGCGGTCCAGACAGGGCAGCAGGGGCAATTTGTGTTTACAGTCAAACCAGACTCTACGGTGGAACTGCGTCCTGTGATCACCGGTCTGTCTCACGAAGGATTCACGCTCATTGAAAAGGGCCTGCAGCCAGGAGAAAAGGTGGTGACCGACGGCCAGATGCGCCTTGTACCCGGGGCAAAGATCGAAATAAAAGAGGCAAAAAAAGAGGATAAAAAAACATGAACCTATCGGAGCTTTTTATCCGAAGGCCGATCATGACCAGCCTGGTCATGCTGTCGGTGATGATCTTCGGGATCTTTGCGTACCGGATCCTGCCTGTAAACGACCTTCCAAATATCGATTTCCCCAGCATCCAGGTTACGGCCAACCTGCCGGGCGCCAGTCCCGAGACTATGGCGAGCGCTGTGGCAACGCCGCTGGAGCGCCAGTTTTCGACAATTTCGGGTCTCGACTCCATGAACTCAACCAACGGTCAGGGAGTATCTGTCATCACGCTCAAGTTCACCCTTGAACGTGATATCGATGCCGCTGCCCAGGACGTTCAGGCTGCGATATCCAAAGCGGCCAGGCAACTGCCGCAGGACATGCCCAGCCCGCCCTCCTACCAGAAGGTCAATCCGGCTGACCAGCCTGTTCTTTACCTTGCCCTGAGTTCACCGACCCTGCCCCTCTCTGAGATTAACGAGTTCGCCGACACCATCATAGCTCCGCGCATATCGATGATAAGCGGAGTGGCACAGGTTCAGGTCTTCGGCTCCCAGAAATATGCAGTCAGGGTGCAGCTGGACCCTCAGGCCCTGGCAAGCCTGAAGATCGGGCTGGATGAGGTATCCGCTGCTCTTGGCCGGTGGAACGTGAATCTGCCCACAGGCGGGCTCCAGGGCAGGCAGCAGGCCTTCACCATCCAGGCAACCGGACAGCTATACAATGCTGAGGCATTCAGGCCGTTGATCGTGGCCTATCGCGGCGGCTCTCCAGTGCGCCTGCAGGACATCGGCAGGGTGACAGACAGCGTCGAAAATGACAAGCTTGCAGCCTGGTATAACGCCGGAGGCAGATCAACCCGGGCGATCGTGCTGGCGATTCAGCGCCAGCCGGGCACAAATACGATCGAGGTTGTTGACAGTGTCAAACAGCAGATCCCGGCCTTCCGCAGCCAGCTGCCTCAGTCCGTGGATCTCAATACCCTCTTTGACCGCACAGTATCTATCCGCGATTCTGTGGAGGACGTAAAATTCACGCTGGTGCTGACCATCAGCCTCGTCATCCTTGTAATATTTCTCTTCCTGCGCAACCTGTCGGCCACAGTTATCCCCAGCCTGGCCCTGCCGCTCTCAATCATCGGAACCTTCGCTGCCATGTATGGTTTGGGGTTCTCGGTCAACAATATCACGCTTATGGCCCTCACGCTTTCGGTCGGCTTTGTGGTGGACGACGCCATCGTCATGCTCGAAAATATAGTCCGTCACATGGAGCATGGAGAGAAACCCATGGAAGCGGCATTCAGGGGTTCCAGGGAAATCGGATTCACCATCATCTCCATGACTCTTTCCCTGGTAGCGGTCTTCATCCCTGTACTGTTCATGGCAGGGATGCTCGGCCGTATGCTGCACGAGTTTGCGGTGACCATCACCTTTGCCATTCTCATTTCGGGCGTGGTTTCACTGACGCTCACCCCTATGCTCTGCAGCCGTTTTCTTAGACCGCATGCAGAACAGCGGCACGGCAGGCTTTACAACTTAATGGAGCGTGTCTTTGACAACATGCTTCGACTCTACGAGAGGACCCTCCGGCAGGTGCTCGGCTTCCGTCGCACAGTTATTATAGTGACTTTGATGATGACAGCCCTGACCGGCTGGCTCTTTACCAGGATACCCACCGGACTGCTGCCTTCCGACGACATAGGCTCGATCTTCGCTTTTACCGAGGGGGCCCAGGGCGTCTCCTTTGAGGAGATGAAGAAAAACCAGCAGAAGCTGGTCGAGATCGTTCTTCAGGACCCCAATATTGAGGCCTTCATGTCTTCCGTAGGAGCGGCCGGTACGAGGGTCGGCTCCAACAGCGGGTTCATGTTCCTCAAGCTGAAGCCTCGCAGCGCCAGAAAACTCAATGCCGACCAGATCATCCAGCAGCTCCGGCCAAAGGTGATGGCCGTCCCCGGCATCATGATGTTCATGCAGAATCCTCCCCCGATCCGGCTGGAGACTACTTTGTCAAAGGCCCAGTATCAGTTCGTGCTTCAAAGCCCGGAAACTGACGAGCTGTACAGGCACGCGGCTGACTTTGAGATGAAGCTGCGCAGCCTGCAGATGCTCCAGGATGTTACCAGCGACCTGCAGATGAAGAATCCCCAGGTCAATCTCGACATCGACCGGGACCGGGCCGCCTCACTCGGTATTACTGCACAGCAGATAGAGGACGCCCTCTACTCGGCCTACGGCGCCCGGCAGGTATCAACAATATATTCCCCGACAAACCAGTACAGGGTCATCATGGAGCTGGAGCCTCAATATCAGATGGACCCGTCAGCCCTGGGCATGCTGTATGTCCGTTCCAATGCCGGTCAGCTGGTGCCGCTGTCATCTCTGGCGACGCTTCAGAAGGGCCTGGGTCCATTGTCCGTGAACCATCAGGGGCAGATCACGGCCGTTACCGTATCCTTTAACCTCAAGCCTGGGACTCCTCTGGGCGAGGCTGTCACTGCCGTCGAGAAGGAGGCGAAGGCTCTGCCGGCCTCGATCACGACCGGCTTTCTGGGAACAGCTCAGGTCTATCAGGCATCCACCAAGGGGCTGGCTATTCTCCTGGTCCTGGCAATTGTCGTGATCTATCTGGTGCTCGGCATGCTGTATGAAAGTTACATCCACCCTTTGACCATACTCTCAGGCCTGCCTTCAGCCGGGTTCGGCGCACTCATCACCCTGATGCTCTTCGGCAAGGACCTGAACCTTTATGCCTTCGTCGGAATAATCATGCTGGTTGGCATCGTCAAGAAAAACGCTATCATGATGATAGACTTCGCACTTGAGTCTCAGCGTACTGAGGGAAAGAGCCCTATAGACGCCATTTACCAGGGAGCCATCATCCGTTTCAGGCCGATCATGATGACAACAATGGCAGCGCTTATGGGTACCCTGCCGATAGCTATAGGATTCGGAGCAGGAGCGGATTCACGCCGTTCTCTCGGCCTGGCCGTTGTGGGCGGCCTGCTCGTATCACAGCTCTTGACCCTTTATATAACGCCGGTTATCTATTATTATATGGACAGAATACAGGAAAGGGTGCGTGGCATGTTTCTCATGAGAAAGCAGCCAGGTGCGCAGGGCACTTCACAGACGTAGCTAATGATCAGCATTTTTAAAAAATTTATATATGGAGGTCCCATGAGAACCATCATTATTGCTATCCTTCTGACAGCCCTTGCCCCTTTTTCTGCAGGTGCCGAGGAGATAATAAAAAAGGACGAACTGCTTACACTCGAAAGATGCACGGAAATAGCGGTGAAAAAACATCCGGCGATACTTGCAGCAAGACATACCGTCAGCGCAAATCAGAGCAGGGTCGGCCAGGCAGAGGCTGATCATTATCCGCAGATAGACCTCTCTGCCGGCTACAGCAGGATATCTTCCCAGTCGACGGCTTCCGGCCGCACATCCGGATCTGAGGCCTCCAACGGCTCCTTTGACCAGTATTCCGGCAGCATAACGCTGAGGCAGAACATCTATGACTTCGGGAAAACCTCGACACAGGTGGATATCCGGACACTAAATACAACTTCATCACAGTCAGACCTTGAAAATGTCACAGAACAGGTCATATTCGGCGTAAAACAGTCGTACTATGGTCTGCTGAAGGCACGGAGAAACAGGGAGGTCGCAGAGGAGGCTATTAAACAGTTCCGGCAGCACCTGGAGCAGGCGAAGGGGTTTTATGAGGTTGGTACAAAGCCGAAATTCGATGTAACAAAGGCGGAAGTCGACCTGAGCAATGCAACATTGGAACGTATAAGGGCCGACAATGCGCTGAGGCTCAGCGTGGTCTCGCTCAACAATGCTATGGGTGTACCGGATGCCCCGGAATTCGTTATCGAGGATAATCTTTCGTTCCAGAGGTATGAGATGGGCTTTTCTGAGGCGGTCGAAAAGGCCTTCAATAACAGGCCTGACCTGAAATCGCTTATATCGGGAAGGATGGCCCTCGAAAGGTCTCTTGACCTGTCAAAAAAAGGCTATTACCCTGTGTTGACGGGCAATGCCGCATACAGCCGTCTGGGAGATAACTTTCCGCTTGAGGAAGGCTGGAATGTCGGTCTAACCCTTACCGTTCCACTTTTTAACGGCTACCTGACAAAAAACCAGATCGAAGAGGCGAAGGCGAATCTAGGCGTCATAAAGGCTAATGAAGAGGCCCTTAGGCATTCCATATTGCTTGAGGTGCAGCAGGCCTATCTTAATCTGAACGAGGCCGGCGACAGGATCGTAACTGCAGAGCTCACAGTAAAACTTGCTGAAGAAAACTTTGAGATAGCCAACGGCAGATATGCAGCCGGGGTAGGAAATCCTATAGAGGTTACTGATGCAGAGGTTACCCTAAGCAATGCCAGGACAGCTTTCAATCAGGCGCTCTATGATTATAAAATCGCCCAGGCGAGCCTTCAAAAGGCTATGGGGATCCGGATATGAAGTATCTGTGAAGGCATTTTTCTTCACTTAAGCCTCTCGATCCATCTGACAGGGAATATGAGCCGGAAGGTCGTCCCCTTTCCGATCTCGCTTTCCACCTTTATCTCTCCAAGATGCTCCGAGACAATCTGCTTCACAAGGGAAAGCCCCATTCCGAACCTGTGTTTCTTTGTGCTGAAGAAGGGATCAAATATTCTGTCTATATCCTCTTTTGGGATTCCAGGACCTGTGTCGGAGACCTCAAAGATTACCCTTTCATTATCTCCATAGGTCTTTATAGTTACACTACCGCCGGCAGGCGTAGCCTCAACGGCATTCTTTACCAGGTGAATGAGCGCCATCCTCAGAATATTGCTCTCCATGTTCATCCTCAACGGTTCCCCGGAGAGGCTGACGCTGACGTCAATGCCCTTGTGTGCTGCCTCTTTTTCCGCCACGGAAAGCACGCCCTCCACAACGCCTTTAATCTCCCCGTGTCTGAAGCTAGATCCCCTCGCCTTAAACAACTCCTGAAAATCCTTTACAATGGTCTCAAGCCTTTCCGCCTCGCCAAGTATGAGCTTCAGGGCTTCTTTCAATCTCTCGGGAGCGTCCTCCTTCTCCAGCATCCTTTTGCATGTCCAGGCTATTGTTGTGGCAGGATTCCTCACCCTGTCTGCCACTGTGAGAGCCATAAGGCCCATTGTCCTCTCTGTAATAAGTGTCTCCACCTCGGCATTGAGTTCCTCAAGGATCTGCCTGTAATCGGCCTCCATCTTAATGAGCTTGTGATAGCTTACAGCCTTCTCTATGGAATGCGTGAGGTAAGCGGTTTCATAAGGTTTTGTCATAAAATCAAAAGCGCCCTTTTTTATCGCCTCGATCGCCTTGGCAAGGTCTGCAAAGCCTGTTATAAGTATTACCGGAATATCAGGATCGATGCCGTGAATCCTTTCAAGAAGCTCGATGCCCGACATTTCAGGCATTATGATATCTGTAAGCACCACGTCTATGTCATTGTTCTGTAAAACATCGAGGGCTTCTCCGGCGCTGCTGCAGGGAAACGTGGAATACCCCCCCCTGTTTAACAGGAGCGAAGTGATCCTGAGGACATCAGGGTCATCGTCAACAACAATAACAGAACCTCCGTATTTTTGAGTCATCCGTCAAGAACCCTCCTTATCTTTATCAGGATTTCATGGGGCGAGACAGGCTTTGAGATAAAGCTCAGGCCCTTCTCAAGCACTCCTTTTCTGTAAATTACCTCTTCAGTATAACCGCTCATAAAAAGGACCTTGATTTTCGGGCTGATCTTTGTTAACTCCTCGTATGCCTCGGTGCCTTTCATCTTAGGCATTATTATATCAAGGAGAAGGATGTCTATTTTATCCCTGTTTTCCGTAAAAACCCTCACCGCATCTTCCCCATCCTCTGCCTCCATTACTTTGTAACCATGCTTTACGAGGACTTTATTTATAAGTTTTCTCACATCAGGGTCGTCCTCTGCAAGAAGAACCGTCTCTGTTCCCCGCATGGGTATAACGGTCTCCACCGGCTTTATATCCTCAACCTCGGACTCTATCAGGGGAAGAAATATCTTAAATGTTGTTCCAAGGCCCTGCTCGCTGTAGACATTTATATTCCCTTCATGCTGTTTTATTATGCCGTAAACAATGGAAAGCCCGAGGCCTGTACCTTTGCCAACCCCTTTTGTTGTAAAAAAAGGCTCGAATATCTTCAGCCTTGTCTCCTCATCCATTCCCATACCCGTATCCGATACTGAAAGGACCGCATGGGTGCCCGGCTTTGAGAATATATGCTCCTTCACATACTCCTCATCGATATTTACCGCCCCTGTTTCTATTGTCAGCATCCCTCCTTCCGGCATGGCGTCCCTTGCATTTGTGGCAAGGTTCATCAATACCTGTTCGAGCTGGCCGACGTCAGCCATGACTGCGAGACTCCTTGCAGAAAGGACTGTCCTGAGCTGTATATCCTCTCCGATGAATCTCAATAAGAGCTTTTCCACGCCCCTGATCACCTCATTCAGATCAACAGGTTTAAGCGTGATTGTCTGTTTCCTGCTGAAGGCAAGGAGGCTCTTTGTGAGATTTGTTGCCCTTCCTGTTGATGAGCGTATAGCCTCCACATAGCTCCTTAACGGATCGTCCTCCTTCATCTCATCCATCATGATCTCACCGTAGCCCATTATTGCGGTAAGTATGTTGTTGAAATCATGGGCGATCCCGCCTGCAAACTTCCCTATGACCTCCATCTTCTGGGCCTGTCTGACCTGCTCCTCCAGAGACCTTTCCCTTGTTATGTCCCTGCCTATGTATACATATTTTGTAACCTCTCCCTTTTCATCCTTTACCGGGATAATGGACAGATATTCAAAATAATCTCTTCCGTCCATCCTCTTTCCCTTGAATATCCCGGACCATAAACTGCCGCTTTTTACAATACCGCATACATCTCCGCCCAGCCCGCACTTGATATTGGTGAGAAGGCTTTCCCTGATAACATCGTCTTTGGAAAATCCTGTTATCTTCTCAAAGGCAGGGTTTACATATTCTATGATGCCTTCCCTGTCGGCAATTATCACACTCTCGCCGGATTCCTCGATAGCCATTGTTATCAGATGCTCCCTCTCCGAGAGTTTCTTGAGAACGAGGGTATCAGAGACAATCATCGAGACATTCTGCAGAAACTCTATGTCCAGCTCATTTCTGGCATAGCCTTCTTCAAGATAGAGGTTAATCACCCCCAAAACCTTACCATCATGTTTTATGGGGACGCAGTAATGGCCGTGCGGCTGCATGCCTTCGTATTTACGGACATGATCCTCATCCACTGCTGCCTTGTAAATTATCTCTCCACCCTGTGCCGCCATCCCGCAGATACACTCGCCAACCTTGAACCCGCTGGAACAGGCCTTCTTCTGTGATTCCGTATAATTCTTCTCTGCCTTCAGAAAAAACCGGTCCGGATCGGCCTCATTAACGAGGTTTATCCCCCCCTTATTCAGGACATTAAGCCACTTAAGGGAAAGGATTATATCAAGGACCTCCCTGAGAAAGGAATCGATATCCTCAGCGCTCTGGGCTGTCTTAAGCACATCTGAGGTGGCGCGCTGCAGTTCAAGGCGCCGGAAAAGGGCGTCATTGCTCTTGCGGAGCTCATTCAGTGTCCGGTATGTAAATTCTGACAGTTTCCCTATCTCGTCCCTTCCCTTATAGACAGCTATGTTCTCTATCTTTCCGTCTCCGACAGCCTCTACCTGTGAACCCAGATAGAGTATAGGCCCTATGAAGTAGCGGTATAAACCGGCAAAAAGGAGAATCAGCCCCAGCCCTGTCAGGAGATAAATGGACGCCAAAACCTTGCCGTTGGAGGCCATTTCCCTTTCCATCCTCGGCCTGAATGCCTCCCTGAATTCCTTTACGGATTCCCCTATCTTCAGAAGTTCATGGTGTATCTGCCTCAATTCGATTTCAGCAGGGGGCCTGTCCGTCATTAAAACCCTTTCGATCCTTATGAAGGACAGTCTCACCCCGGCAAGGTTATGGAATTCATCCTTTGTAAGCACATCCTCCCTAATCAGCTTCATATCCCCGGTGACATCCTTTATGACCCTCCTGGCGGTCTCTATGTCGTAGGGGTCTCCCCTGAGGGAGCCGTATATCAGGTTCTCTGCCGCAAGTATCTGTCCGGACGTAAAGAGATTTGCTGTTATGGAGTTGTGGAGCCCGTTAAATTTGATAAACAGGCCGAAGGAAAAGACAGTTGCTGTCAGCATTAAGAGGAATATGATAATGGATTTTCTCTTAAGTGTCATTACCTTGCCCCTGTGTTGTAGCCGTGTTTCTTAAATACACTGATCCCTTCTGTTTTGAAATAGTCATAAAACTTCCGTGACATTTCAGGATTCCTTGAGGCCTTTAAAAGGGCAAGCGCAAGCTGGTCTTTTATCTCATATTCCTTTTCGAAGGGGACAACAGCAAGGCCCTTGCCCTCAGGTACGTACGCCATAACATCCCACTCAATGACAGCATCCGCCTTACCCTTTCCATGCAGATCCCTAAATAGTCTCAGGTCATCCTGTGAATCAGAGCCGTAAACAACTACATTGTTCAATATATCACTGCCCTGAGGATGCCTCTTGAGCATATCATTTACCAGCCTGCCGAGACTTGCCTGCTGGGGATTTGACATGACTATTCTTACACCTTCTTTTGCGAGGTCATTTAACCCCTTTATCTTTCCGCCGGTTTCGGGTTGGATCAATATTGAAGGAATATGCCATGCAATGAATCTGGATTCCCTGACAAATCCTTTTTCAGTAAGGATATCCATGTTTTTCTTATCGCCTGACATGAAGAGGTCTATGCCTCCGTACGTCTCAATATGCTGTCTTAAGATTGCAGAGCCTTCAAAATGGACGTCTACCTTTATGCCTGTTTTTTCAGTAAAGTCTCTAACTATCTCTGATACAGGGATCTTCATGCCCGCACCGCTGAAAAATACGACAAAACGCTCCCTCTCCTTTGCCTGATAAAAAAAGATGGCTGCGGAGACTATAAAGAGCAGGACAATGGATGTTATCAATAACCCGTTTTTTTCAAGAAACTGCATATGCAAATTATATCATGGAATTCGGGTACCTACAGGAATGCAGCCTCTCTGCCGGAGCTTCTTGACAATCGGCCTATTCCGGGATACATTGCTTACAGAAGAGGTAAAAGTCATGAAGGCCTATATTTTCGTCCTTGCCTTGTTCCTGCTGAGTCCGGCCCTTGTCGAATCCCCTTCGGCCGTAGATCACTCTGCATATCAGTCCGCTGATGAATGCATTGTATGCCACAGGATACTGCTTCCCAGCCATAAGCTGGGACAGCCTTCGAAGATGTCGGATCAGTTCCCTCTTGATCCATCAGGAAAGATGAGCTGCCTGACATGCCACGACTGCGTTCTGGGGACATGCGTTCTGAGAAAAAGCTCGCCTGAACTCTGCAGGGTCTGCCATGACTGCTCTCAGGGCATGGCATGCCTCATAGGCACGCCCCATCTGGGAAACTCGCCCCGGATCTCCGATATTGTCGGCGACTGTCTCAGTTGCCATGACGGAACTGTCGGAAAGTCTGCCGGCATGCCTGGAGGCCATAAACTGGATGTGCTCTATATCAGAGGCAAAAACTTTAATTCCGTTACCGACAAACAGATCGTATTTGTTGACGGCAGGGTAACCTGCGTCTCCTGTCATAATCCCTACGGGAGCGACCCGGCAAAACTTTCGAAGTCCAATGAAGGAAGCCTTCTCTGCCTCACATGCCATCGAAAATAGATCGTGGCTGCCCAGATAAATTAAAAGGGGTCTTCTTATGCGTCATTATGTGAGAAGCGGTTCATAATTTCTTCACTATTTTTGATTATTGTATATTCAAAGGTTGAATAAACCTTTTGCTCAAACCCCTCCTTAAGGTAGCCAGCCCCCTGGCTACCTGCTTTTTTTTTATGAAGAATATATGCACTATTTTCACGCCAAACATATAAAAAAGCATTAAACTATAGGAGCATATGAAAAAGCCTGGAGACCTTGAGTTTGAATACATTGTATGTCATTCCGGCTTGTCCGTTTTCCTCAGCGACTCGCCTGAGGCGAGAATCTTTCTTTGTTTTCAGAAGGATTCCCGACCTGCCTGCCTGCCGGCAGGCAGACGCACTTCGTTTGTCCGCGCCCAGTCAGATTCGCCGAGGAAAACGGGAATGACTCCAGACTAATTAACTATTGGTAATTACGGGGGTTAGATGAAGAAGATATTGATTTTTCTCGCATGCGTCGCTCTGGCCGGTGCAGCGGCATATTTTGCCTTAAAGGGAAATAACGATACGCCGAAGTACAGGACGGAAAAAGTCACCAGGGGCGATATCGAAGCGCTGGTTACGGCCACAGGCACGGTAAATGCCGTGACCACTGTACTTGTGGGCACACAGGTTTCAGGCACCATCAAAAACATCTATGTCGACTTTAATTCCACTGTAAAACAGGGACAGCTCATAGCTCAGATAGATCCGGCGGTATTTGAAGGACAGGTTGATCAGGCCAGGGCCAACGTTCTGCTGGCAAAGGCGAACCTCGAAAAGGCAGATGCTGCACTTGCTGATACGAAAAGAACGATGTTGCGGAATAAGGAGCTTTTCTCCAGGAATCTGATAGCCAGAAATGACCTGGACACGGCGGAGACAAACCATGAGACTTCCAGGGCTCAGGTTACTGCGGCAAGGGCACAGGTATCACAATCCGAGGCAGCGCTCAGGATCGCTGAGACAAACCTGAGATATACGAGGATAGTCTCGCCGGTAAACGGCATCGTGGTATCCAGAAACGTGGACATTGGCCAGACTGTTGCTGCCAGCTTCCAGACCCCGACTCTCTTCAACATCGCCCAGGATCTCACCAAGATGCAGATAGACAGCACTGTTGCAGAGGCCGACATAGGAAAGATAAAGGTCGGTCAGCCCGTTGAATTCACGGTCGATGCATATCCTGACAGTCCTTTTAGGGGCCGGGTCTCTGAGATCAGAAACGCACCCATAACCGTGCAGAACGTCGTCACTTACGACGTTGTGATCAAGGTGGACAATCCTGAGTTCAAACTCAAGCCAGGCATGACAGCCAATGTATCAATAGTCGTTTCGAGCAAAAAAAACGTCCTCAGGATACCAAATGCGGCCCTCCGCTTCCGGCCTTCTGAAAAACGCGGCAAAACAGAACAGAAGGAAAAGGGCAGCGGTGTCTGGATCATCGACAACAAAAAGCCGAAACGCGTCCCGGTAACGACCGGCATAAGCGACGGAACTTTCACTGAGCTGCTTTCTGACAGCATAACCGAAGGTCAGGAAGTGATCGTGGAGTCCCTTGCAAAACCGAAGAACCAGTCTCAGTCAGGTCCGAGAATGTTCTGATATGGCGCTTATCGAAGTTAGGGAGATCACAAAGGTCTACAGGCTCGGAGATATAGACTTAAGAGCGCTATGCGCTGTTTCGCTCGGAATCGAAAAGGGTGAATTCATAGCCATCATGGGACCCTCAGGCTCGGGGAAATCTACCTTCATGAACATCCTTGGCTGCCTTGACAAGCCGACTTCCGGCACATATATGCTCGAAGGGACTGATGTCTCAGGTCTCGGCAGGGATGAACTGGCAGCGATAAGGAACAGAAAGATAGGCTTTGTTTTTCAGGGCTTCAACCTCCTTCCGAGGACCTCCGCTATCGAGAATGTCGAACTGCCGATGCTTTATGACGGCATAGCCGCATCCGAGAGGAGAAAGAAGGCTGCCGAGTCATTGCGGATAGTCGGCCTTGAAGGCAGAGAGAATCACCATCCCAGCCAGCTCTCCGGCGGGCAGCAGCAGAGGGTTGCGATAGCGCGGGCCCTCGTCAACAGTGCCCCCATAATCCTTGCTGATGAGCCTACCGGAAACCTCGACACAAAGACAAGTCTTGAGATTATGGAGCTTTTTGAGAGGCTCAACAGGGAATCCGACATTACGATAATACTTATAACCCATGAGGCGGATATAGCCGCGCATAGCAGAAGGATAATAAAGTTTGTAGACGGCTGCATTGTCAGCGACGGGCCTGTTATAAAGTCATGATAAACATACCTTCAACCATCAGGATATCCTTCAGGGCTCTGCGGGTGAACAAGATGCGCTCGGCCCTTACCATGCTCGGCATAATTATAGGTGTCGGTGCCGTCATTACGATGCTGGCAGTCGGAACCGGCGCCAGACAGCGGATAGGGGATCAGATCTCAAGGATGGGATCCAACCTCATTATGGTGCTTCCCGGCTCAACCACTTCCGGAGGTGTGAGGATGGGAGCAGGGACCCAGCCGACCCTGTCAGTAGGGGATGCAGAGGCTATACAGAAAGAATGCCCTGCAGTACTATACGTTGCCCCGGTCCTTAACGGGGTTGCGCAGGCAGTATATGGAAATCAGAACTGGTCGACCGGCATCCTCGGGACAACAGCTAATATGCTGTATGTGAGGGACTGGTCTCTGACAGCAGGAAGGCCGTTTACGGATGAAGACGTCAGGAGCGCTGCAAAGGTCTGTCTCCTTGGACAGACTGTTGCTGATAATCTGTTTGGGAGCATAAACCCTGTCGGACAGATAATAAGGATAAAGAAGGTCCCCTTCACCGTCATCGGACTGCTTGAACCAAAAGGCCAGTCGCCCAACGGCCAGGACCAGGACGACACCATCCATATCCCGGTGACAACAGCCCAGAAAAAAATCTTCGGCACTCAGTTCCCGGGAATGATAAGGACGATCATGGTTAAGGCAAAAAGCGCGGAAGACCTCGCGGCAGCAGAAAGGCAGATCAATGAGCTGCTGAGGCAGAGGCATCGTATCGGCCAGAGGCAGGACGATGACTTCACCGTGCGAAACCTGACCCAGATGATGCAGACGGCCGAGCAGTCAACAAAGGTGATGACCCTGCTGCTGGGCGCCATTGCTTCCGTCTCCCTGCTTGTGGGCGGCATCGGCATCATGAACATCATGCTCGTCTCGGTTACCGAAAGGACCAGAGAGATCGGGATAAGAATGGCGATCGGCGCCAAGACCTGGGACATAAGGCTCCAGTTCATCATCGAGGCCCTCATCCTCTCCATGATAGGGGGAGTGGCAGGCATTGTCATCGGGATAACTAGTTCTGAAATTGTATCTCTGCTATTCGGATGGTCGACGATCGTTTCTCCTCTGTCTATCATCCTTTCCTTCGGTTTTTCCGGGTTTGTCGGGATATTTTTCGGATTCTATCCTGCATATAAGGCCTCTCTCCTTGACCCCATAGAGGCACTGAGATATGAGTAATGTGTTAAAATTACACATTAACAGTCTAATAATAATGGCAACATTGTCTGTGAAATCCCTCCTTGCCTCCCTTTGCCAAAGGGAGGGATGCCCCTCTTTGGCAAAGAGGGGAGAGGGGAGATTTTTTGATCATATGAAAATTCAATTTTGAGGAGAACGAAACACCCTTGAAAAAGACACAGAAAGATAGCGCTGAAGATATCGTCTTTACAGCCGACAATGCTGAGAATATCCGGGAGGCTTTAGCCTGCTGCAAAAATATCCTGGTATGCGGCATCAAGGGAGTCGGGAAGATCACCAACACTGTTACTGCGGTAAAGGACAATACAAACGTATACTATATCGGCAATCCCTTTGATTACGAAGGCAAGAGAAGGCCCGGGAGTTATGAAAAATACCTCAAATATATACTCTCCCTCAAAAATGATATCAAGATAATCGAAGACATCGAGCGGCTGTTCAAGATCAGGGAGGATATCATCCTTATAATCGATGAGATCTTCGGCAGGAGCGAGGCTCAGCTTGGGCAGATAGGAAGACTCTTTGATGCTGAAAATATAAAGGTCGTCCAGATCGTCGGCTGCATGAAGACTATGGGAGACCTCATCGATAAGTGCGATATTATCATCGAGCTTCATCCTGACGGCGCCTTTACAGTCGACAAGGAACTTGGAAAAGCGATCTGCAGGATCTTCGGAAAAACGGATAAGCCCCTGTTCGACGTGTAAAAGCCATCAACCTTCCGCATAGTCTTCCCATGGCCTTTTCTACTCGAACCGATCGCCCATGTTCGAAACAGTAAGAATAATCAGAGAACTATTCAATAATAGTTTCGGCTGTTGTCTTCTGAGCCCCAACGAAGAATAAGCCGCCACACTCAACCGTGTTAATGTCACTTTATCGGTTCCCGTACATGTAAACCCAACGCCTTCGTAAGAGCCGGTAGCTGAGCCGGTACCATTCAGATTAATTTTTCTTGTATCTGCGCTGATTGTGCCTGACGCGGAATAGGTATTTTGCGTTATATTGACCCCGCCCTCAAGGGGAACGACAAATGGGCCTGATACTTGTATGGCATTACCGCTGACAGAGCCGGCCCTGGAATAATTGACACCATCCAATGAAACTGACCAGCTCACATTGCAGCCATTCTGAGCTATATTCACTGCCCCACTTCCGCTTATCGGAGCGGTATCAGTCTCGCCCCCTCCTGAGCAGGTCACTCTTCCGTTGTCTATGAAAGACCAGACGCCGGAGATATTCAGACAACCTTCGCACATCTTCCATGACAGACCGGCGGCGGGACCGGCATACATAAAAACGCCCTGGCTTCTCAGGGAATCTATAGCCTCGCCCAGACTTTTGCAGCTTGCAAGCAAAGGAATCAATCTATTTATGGCGTCATTGCCCTCATCCCAGCCAATCTCCTCCATGAAACCAACAAAAGCCCCTGCTCCGGCCTGTTGCAGGGCACCCGCCCAATCTTCGGTTCCGTTCTTGCACGCATCAAATATGACAAGCGTATTTTGCATCTTTGCGGCGACCTTCGAGAAGTATTCCGGCTTCAGTCCATAAGTATAGCCCTTGTCATCCGGTGCCCGGCCCGCCACTTTATATGGATCATGCATGACCTCGTTAAATTCCCTCAGGTCGGCGATGGGAACACCCGTATCGAGTAATGAGCCGCTACCGTGAGAGGAAACAATTACAAGACTATAAGAGCTCCAATTTGAGTAATCGGCCAAATCAACCTCTCCCCGTCCGAATGCCATGTTCTCTTGAACAACAAGATCATATCCGGCCGTCTTGACTGCGTCTTTTGTCTGAGAATAACCGCCGCCCTCGTTAAACCAATATGGAGAAATAATAAGGGCCTTCGGCTTGCCTTCCGCGCTCTGCCTGCCATAATCAGGGGCATCCGCGGATCGACCGGCCTGCGTCTGGGTTTGGCTGCGATTATACGCAAATAGGTAGACTCTTGAACCGGTGGTAAAATGCACTTCAACGGTCAAGCCATCTGACAAAATAGCGGCAGACTTCACAAGGGGCTCGCGCCTGAGATTGCTCACCAATGTTTCCCTTGCAGCCAGTTCACCCTTCGATTGACTGTCCGTCACAAATTGCTGTAAGAGGTTCTCGGTCAGCCTGTCATGGGCGGCGAATGTAGACGCAGTTTCACTTACAGGGCTCCCGCCGCTGTCGCTGGTAACCGTATTGCTTCCGCCACCTCCTCCACCACATGCCGCAAGAATCAAAGCAATCAATACACCAGGCAGGGAAGTAAGTCCCCTAATTCCATGATCATTCATCTCTTAGCCCCCTCGTTACTATTTTTGCAAAAATCCAGTCTTGTTCTTACCGCAATCTGCGTTGCGTTTATCCCTAGAACCTGAGATCGGCTGCCGAGGTATCCACCATAACCGGCATCTCCGGGAGAGTCTCTCCGTTGAGGCTGCGGACCAGCAGATCGATCGCCTGCGTAGTAAGCGTCCTGAAAGACGAGATCAACTCATCGCCGGGAACCTTATCCGCGTCGGCTTCTCCCCCGAGGTATCTATTTTCCCCGAAGACGAGGATGTCGCCCTGCCATGAAGGCTCAACAGAAGGCAGGCTCTTGAGCACACCTATGACCCTGATAAACGGACGATAGTACTTCCTGAAGCCCAGCTGCTCCTTGCCCTGCCTCATTCCCAGACCATATGACATCTTAAGCGCAACGATGTTCGGCATTGCCCCGTCCAATGCCTTTAGCGCAGGCCTGCATTCGTCCTTGTTGTCGCAATTGGCAAGCGTCCTGATCTGGGGGGCGAGCTCCGGACTGTTTGAAAACTTCAGTCTGACGGTGCCGAAGTCAGAGGCCCTCTTTTTCAGCTGGCCGTCAAAGTATTCGAACACGTCGAATTCTCCGAGCAGTTTCTCGTAATCGTTGCTCTGAAGGCGTTCACTTTTGCGGCCTTCGTAACTTCCCGCCACATGCCACAGAATAGGGCCGACAAACGGCTTAAAGCCCATGAACCTCGACTGGAAGTATGAGCCTGTGTAGGACACTGCAGCGGCCTCCAGGGGTGTTGTCAGTGCCTGATCAGACTTCATCTTTACGGAAGGAAGAGATGATGCACAGCCGGCCAATAAGGCCAGGGAAATGATACAGATAACGAGAAATGTGCGTTGCTTCATTTCGGATCTCCTTTCTTGATTGGACTTATAATAAGCCGACTGTCTTCGGCGCAAAAATGGAACCTTACTGCCGACTTTAGGGAGATTGTGTTCTAGGTATTTGCACAATGCCTTTCCGTACATTTTTCATTTACGATCTCATCGTCCTCTCCCTCAAGGACAGGAAATTTCTTTATTTCAATCGCAACACAGGACCGAGGAATCATATTGTCCACCTAACAGTTATTAGATAGTTTCCTGCTAATCCTCTTTTTGTAATATTAGTCAGAAATCTCAAATCCGATGATAGTCAACTAGAAATTCGACGGAAGCCGCCCTCGATAATATCAGAAATTGTATGCTAGCCAGATAAAGCGTGTTGTTCCCCATAGTTTAGAACCGTTAATAACTTACAATATTTATAAATATTTTGAAAAGAGGGGATTTTAAGGGGGAGTTTCCGCATCAGTGGCAATCTGCAATTTCTACGTTTTCCACTCCCTCGTCCGTCCAGACAAAACAGACACGGAACTGGTCGTTAATCCGTATGCTGCGCTGACCCTTCCGGGCATGCCTAAGTCCCCTCTTGGGACCCACTAAAAGCAATACACTCCTCGCCATGGGCGACTCGCCGAAGAAACCAGGGAGGGGACTTTGTAAAAGAATTACTCCAGAAAAGGTACTTCATCAGCCTTCATTTCCATTGCTTCTCCCCTTCGGCCTGTGCTATTTTTAAGACAAGGAGGTGCATAATGCCAAAAACCATCGAGGCTATTTATGAAAACGGCGTCTTTAAGCCGCTTGAAGAAGTTGAGATTAAAGAACATGAGAAGGTCGCCCTCAAGATTATTTCTCTTGATGATTGGCAGGAACGGTTTAGCCGGATAATCGAGAAAATTCAAAAGAAAACTGCTCAGTTTTCCCCAGAAGAAATCGAATCTGACATTGCTGAAGCGATAAAAGAAGTCAAAGCAGCAAAACGTGGCCTCCATTAGAGCAGTTATTGACACCAATATATGGGTGTCTTCCCTACTTAATCCATACGGTTTTCCTGCCAGGCTGCGCAAATTATTCGAAGAGGGTATTTTTCACGTTTCGACCTCCGAGCCTCTTATTGAAGAGCTTATAGATGTCCTCAACCGTCCCAGGATTAAAATCAAGTTTGAAATTAGTGATGCCGATATTGCTGAACTTCTAGTACTCCTGGAAGAACGGACAGAGCATGTCGCAGTTACAGGCGATATAGCGGTCTGCCGCGATATAGACGACGATCTTGTGATCGAGACTGCAGTCAAAGGGCATGCGACATATCTTGTCACAAGAGACGACGATATCAAGTTTGACAAGGAGATTTCATTATATCTTTCGCGGCATGGCATATCTGTTTTATCCATATCTAAATTCCTGTCATTAATTGATAAGACATAGAACAGGAACATTGAAGAACTGAAATGAAAGGCTTAACGCATGAATATCTCCGCATTCATAAATAAAGACCGCCTCGTAAAGATCTTTATCGACCTGATTAATATCAACTCGCCTTCCTTCGGGGAGAAGGAACTGGGCAGACTCCTGTCGCAGAACCTGAAGACCGCAGGCTGCAGGGTCGAGGTTCAAAAATATGACCGCTCCTTTAATCTCATCGCCTTGAAAAAGGGGAGTATAAAAGACTCGTCACCGCTTCTTTTGTCCGGCCATATGGACACTATCGAGCCGACTACAGGCATCAGGTTCGAAACCAAGGGTGGTATTATTCGATCTATCGGAAATACCGTGCTTGGCGCTGACGACAAAAGCGCCCTTGCCCAGATCATAGAGACGCTCATGGTCCTGAAAGAGAAAAAAATCCCTCACGGGGATATAGAGATAGTCTTCACCTCAGCAGAAGAGAAGGGACTTTTCGGGGCCAAGAACCTGGACTTCGGTCGCTTAAAAAGCAGGCACGCGCTTATACTGGATTCCGGCGGTCCTGTAGGGAATCTGGTTATTGCCGCTCCCAGCCATATTACATACGAGATGCGGATCAGCGGCAGGCCGGCACATGCAGGGATAGAGCCTGAAAAAGGGATAAATGCGATCCGTGTCTCCTCTGAGATCATCGCTGCTGTTCCTGACGGAAGGATCGATGCTGAGACCACCGCCAATATAGGCATGATAAACGGCGGCACAGCAACAAATGTCGTGCCGAAAGAGGTCGTTATCCATGGAGAATTAAGAAGCCATGACAAGAAAACTCTCCGGGATACAAAGAAGATAATCTTTGACACAGCTAAAGATATCGCAAAGAAGAACAGGGCAGGGATCAGAATAACTGATCAGGAAGAATACAGGGCCTTCAGGATCGACAGGAAGGAGCCCTTTCTGAGGTTCCTCGGAGGGGTGTATAAGGACTGCGGAGTAGAGCCCGTTAACACTGTCACAGGCGGCGGCTCTGACGCAAACATATTCAATCAGCAGGGGATTCTGGGCGTCAACATATCCACCGGCATGCAGAAGGTCCATTCCCATGATGAGTATATCCACCTTAATGATCTGACCAGAGGATGTCTTGTAGTGCTGAAGACTGTTATGGATTTTCCGGGGTTCAGGAGAGATAAGCCGGGACGTTAAAAAAGGCGTGTTGAATCTTTCTGCGTTATATCCTCTTGGCGCTGTTCCATATCCATCCGTCCCCGCTGCAGGCAGCACAACACTTTTTGTCCTTTTTCCCAAATGCATTGCACGAAGGACACTCCTGCCAGTCGTCGGAGCGAAGCATGCTCATGAACACGCCCTGACACTTATTGCCGTCAATTACGTTTTTGCACCGCTGATTCTTTGCTGAGCCTGACCGGGAAATCTTTCCGCATGTCATGCATCTGGCAACCGGTCTCGCCTTTTTCTCCATGTCATATCACCGGAAGACTAAATATGTATGCATTAGCATAATAGGCCCCCTGCTTCATCTTGACTGGCTCAGCAGCTCCCCTCTGACCTGCCCCATGATTTCACCTGCAGGGTATTTCTCGGTATGGACATTGACATAAATCTTTCCCTCCCCGATCATCCTGACAAGGGTTTCTATTGTCTTCCCCTTTAATGAACGCATAAGGTCTTCTTCGGTAATAGTGCCCTCGCAGAGCAGGCCATTGAGTTTTCCCTTCTTTTTCGGTCCTAAAAAAAGATCCACAAGGGGAGGATTATTTCTGGCCTGTTTCCCCTCATGTATATGGGCAGCTGTGATATTCTCCATCCCTTCCACTGTTATCTGGTAGGTCAGCTCCGTGCCTTCGTTATGGAGCTGAAAAGTAATGACCCCTTTTGCCTCAGTACGCGCCTCGGTTTCTATGCCTTCGCCTGAAAGAATAGCCCTGAAGATCCTCTGCCCGGTCTCTTCTGCGCCGTCACTGAGAGTTACCGTCGCAATACCAAGAAGAAAAACAATCAAACATACCCGCTTCATACTCGCCCCCTTTTGCTGCTTCACGGAATGTTTACGGAATGTTTATCGAACCCCTTTGCGGGGCATTCCCCTGTTTTGTTACTCATCATTAAAACATAGACCGTCAGGACTTGCAAGAGGCATTTCAAAACCGTGGTAATACTGCGATAAGGAGATACTGTCTCGTTGCTCCGACGGTCTTCTACTCATCGCTAGCTTTGGGATATAGTCCAATTGATTTTACGGGTATGCCGAAAAAAGCTTTTCGTCAGAACAGGCATGCTGTCATATGCTTTTGCACTGTCTGCTCTGAGCATACAGGAGAAGATTCCGATAACTGGCGCTTACGAAAAGTTTTTGAGGCAGTGGCCGTAAAATAATCGTTGTTTCATGAATAATATGCGTTAGTTCGCTATATGCCGCAGCACTTCTTGAACTTCTTTCCGCTGCCGCAAGGGCACGGGTCATTACGCCCTGTTTTCGGCTCTGCGCGGACTACTGTCTTGGGGGCTACCCCCTCCCCTTTTTCAAAGTACCATCTGTCGTCGACCTTCCTGAACTTTGAAAGTTCGTGGTGCGCCCTTTTTGATCCTCCCTGGGTAAAGGTAGCTATGAACTCAACCTCGCCTTCGTCATCGTCAGGACCGCCGCCACTTGTCCTGATAATCTCGATGCCATGCCACTCAGAGCTCTCGGCCCATTCCCTCGTACTCTTGGGATCGAAATCCTTTCTCTCGGCAGGGTGAAGAGACGACAGGAGATAGTCGATCTCATGCCTGACGTAGGCCGCATAACGTGAACGCATCAACTGTTCAGCGGTCTCAGCAACGCGGTCGCCCTTTATCACAGGTTCGCAGCATTCAGAGTATAGTAGAGTTGAACCACAGGGACAGCTATCCATTCTTAACTCCTTTATCTTTCCATGTTATTGCCCGATCAGCCATCGGTCACGTCGGACAGGGCTCTGTTACGGAAATATTATACATAAAGAGCATAGCCTCCGTCCTCAGGACAATGATCCGGGAGGAATTGCAGGTTCAGGACGCACACCCACGTTATTCATAAATTTCACGGGCATGCCGGCCGGGAAATAATTGCTGACTCATGAATAAGATGCGGGTAGCACTCATGTCCTCTTCTTTAGCACGATAACCACAGTTATAGCAACGACTACTGCTGCCAGACTTGCAAGAGTTATATAGATTAAAAATGAACTACTCTTGAAGTGAGAAGTGAAAAGTCTTCTCACTTTATATGTGAGAGGTGGAATTCTCATGTATTTTTTTCGGGTCGCCTCAAGCCAGTCGGCGCCAGGGTTGTTTTTGACTGCCAGTTCCCAAACCTTTTCCTGAGCGTCATATGAGCCGCCCCATTGGGGCAGAGAAAAATTCAGACCCGAGATATAGGCCTCCCTGTTATAGGGATTGAGACGAATTGCGTTAAAGAAACATTCCATCACTTCAGGAGAATAGCCGGATAAGGTAGCCATTTTTAAGACCCAAAGATTGGATGCATCCTGATTAAATTCGAGAGCCCTGTCAGCGGCCTTGTCGGCAAGATCCTTCAGAGCCGGGAAAAGCCTCTTGCCTTTCTCTGACACATCCGACCAATATTTGATCCCTCGTTCCTGCCAGGCGTATTCCTTCAGGGCATAGGCCATACTCCACCACACCCGATAGTGGTCAGGCCACCGCTCCAAAGCCTCCATAGATACAACGAGAGCGGCCCTCGTGTGACCATACCCGGCAAGAAAATCGATGAATTTGATCATTGCTGAGGGATCATTCGGATTTTCGCGGATAATTTTCTGAAATTTCTGTACCTTTTGCCCCGCAAGGTCCTTTGCATTTTTATAGCCCATGTATGTCGCAACAGTCATCTCGATTCCGGCATCTTCAGGATAGGCAGCTGCAACTTCTTCAAGCCGCCTCAGATAAAGTCGAGGATCTTTGCCTGGGGCCATATAATACAAAGAGAGTTGGGCTGCGGCAGGCAGAAAAACACCTCTGTCTATGTATTTTTTGACCGCTTCGAATGGGGCCACTGCCGGTTTTTTATGAAGCTCAGACAAAAGATAGGCAAAATCCCTGATATCCTCGAAGGTCTCGGGAGTTCTCCTCGCCAAATACTCCTTCGATCTGTGATCGAGACTGACCCCGAGCGCCTTATACACCTGCAACGCAACAGCGCTCAACGTCTCAGGCATTCGTGCAAGGTCTCCTGAATAATGAAAAGTCTTATATATCTCTCCTGAGGGAAGTTTTCTGAGGCTCAGTTCTAATGAGAAACGGCTGTCGTCTACCGAAATGTTACCGGTCAGGGCATTCTCTATTCCCAGTCTCTGTCCTATGAGCTTAATGCTTTCCCGGGATTTCAGAACATCTTCTGCAGGCATTCCGTATCTCCATGCATCATCCCTCAGGACATGAAGATCTGGCATGCGCAGAAGGATTTTGGGCACACACATTATTTTACGGCGCACGATTCTGCCGACCGCCTGCCCCCAGTGCCTTTTCGCCTCATTTTCACTTGTGAAGTCGGCTACGACAAGACTCGGGACTTTACGGTCAGGCCTTGAATATCCACTCAGAACATCGGAGATGGGCGGCAGAGGGTCGTCCAGAACCTTCTTTATATCAGCAATAAATTCCATGGGATCTATTACCGCTGCATACGTGTATGAGCAGCAGAAAGGAAAAAAGAAAATACCGAAGGTTATAAAAAAAGCCGCTAAAAAGAGCCTGTTTGTCTGCACCGTTTTATGCAAAGAATATCTAATCATCCCTCAAATAAGCCTCTTTTTCTTCAGGAAATAATCGGAAAGGAGATAAAACAACGCAGAGATAAAAAAGGTATATCCAAAGGCAAGAAAGAGATAGTCCCATTCTGCGTCAGTAAGCCGAAGGCTTGAATAAACCTTTGACATCTCGGCGGAAAAAGGCTTGAATGAAGGCAAGACAAGATATGCGATATCGACAATGACTTTAAGAAACTGCAGTACCGATGTAAGAATACCGGCGTTATATGCCTTGATTCCGCTTGAGAGAACGATCTTTCCGTAGTACAGGACACCTTCCTGGAAGAGGAACGCAAAAAAAACCGCGGCAACTGGATGGAAGATGACGGCAAGGAATGTCATATAGGAAAAGACAATCAACGCCTGCAGGAATTCATTGACCGTCATGTAGAAGATACCCCATTGGAATGGAACATCCCAGATGAAGAAGAGTGATGAAGTCAGCAAAAAGATAATAATATACAAAGAAAAACAAACAATAGCGCCGGAAAGAAAGCCTGACAAGAGCCACGTTTCCGGAAGACATGGCTTGGTAAAGACCATCTTTATCGATCGGCTTCTGATATGGTGAGACATGAAAAGAAGGCCGAGTCCCGCAGTTAAAATAGTTGCGAAACGGCTCAGTTCGACAAAGACGAGCCGGATGATCTCGACATGCTTGCTTTTGGTCATAAACAGCAGACCGGGGATGCTTGAGAGAACCAGCATGAAAATAATGAATAAAGAGGCAACAAAGACAAGCCTGTTTCTGCGGTAGAAGATAAGGTTTACCTTAATATTCGTCACAATCTGTGAAAACATCACTCACCATCCTTCAATATAGAGAAGAAGGCGTCTTCAAGGCTGACCTTTTTCAGGGAACATTCATAGACCTTCAGCCCAGCGACATCGGCAAACTGGATAAAATCCTTCAACAGATCGCACGGGATTTCGCCTTTGACCGTCGACTGAGTCTTCATTATTACTTCAATAAATGCAGGCAGTGCATCCGACCTGTCTAATTCCACCTGATAGACCTCTCTGTTGAGACCCCTAAGACGGTTCAACTCGTCTTGGGCTATCACCCTGCCCCTGTTCATTATGGCAACCCTGTTGCAGATCATCTCGATTTCGGACAGCACGTGGGAATTCAGGACTATGGTTGCTCCTTTCTTATTCATCTCGATCAGGATGTCTCTGAATTCCTTTACCGTGATAGGATCAAGCCCCCTTGTCGGTTCATCGAGAAAGATGAGCTTCGGGTCAGTCACAAGGCACTGTGCAATGCCCACCTTCTGCTTCATCCCCTTCGAGCATTTGCTGAGTCTCAAATCCCTGAATTCCGTCAGACCAACACGATCAATAGCATCGACGACCTTCTGCCTCCCGATTCCCTTGCCGAATAAGTCGGCATAATACTTCACCGCCTCCTCGACAGTAAGATAGAGGTGATAATGAGGCTCTTCAGGGAGATAGGCCACTTCACTGAACATCCCCGATCCCGGAAAGGGGGGCCGCCCTGCAACAGAGATACGTCCTGAATCAGGCCCGATGAGACCGAGGAAGCAGTACATGGCCGTGGATTTGCCGGCCCCGTTCGGACCGAGAAGGGCAAATACGTCACCCTCTTCAACCGCAACGGAAAAACCATCGAGGGCCTTAAAGGCTTTCTTTAAGAACCCGTTTCTGAATAGGACCGTTACATTATCAGCTTTGATCATGCCCGGTCTTCTTTCCCCTTACACAGAACTCCTTATTAAGCGCCTTTATGATCTCCTCGTCAGTTTTCGATGAAAGGGCCTCAGTCTTTAACCTCGCCCTGATCTCCTTGGCGGTTTTGCAATTGCATTCGATCAAAATGTCCTCGCAGCCGCATGGACAGTACATCTTAGCCGCAATCTCCTTAGCCCTTCCTGTTAGCACCTGCTCATCTTCTTTTCCTTCTGCAGAAAGAGGCTTGCTCCTTTGCAGCTCCTCCAGCTTCTTATGGTATATGTCCTTTGAGATTGCTTTACCAGTCTTAAGTATCCCCAAATTATTCTTATAGGCTGCATCAAACGCGATATCGGCATTCATGACAGGTCCGATCTCATAAATATGCACCGTTCCGTCCACACCGATAAAGATCGTAGTGGGAAAGCCTGTGACTCCAAAAAGCTTCTGCACCCTGCTATCCCGATCTATCGCTACAGGGAATCGGACAGACTGCTCGGAGATGAAATCCTTTACCTTGTCTTCTTTTTCATCTGCATTTATGCCGACAAAGATAATTTGATCACCTTCATGCTTTTCAATGTAGGAATTCAGCTCCGGCATTTCGTCCTTACAGGGGCCGCACCACGTCGCAAAAAAATTAAGAACGACAACCTTTTGCCCGATCACATCCGATAGCCTGAAGTCTTCGCCGTTCAGAAGTCTGATCTCAAATTCCGGCGCAGTCCTTCCCTGCCACTCAATAGGTCTTTTTAAGGAATCAAAAAGCCTGTCGGCCTCTTCATCCTCGGGCTTCTTTTTTGCGTAGACATTGAAAACGAGAACAACTGCGGCAAGAATTGATGCAAGCAGGAAAATCGTCTTGTTGCTCACTGCCCCCCCGATACTAAAATCTTGTATGTTATATCACGATCAGTAATCGATAGTCCATAAATATTTCTCACTCGCCATACCTATTGACGTAGAGTCGTCTCTCTATCTCGCCCTCACCCTTGTGCCATCCTTTATCGCTTCGTCGGGATGGGTAATGACCATATCCCCTTCCGCCACGCCCGAAAGTATCTCTGCCGAAAGCCCGTTTCTGTGGCCGATCTCTACATTCCGGAGCTCTGCCCTCCTGTTTTTTTCGACAAAGACCGCCCAGCTGTCCCCTGTTCTGAAGAGGGCGCTTGCAGGGATCTGGAGGACGTCTTTGCCTTCCCAGATTATAAACCGTGCCTCGACCCGGTAACCGTCGCCCAGCCTCTGCAGGCCCTCAGAAGGAGAAGTGATGTCGGCAATGACAAGGGTCCGCTGTTCTTCCACTCCCAGGCTCGATATCTTCGTAAATGCGGCCGGCTCTATAACCCTTACCTTCCCGGAAAGTGCGAAATCTCCGCCCCATCTCTCTAAGAGGACAGGCATGCCCGGCCTGATCCTGACCGCATCTGCCGAAAGCACCTCCACCTTCACCTCGAGCATGGATGGGTCGCCGATCTCTACTAAGGGCTCGCCCGCATTAACAGCACCCTCGCTCTCGTGAAGGATCCTGAGTATGTTGCCGCTGACAGGGCTGCGGACCGAAACTACCCTGCTGCGGTCGCCCTCTGCAGCTGAATAGCCTAATGCGGTCCCGGCCTTGTCGAGCTCAGCCTTCGCAGCCTTCACAGCAGCCTTTGCAGCAAGTCCGGCAGCCTCTGTTCGCTTGGCCTCTGTCTCTGCCTGCTCAAGCCCATCCCTTGAGACATACCCTGACTCGAAAAGCTTTCTCAGCCGTTGGGCATTGGCCTTTGCATAATCGGCATTTGCGCCTGCCGAGCTGCTGTTCTCCTCCGCAGCCCTCAGGCCTGCCTCTGCAGAGGCGACTGCGGCTTCAGCAGCTGCCCTGCTCCTTGGATCGAGCACTGTTGAACGCAGGGGTTCGAGCTCCACAACCGTCTGCCCCTTATTTACCGGATCACCGACATCAAACCCGACACGCCGCATGAAACCGCTGACAGGCGAAGAGATTATGAACCTGTCTCTCACCCTGGTCTTCCCCTCTTCCTCGATAGTGACCATCAAAGGCCCGCGTGAGGCCTTTGCAGGATCAACCGCAAAAGGCCTGGGCACAAAGCCATAGAAGATCACGGCAATAACGAGCGCGGCGACCGCAATGACTATCATCCATCTGTTTCTCTTCATTATCAGCTACTCCCGCGCCTTAAGGACCGACACAAGGTCCAGATGATCCAGTCTGTGGCGCACTATCAGCCCTGACAGACATGCAGAGACAACAACTACAGACGCTGCAAGCGAATAAGTGGCAGGCTGAAGAGCTACAGGTATCCTGAATAAGTCGGAGCTCAGGGCCTCGGCAATGTAGATGGCTATGCCCCTTCCTATGAGAATGCCGAGGGGGATAGCGGCCAGAGTAAGGAGTCCGAGCTCCCCGAGGAAGATGTAGGAGATCTCTGCACGCGTATAACCGAGCACCCTGAGGCTGGCGAGCTCGCGGCTGCGCTCGGAAAGCGCTATTCGTGCGCTGTTATAGACAACTCCGAAGGCGATGATGCCTGCAAGGATGGAAGACACAAAGGTGAAAAACAGAAGGGCCTCGGCCTGGGTTTGATAGAAGTTCCTGATCTCGTCTTTCCTGACTATCGCACCTGAGACGCGCGGCATCTCCATGAGCCTCTTATATATGCCTGACTGATAAAGGGGGTCCACGATCAGATATACCCCCGAGATCGCATCTCCCTCGCGCATGAGTCTGTTGAGCGCGCCCAGGTCCATATAACCCATCAGCCCGATATACTGTTTGATAAGACCGGCAACCTGCGCCTGACGGACCGGCCGGCTGCCCTCAAGGACCTCTATGGTCAGTGTGTCGCCCTGCCTGACGCCGAGTATCTTCCCGAGATAGTCGGTAAGGACGATCCCGTCAGGCGGAAGGCTGACAGGTCTCAGGTTCGTATCGAGCAGTGAATACAGCGTGCCTCCCGGCTCCACACCCTTTAAGGATGTGCGGTAGGACCTGTGGCCGAAGCTGAGCCGCACAGGCACCGACCGGAATACCTCTGCGTGGCCCACCCCCTGCAGGGACTTCAGCTCATAAACCGCCTTTCCCGATGTCGGCTCTGTAAACGTGACTGTCATATCCTCTTTCTGAGAGAGCCTGAACTGTACATTGATCATGAAGTCAACAGCGTCCTTTGAAAACGTGCCTGCTACCATGATAGCACATGACAGGGCTATGCCTGTAACCGAGAGGAGCGATTTTATCGGCCTGCGCTCTATGTTTCGGATGATGATCCTGGTCGGCTGCGAAAGCAGACGGCCCGGACCGAGCCGCTCGATCAGCGTTGTGCGGAAGTGTGCCGGGGGCTCCGGCCGCATCGCCTCGGCAGGCGGAAGAAGCGCGGCCTTCCTGACAGAAAACAGGGTGCCTGCAAGAGCGGCCGAGATAGTGATGAGGGCTGCCGTCATGGCAACAGAGGGTTTAAGCTCATAGCTCAGATATGGAAATCGGTAGAACTCCATGTATATCTTTGCAAGCCCTTTCCCCAGCCAGACGCCTCCGCCGATCCCGACAGCAATACCAATCAGAACGATGAAGAGGACCATCTTCGCATAATGAATACCGACGTCCCTGTTTGAGTACCCGAAGGCCTTGAGCGCCGCTATCTGCTCCCGCTGCGTGCTGACCATCCTGCTTATTACAACATTCAGCAGAAATGCCGCTACAGCAATGAATATCGTGGGGAATATGGCTGCAGAGCGCTCGAGCTGTCTGAACTCCTCGCTAAGGAAGCGGTGCGAAAGCTGGTCCTTTCTGCCGACTGCGCCGAGTCCTCCGTAATGGTCCAGGAGAGCATCCAGCCTGAGGAGGACGTCGTTAAGGCGGCTGCCTGCCGAGAGGGTTAGGACCACGTCATTGAAGGCCCCCTTCATGTCATAAGCCGTACCGAGCGCCTCGCGGCCCATCCAGAGCACCGCATACCGCTTGTAGTCGGGGCTGATGGCGCCGGGCCTTGTCTGGAGCACGAATTCAGGAGAAAGGGCTACGCCGGTAATTGTGAGCGACTTCCTTCTGCCGTTGATGACAGCGCCTATCCGGTCCCCGGGCCTGAATCCGTGCGCCTCTGCAAAGGCCTCGCTGACAACGACCTCATCGTCCCTCCACGCCTCGACCAGCCTACCGTTTCTCAGAAAGATCCGGTTAAGAAGAGGTCTGCCGACGTCCGGCAGGGACACGAGTCTGGCTGTGACAGGCTCCGGAAAGTCCCTGATATCCAGCTTAACGTCAGCCACAACCCGCGTCTCCATGCGGTCCACACCAGGTATCCCGCTTATCCTCTCTTTCAGGCTCTCGGGCGCACGCTTCAGCGGGGCGAAGACCTCTGCAAAGCCGTAGTCCCTGTAGAACCTGTCACGGGTTATGTTCAGTGAAGTCATAGTGCTTATGAGCATTACAAAGGTGGCAACACCGCTGGCGATGACAAGGACGATCGCAAGGGCCTGTCCCTTCATCCTCCAGAGGTCGCGCAACAGCTTGCGGTCCAGCGGACTCATGAACTTAATTCTCCGCCTGTACAAGATCCCGCTAACCGCAAAGCAGAGGCGATGAAAAATGGATTCCTGCGACACCTTGACGCCAAAGGCTTAAGTAAAATCATGTCGTCATTGAAGACTTTTTCAGAGTCTCTGCTTTGCGGTGTCTGCATAAAGAAGATCACCAGTGAAGCTCTGACGGAGATTTCTTAACTTTGTTCCTCATGGTCTCTGAAATAAGGCCGCTGCTTAGATGTATGACCCGGTCAGCGATGCCTGCAATATCGGCGTTATGGGTGATGATCGCCGTAGTCGTGCCGAGTTCACGGTTCACGCGGTCCAGTGCCTCCAGCACCACAATGCCTGTTGAAGAATCGAGCGCGCCGGTCGGCTCGTCGCAGAGCAGCACCTCGGGATTTTTCGATATCGCCCTGGCGATTGCAACGCGCTGCTGCTCTCCTCCTGAGAGCTGGGCGGGGAAATGGTCCAGACGCTCGCTGAGCCCCACTAAAGAGAGCGCCTCCTCTGGCCTCATGGGCTTCCGCGCTATCTCGGTGACAACAGCGACATTCTCACGGGCTGTGAGACTCGGTATAAGGTTGTAGAACTGGAATACAAATCCGACGTGATATCTGCGGTATTCTGTCAGCTCCTGCTCTTTGGCCTTCGTAAGGTCGATTCCGCGGTAAGTCACCTGGCCGCCTGATGCAGTATCGAGCCCGCCGAGGATGTTCAGGAGGGTCGATTTGCCGCTTCCGGAAGGTCCCAGCAGCACTATCATCTCCCCTGCATATAACTCCAGATCGATGCCGCGCAGGGCCTCGACCTTCACCTCGCCCATCTCATAGACCTTTGTGAGGCCGGCGGTCCTGAATACGACCTCCCCTGCTGCTGCGGTATTTTCTGCTTCCTTTTTCAAACGTGCATCGTCCATATCTTTAACTGTCAAAGTATACCGCATGTCGCGGCATATCGTGCAGGCAGCGTAATCAAAGCCCTTTAAGGCTTCTTTATAAACCGGATCTATCTGAAACCTAACTTGGCTTGTTCAAGTGCAGTGAAAAAATTTATTGACTGCAAGATGCTCCAAATATCCCAAGGTCATGGTCTTCTCGGATGAAGGCAAGAGACAATGCCGAAACAGTAGATTTCAAGAAATTTTTGAGGCGTGCTTGAGCAATGGTCCCCCTAACGGATTATATAGAGAAGGCCCTTCCCCCTTTTCTTCTGATATAATACGCAAAAAATCGAAAGGCGCTCTGCCATGAAAAAGACCTTTGTCCTTGATACGAACGTACTGATCCATGACCCTGAGGCTATCCTGAATTTCCAGGACAATGATATCGTCCTGCCTATTACGGTCATAGAAGAGCTCGACCATCTGAAAAAGGGTAACGGCGAGGTCCCTTACTCCGCACGGCACGCGCTTCGGCTGATAGACTCTTTCAGGGATGTCGGCAACCTCTCCACAGGCGTTGCCCTCCCAAGCGGCGGCTCCCTTAGGGTCATTATCGAAGAGGAGATGCAGCTGCATAAACCTTCAAACGACAACAGGATCATCTCGGCCGCTATTTCGCTTGCAAAAATCAAAGGCTCTGCAAAGCCGGTCATACTCGTCTCAAAGGACACGTCAGTGAGAATAAAGGCCGATGCCCTGAAACTTGCTACCCAGGATTACCTGACGGACAAGACAACCGTATTCAAAAAGTACGGAGATATCCTCGAAGGCGACGCAGACACAAGGGACATCAGATCTGTGAGATACCTGAAATCAGGGGAGAAGCTCTTCAGGGTCTTCGGAGAAAGCAATATGCAGATCATAAGAAGACAGCGCTCTGTCATGAGCATCTCTCCGAAAAACAGGGAGCAGGAATGCGCCATCGACGCGCTCCTTTCAGACCAGATAGATGTGGTAGCGCTCACCGGACGGGCAGGCACCGGAAAGACCCTGCTCGCACTTGCAGCTGGACTTTATCTCTGCATGAAGGCCTCCAACAAGATCCCCTCAGAGCATAAAAGAAAGTATGATCAGGTCGTTGTTGCGCGGCCGATAGTGCCATTGGGTAATGACCTGGGGTTCCTGCCCGGTGACATCAGGGAGAAGCTCTTCCCCTGGATGCAGCCGATCTACGACAACCTCGACGTCATCGTCGGAACGCCTCATGAACACGCCGAGGAAAAGGAGAACCAGTACCGGAGCTCCGAATATCTCATCGAATCAGGGGTTGTCCATATAGAGCCGCTCACCTACATCAGGGGCAGGAGCCTCCCGAGGCGTTACCTCATCATCGATGAGGCCCAGAATCTCAGGCCCCTGGACGTCAAGACGATCATCACCCGGTGCGGGGAAGGGACAAAGGTCGTCTTCACAGGCGATCTGGAGCAGATCGACTCGCCCTTCCTCGATGCCGCATCCAACGGACTCGCCTACCTCATAAACAAATT
>JACRHE010000089.1 GCA_016217695.1 Nitrospirota bacterium | reverse complement strand
CCTCGAATGAGCCTGAAGGCAAAGGACCTCATATGCATCAAGGACCTCGATGCCGGAGATATCGGACTCATACTTGAAACCGCCTCGGGATTCAAGGATGTTCTTGGCCGCGACATCAAGAAGGTCCCGGCGCTCCGGGGCAAGACAACGGTGAACCTTTTCTATGAACCGTCGACGAGGACCAGGACATCTTTCGAGCTTGCAGCAAAGAGGCTGAGCACCGACGTAATCAATTTTTCGGTTTCGACAAGCAGTGTTGTCAAGGGTGAGTCGCTGAGGGATACGGCCATGACTATTCAGGCCCTCGGCGCTGATTTTATCGTAGTCAGACATGCCTGTTCAGGCACTGCCCAGTTTCTGGCCGGCCACCTCGCCGCATCAGTGATCAATGCCGGGGACGGCACTAATGAGCATCCGACTCAGGCCCTGCTCGACCTCTTCACGATCAGGGAGAAAAAGCACGGGATCGGCGGACTTGAGGTGGCGATCGTAGGCGACATCCTGCACAGCAGGGTTGCCAAGTCGAACATCTATGCCCTGAAAAAGATGGGTGCAGGCGTGAGGCTCATCGGTCCTCCGACTCTCATCCCCTTATGCATGGAGGAACTTGGGGTGAAGATATACACCGATATGGATGAAGGTTTAAGGGATGTTGACGTCATCATGATGCTGAGGATACAGATGGAGAGGCAGGGCAAGGGGTATTTCCCCTCGACTGTGGAATATTTCAGGAACTGGGGGCTTACTGCTGCGAGGCTGGCCATGGCAAAAGGCGATGCCATCGTTATGCATCCGGGGCCATTGAACCGGGGTGTTGAGATCTCATCTGAGGTGGCCGACGGCGGGCGATCCGTAATACTTGAGCAGGTGACGAACGGGCTTGCGGTTAGGATGGCGGTCCTTTATCTGCTGGCCGGGGTGAGGGAATGAATCTGATCATAAGAAATGGACATGTGATAGATCCTTCGCAGGACATAGACGGCCTTTGCGATATCCTGATCGGGGATGGAAAGATCGCAGAGCTCAGAAGACATAAGGCAGGAGTACGAAACAAAAAGATCAACGCGGGTGAACGCGGGGAGATGAATGCCGGGGAGGTACAGACAATAGATGCTGCGGGTATGTACGTGCTGCCCGGTCTTGTTGATATGCACGTCCATTTGAGGGAGCCGGGCTTTGAATACAAGGAGACAATAAAGAGCGGGACATATGCCGCTATACGCGGCGGGATAACCTCTGTCTGCTGCATGCCGAACACGAAACCGGTAAACGACAACGCGAGCGTGACCGAATTCATCGTCAGGAATGCGGCGTCTGAAGGGGCCTGTTCGGTCTTTCCTGTCGGTGCGGTAACCAAGGGACAGAAGGGTGAAGAGCTTGCCGAGATGGGCATGATGCGGGATGCCGGGTGCGTAGCGTTTTCGGATGACGGCAGGCCTGTTATGGACAGTCTTGTCATGAGGAGGGCGCTGGAATACTCGAAGATTCTCGGGGTGCCTCTCATATCACACTGCGAGGACCTTGTTCTTGCAGCCGGCGGAGTGATGAATGAAGGACTCCTCTCAGTGACTCTTGGTCTTAAAGGGATACCCGGCCAGGCCGAGGAGATCATGATTTCGAGGGATATCGCCCTTGCGGAGCTGACTGGGGGAAGACTGCATATAGCCCATGTCTCGACAGCAGGGTCTGTTGCGCTGATACGCGCGGCAAAGAAGAGGGGGATCGCCAGGGTCACGGCAGAGACATGCCCTCACTATTTTTCGATAACGGAGAAGGCGGTAGAGGGATACAACACGAACGCGAAGGTCAACCCTCCTCTTCGCACTGAGAAGGATGTCGAAGGGATTATGGAAGGGCTTGCTGACGGAACTCTGGACGTGATCGCGACTGATCATGCCCCTCATCACCATGATGAGAAAATGGGAGAGTTCGACCTCGCCCCTTCCGGCATATCAGGGCTTGAAACCGCAATCAGTCTCAGTATTCGGCTTGTTGAAAAAGGTGTTCTGAGTATGAGTGGACTTATTGAAAAGATGGCGCTCAATCCGGCCAGGATTATGGGGATAGACAGGGGAAGCCTCAGACCCGGTTTGCCTGCCGACGTTGTTATCCTGGATCATAAAAAACAATACCGGGTGGATGCATCCCGCTTCCTTTCAAAAGGAAAGAATACACCCTTTGACGGTATGCTGCTGCATGGCTTGCCGGTGATAACTCTCGTTAATGGAAAGGTATATACATGGGATTAAAGGCGTTATTGGTTCTTGGTGACGGTACTGTATTTGAGGGAAAAGGCTTTGGTGCTGAAGGGGAGACGATCGGGGAGGTGGTCTTCAACACCTCTATGACCGGTTACCAGGAGATACTCACAGACCCTTCGTATAAGGGACAGATCGTGACTATGACCTATACCCAGATCGGCAACTACGGGGTGAACGAAGAGGATGCCGAATCAGCCGGAGGTATAAAGGCCGAAGGTTTTATTGTCAAAGAGGCCTCTGACTTTCCGAGCAACTGGCGGTCCTCAGGCAGTCTCCCCGGATATATGAAAAGGCACGGTGTTGTGGGCATCCAGGATATCGACACAAGGGCTCTGACCAGGCATCTCAGGAATCATGGCGCGCAGATGGGCATCATATCGACAAAGGAGCCGGATCCCCGCAGGCTGCTTGACAAGGTCCGCAGTCATCCCGGCATCTCCGCCTTTGACCTTGTGAAAGATGTAACTACTAGGCAGGTCTATACTTGGGCAGAGGGCTGCTGGAAATGGAGCTGCACTGCCGAGGCAATTGAATCCCCGTCTTCGGGACTGAAAAAAGTGGTTGTCTATGACTTCGGCATCAAACTTAACATCCTGAAGAATCTCGTCGATGCCGGTTTTGCAGTCACTGTTGTGCCTGCGCAGACCCCTTGCGAAGCGGTCCTTGAGATGGAGCCCGACGCCGTACTTCTGAGCAACGGACCTGGAGATCCCCAGACAGTCGGTTACGCGATCGAAAACACCAGGAGACTTATCGGGAGAAAGCCGATCTTCGGGATATGTCTTGGACATCAGATCCTCGGCCTGGCGATGGGCGGACAGACATATAAGCTCAAGTTCGGACATCACGGGGGGAATCATCCTGTGAAGGACCTTGCTACGAACAGGGTAGAGATAACTTCTCAGAACCATAACTACTGTGTGGATGTTAAAAGCCTGAAAGGCAAGGCAAGGCTGACTCATACCAACCTCTATGACGGAACTGAAGAGGGTATGGTCCATGCGGACCTTCCCATATTCTCTGTTCAGCACCATCCTGAGGCAGGCCCCGGCCCCAATGACTCTATTCACCTCTTCAGAAGGTTCGGAGAGATGATCGAAAAGGGCGTATGGTGACAGGGACCGGGCATAAGGGATATTCCCTCGTCAGAGACGGAGATACCCTGGTCTTTACGACGGGCAGGTTCAGGGAGGGACAGGGGAGTGTCCTTCACCGCGGCCTTTACAACCCGGAGCTTGCTTCCATATTGTCGGCAGGGTCTGTGCTTACGTGCATTGCCTTACTCTTTGTAATGAGAAAGCATGGGGATCTTTTGCCGGCATATCTCTTCAGCCTTTTGGGTGCGATCTCTTTTCTGGTTGCTTTCATAGTTCTCTTTCTTTTCTTCAGGATCGTGGTGTTCAGGGAGAAGTCTCTTGTTGCAGCCTTTGACAGGCAATCAGGAGAGGCGGCAATTCAGGCTCCAGGGTTCTTCGTAAAAAAAAAGTTTTTATCGGCCTTCAGTGCATACAAAATATCATTGTTGAAACCAGGCGGACTGCAGCCGAAAATCCTGATGCTGTTGAGTTTGTCAAAAAAATCTCTGCCCAGCACGGGACAGTTATACCGGGCTTTGGAGAGGAAAAGGCCTTATATCTTCTCAAGCTCAAGCTGGCAGACGGGACCGAGAGGCTGATATACGCGGACGACAGCATGGAGGACGTGCTTGCGGCCCACGAAGTGATAAAGGAGTTTCTGAAGATTTGAGACGCTATGGGCCGCTATGGCAGGCATACTTTAAAAAGTTTACAATGCACAATCAGGTTATAACAAGATGGTCAACTTGTTCTTGGTGAATATCTGCTGTGTGAATTTATAATTGCCTTACAACGGTGGTGCAGGTAAATTTTTTACGCATATCTGCCATAAAGGTGCGATGAATTGTTTAGAGGATTTGACTAAATTTATTATTTGAGAGGTTAATTTGCCCAAGAGAGAAGATATCAAGAGCATCCTGATTATCGGGTCCGGTCCTATAATCATAGGACAGGCCTGTGAGTTCGATTATTCCGGCACGCAGTCATGCAAGGCCCTTCGGGACGAAGGTTACCGCGTCATCCTTGTCAACTCCAACCCTGCCACTATCATGACCGACCCTGAGACAGCCGACGTAACGTATATAGAACCTCTGACGCCCGAGATGCTTGAGCTTATCATCGAGAAGGAGCGTCCTGACGCCATCCTTCCCACAATGGGGGGACAGACTGCGCTGAATCTTGCGGTAGAGCTCTCGGAAAGAGGCGTTCTGGATAAGTACCGGGTCGAGCTTATAGGCGCCAAGCTGCCTGCTATAAAAAAGGCGGAAGACAGGGAGCTTTTCAAGGAGGCGATGGCCAAGATAGGGCTTGAGGTGCCAAAGAGTGCTGCTGTCACGAGCATGCAGGAGGGCATGGACGCGATAAGCTTTCTGGGCTTTCCTGCCATTTTCAGGCCTGCCTTTACCCTGGGAGGCACAGGCGGAGGCATCGCGTACAACAAGGAGGAATTCGTCGAGCTTCTGGACAAGGGATTAAAGCTCAGCCCGGTACATCAGGTGCTGATAGAGGAATCCGCCCTCGGGTGGAAGGAGTATGAGCTGGAGGTGATGCGCGACAAAAAAGACAATGTCGTGATCATCTGTTCCATAGAGAATTTCGATCCTATGGGGGTCCATACAGGGGATTCAATTACAGTGGCTCCTGCCCAGACCCTGACGGACAAGGAATACCAGCGCATGAGGGACGCCTCCATAGATATCATTCGTGAGATAGGAGTCGACACCGGCGGTTCGAACATCCAGTTTGCCCTCAATCCCAGAGACGGCAGGATGGTAGTCATCGAGATGAACCCCAGGGTTTCCAGGAGTTCTGCACTTGCCTCAAAGGCGACAGGATTCCCGATAGCAAAGATCGCAGCCAAGCTGGCAGTCGGCCTCACCCTTGATGAGATAAGAAATGATATCACGCGCGAGACACCTGCCTCATTTGAGCCGACTATCGACTATGTGGTTACGAAATTCCCGAGGTTCGCGTTCGAAAAATTCCCTGAGGCCGATCCTGTGCTCACCACCCAGATGAAGTCTGTCGGAGAGGTGATGTCCATAGGCAGGACATTCAAGGAGTCTCTGCAGAAGGCCCTGCGGAGCCTTGAATCCGGCGTCTGCGGCATGGATGAGGTGAGCAGCGATCCCGAGAAGACCAAGATCAGGCTCAAGATCCCCGGAGTCGAAAGGTTCTGGTATATTGCTCAGGCCCTCAGAAACGGCATGGGCGTGAGCGAGATTTTTGAATATACTAATGTTGATCCCTGGTTCCTCAACAACATGAAGCAGATCATAGAAATGGAAGATAAAATAAGGAAGTCCGGGACGGGAAGTCAGTCGCCGGAAACAGCAGGGATGCTGCGGGAGGCCAAGGAATACGGCTTCTCTGACAAGAGACTGTCACAGCTGTTAAATATGGACGAGGCCGGAATAAGAAAGCTTCGTAAGGATAACAACATCCGTCCTGTCTACAAGATGGTGGATACATGCGCTGCCGAGTTTGCCGCATTTACCCCTTACCTTTACTCAACCTATGAGAGACCCTTCTACAAGGTTGAAGGAGGAGGGCAGTCTTCATATGATTCCGAGGCGAATCCTACTGACAGAAAGAAGATCGTAATCCTTGGTTCCGGGCCGAACAGGATAGGGCAGGGCATCGAGTTTGATTACTGCTGTGTACACGCGGTTTATGCACTGCGGGAGCTTGGATACGAGACTATCATGGTCAACTGCAATCCCGAGACAGTGAGTACTGATTATGATACCTCCGACAGGCTCTATTTTGAGCCTCTTACGATAGAGGACGTGCTCAATATCATCGAGACCGAGAAACCGGAAGGGGTAATCGTCCAGTTCGGGGGCCAGACCCCCCTGAAGCTTGCCGTGCCTCTGGAGAAGGAGGGCATCAGGATCCTCGGTACATCTCCTGATTCTATAGACCGGGCTGAAGACAGAAAGAGGTTCAAAGAGCTCCTGCATAAGCTTGGGCTTAAACAGCCTGAAAGCGACACAGCGATGTCTGTGGAGGAGGCGGTGGAGGCCGCCAGGAAGATAGGCTACCCTGTGATGGTCAGGCCCTCCTATGTTCTGGGCGGAAGGGCGATGGAGATCGTCTATGACGAGGATTCGATACGCAATTATATGGAGAGGGCGGTGAAGGCCTCGCCGGAGCATCCCATACTGGTCGACAAATACCTCAATGACGCGATCGAGGTGGACGTGGATGCAGTATCTGACGGCAACGACGTTGTTATCGGAGGGGTCATGGAGCATATAGAGGAGGCCGGGATCCATTCAGGCGACTCTGCATGCTCACTGCCGCCATATTCTCTCAACAGCGCCATAACGGATGAGATCAGGAGGCAGACAAAGGCCCTTGCAAAGGATCTCGGCGTCATCGGCCTGATGAACATCCAGTTTGCTGTGAAAAAGGACGAGATATATATCCTTGAGGTGAACCCCCGAGCTTCACGGACGATCCCGTTTGTGAGCAAGGTCACGGGGGTCCCGCTTGCAAAGATCGCTGCCAAGGTGATGACAGGCAGGACGCTGAAAGAACTCGGGTTTACCTCTGAAAAGGAGATCAGGCATGTCGCAGTCAAGGAGGCGGTATTTCCCTTTGACAAGTTCCCTGGTGTGGATACGATACTGGGGCCTGAGATGAAGTCTACCGGAGAGGTGATGGGCATTGACGAGGATTTCGGCCGGGCCTTTGCAAAGGCGCAGGCCTCTGTCAATAACAGGATACCCCTTTCAGGAAAGATCGTCATCAGCATCAGAGACCAGGACAAACCCGGCATATGCAATATTGTGGAGCGTCTCTATGCCGCAGGATTCTCCGTCATCGCAACGAAGGGGACCGCTGCATTCCTGGGCGAAAAGGGTCTCGATGTGGAGGTGATCAACAAGGTAGTCGAAGGCAGGCCTCATATCGTTGATCTGATAAAAAACAAGGAGATCGTATTTGTCATAAACACTGTAAGCGGGGCACAGGCGCAGAAAGACTCCTTCTCCATACGCAGGTCTGCGCTTCAATATGGCGTGCCCTATACCACAACCGTCGCCGGCGCCAGGGCCGTTGTCAACGCCATAGAGATGCTGAAAAAGAAGAAGATCAATATTCGGTCGATTCAGGAATACCATAAGGCCTGACCTGCAGTTGCCCCTGTGACAGGGTAGCCGACCCTGTCTTTCCCACATTATTCGTAAATTTCACGGGTAAGCCGAAAAAACTTTTCGTCAGTACGGAGAATATTTTTATAAGATTCTGCTGTGCGGCCATACGGACCGCTGAATCCGCTCTGATGCATCCCCCCGCAAAGTTGTTGGTGGATTGTGGGGACCTTTATTGCAAAGGGTCTTCTCATGTGATATCTTGTCCTTATATTTGCCCTATCTTTTGTGTAGTCATAAATAAGTCGTACTCCGGAGGTGCTTCATGAGTGTGATAGACCCAAGGCTGCCGGTAATTCAGAACGCGCCGATTGAAGGCAAAGTGGTCCTTGTGCGTTTCGACCACAACGTCGTAAAAAACGGCGTGATACGCGATCCCTACCGCATAGACAGGACACTCGGGACCCTTTATAACATAGTCGAGCGCGGGGGACGGCCGATCCTCATGACCCACATCGGCAGGCCAAAGGACAAAAAAAACGGAGAGATCAGATGCAGGGAAGAGGAATCCGTAAAGCCGATTGTGGAATATCTGGAGCGCAAGCTCCATATAAAGTTCCATATCCCTGAATTCCACGAGACCCCTGGACTGGGCATCACCGGGATCGACACATCGATAAACCACGCGATCAGGGCGCTGAAAGAAAGACGGATCGGAGGTATATACCTTCCGAACACGCGCTGGTTTCAGGCAGAAGAGGCCGAAGGAGAAAACAGGCAGAAGCTGGCGCTACAGCTTGCAGGCCTTTCGGACATCTTCATAAACGACGCGTTCGGCTCATGGCAGGCTCATGTTTCGACCTATGATATCACCAGGTTCCTGCCTTCCTTTGCCGGCTTCCTTATGCAGGAAGAGATTATGAACCTGGACTATGTGCTGGACCCTGCCCGGCCTTTTACTGCTGTTGTGGCAGGATCAAAGTATGACACGAAGATAGGACCTCTCTACGCCATTTATAACAAGGCCGACAGCCTGATCCTGGGAGGCGTGATCTACAACACTTTTCTCTGCGCCAAATACGATATACGCATCAATGGCGTGACCGGCAAGGAGATAGAGGCTGCAAAAGAGCTCGTGGAGATGGACAGAAAACAGGGCAAGATCGTTGAGCTCCCCTACATTGTCGAGTCCGATATCCTTGAAGCGAAGGTGGAGGGGAGGTACAGAACTATCGCTCTTAAGGATCTTAAAAAAGGGCAGAGCTACGGATATGTCCTGGATATTGACAGGGAGTCTTTTGCCGACAAGGCAGTGCTGGAAAGCATACTGAATTCAAACGCGATATTCGTAAATGCGGTCATGGGATTTACTCCTCATTTTTCAGAGGGCTCTCAGGCGCTTGACGAGACCATAGACAGGAATGCCGATGCAAAAAAACTCTATGGCGGCGGAGATACGCTCCAGGAGTTCAAGGACCTCTGCCCGGGCCTTTACCTGTCGGTGCTGGACAATGCGCAGTATTATTTCTTCACCGGGGGTGGCACCGTGCTGACAGCCATTGAGCAGGGTAGCCCTTACGGCCTCAAGCCAATCCAGGCGCTGATGGACAACGGCGGCAAAGCCGTTTATAAATAATATTTGATGCGTATTGTTAAACAGTCAGGCATTTGACGGCCACTGCCTCAAGAACCTTTTCGTAAGCGGTCGTAATCGGAATATTCTTCTTCTTGATCGGAGCAGACTATGCAAGTTATATTATGCGCTCCCGTTGCCGACGAAAAGCTTTTTCGGCCTGCCCGTCAAATTTATGAATAATGAGGGTTAGGGTATTTTTTTCTTATGGCATCCCGGCTCCATATTTTATAAAATAGATTTCGTTGCCTTAGAAGGCGCGCTAAATAACAATCATATCAGGAGGGCTCCATGGCATCCATTAAGAGAATCGGTGTTATCACAAGCGGCGGGGACTGCGGAGGTCTGAACGCAGTCATCAAGGGCATGGCAAGAGAGGCATATTCCTTTGGTATCGAGTCTGTTGTCATACCTAACGGGTACGCAGGACTCTATAATCTCGTCGAACTGCCGGAGGTTGTGCTGCTCAATGCTGAAAGGGTGAGCCGCATAGAGGCATCTCTTGCAGGCTCGGAGGCAGGTCATTCGCGTGTAAAGATCAGCAAGATAGCGGATCCTAACAAGTACGAGAGGATCAAGGAAGGGCTTAAGAAATTCGGGATAGACGCGCTTGTCATCAGCGGCGGAGATGACACCGGAAGCGTTGTGGTCGATCTCAGTAACCAGGGTATCCCCTGCATCCATGTACCCAAGACCATGGACCTGGACCTCCAACCGTATAGCGTCGGAGGAGATTCAGCTGTCAACAGGATAGCGGTCTTCTCCAGGGACCTTAAGACAACCGGCCTGAGCCATAACAGGGTGCTCGTAATAGAGGTCTTCGGAAGGTATGTTGGCCATACAGCGTTTCGGGGAGGCATAGGCGCGGAGGCTGACTGCATACTGATACCAGAGATCCCGGTTGACTTCGATGTCGTCTATGAGCATATGAAGGCTACATATTTCGGCAGGGTATTGAGGAGCGATGTTAAGGCCGGCACCTATATCATAGTTGTAGCCGAGGGGTTGAAAAACGCCAACGGCGAGATGCTCTATGACGAATCAGCAGGGGTCGATGCGTTCGGCCACAAAAAGCTTGCCGGCGCAGGCAAATATATCCGGCAGCAGCTCGAAAAGAGGCTCAAGAAGGACCCTGAGGTGATAGATTTCATGAAGAAGACCGGCATGTATGCGCCCGGCGTATATGAGGTGCCTGAGGTGAGGGAGGTGACCCCTGGCCATCTTGTACGCTCCGGAGGCTCTTCAGCCTTTGACGTGAACTTCGGCTATAAGGCCGGCGCAGCCGCTGTATGCATGTTGCTGGAGGGGAAGACCGGCAATACCGTTGTTAACGTTGACGGACAGAAGATCCACTATATGGCTACGAGCGAGGCCATCAAGCGCAGAGAGGTGGATGTCAAGGAGATTGCCCTTTTCGAAAGTCTCGGCACCTGTTTCGGAAGAAGGCCCGAGAAGTTCGACTACGAACTCGTAGAGGATAAGGGGCATGTCGCGCGGCATCTGTAGACGGCTATATTCGCAAAAAGCCCTTTTTGTTTCCCTCAGTCGCCCCAGCTGATAGCCTCTACAGGGCAGGCGTCGATAGCCTCCTGACAGTTGCAGGTGTCGCATTTGTCAGGGCCTATCACCCAGGCCTTATCATCACTTTTGAGCTCAAATACTGCCGGGCAGAGTTCAATGCATGTGCCGCAGCCTATACACGTTTCATAGTCTACAACGGGCTTTTTCATAAAAATTCCCTCCTTATGCCCTGCTGGTCTCTTCGAAATTCTTCATGAATTCGCCTATCTGCATGCCGAGATAGACGCACTTGAAACCGTCCATGCACTCATCTGCGTCTTTCTTTTCAAGATGCGTGGAGAGCTCATGAGAGCCTTTCCTGAATTTTACGATGTAGGCATTCTTCGCCTCGCTGAAATCGAGGCTGACAGAAATACCATGTCTTTCGACTTCAGGATACATCTCCATGATCTTGTCTTTCAGTGCGACGTTTGTGTAACCCATAAGATACCTCCCTGACAACCGTCTCAAATTTTATTCCTCTTTATCTATTATATCTCCAAAATGTCTTACCACCAACGCCAGAGAGATATGACAAAGACAATCGAAAATATAAGAAAAAGGTTCATATAGGCCAGGAAATAAAAGATCCTCATCTGAGGCGGCTTTTTCTGCTGTTCCTGAGCCACGAGCCTGCTGACAACAGGCATGCCGGTGAGCTTGTCTTCCTTATGGGGAGCAGTTTTAAGGACATCTGTCATGTCAAGCCCTGCCGTATGTCTTCTGAAGTGACTTCCGCCCTTCCAGAGTTTACTGCCGGAGACATCATAGATAGTGCCCATGTATGCCACATATGCAGGCCGGCCCTCATTACCGTCAAACCGGGAGAGTTGATCCGGATTGAGGTCTTGCGGACATTGCTTAATTTCGCACTGTCTCTTTTTTCGCAACTTCGGGCCTACGACGAATGTGACAAATATTGCTGTGGAGACCATAACGAGAAAGAGGATGATCTTTATAAAGAGAAGGATGCCTCTACCTGGTATGAAAGAGCATCTGCCAGTTCGGCACACGCGCAATGGAAAGCAGGGTGCCGGTTACCGCCAAAATAATAATTGAGCCCCAGCCGATTGTCAGTTCGCCTTTTGGCAGCCCCCGTGCAGCATAGGCAGGCTTCAGGACTATATGAACATAAAGGATCGTTCCGAACCAGATGATGGCTGTAAGGGTATGAAAATAACCGATGATGAAACGTATTACACGCTGCACCGGGTTGAGCACCCTGTACTGCCCCTTGATCCGGAGGGCGTCTTTGAATGCCTCCCCATCTTTTGTGAGCGTCCCGCCTCCTGTCGGATCGGCGTGGCAGTCGCCGCAGTTCTTGCCGGTCTGACCTGCATATTCAACCGTTCCGGACCCGTTTGCCGGAATTAAGACCAGGGCCAGTATAAAAGACAAGACCAGGGGACATAAAATAAATTTCATAATGCGGTGCCTCACTTTCTAAGATGGATTGCTAATGGATATTATCTTTCCTGCCCAACATTATTCCAGTTCTTCCCGTAATGTCAAAACTCATCTTCTGTGATTCAGAGCCGCAGGCAGGAAAAATTGCTAAAACGAAGTGTAATGGTTATAATGTGCATATGCACAAAATAACCGAAGAGGGGAGATAATGTCTCCCCGGTGCAAGAAACCGAGGTCTTGCGAATGCAGTGTGAAGGGCAGGGTATTCAAGCCTGCAGGCATTCCCATGCGGCAGACGGAGGAGATAGAGCTCTTCCGTGACGAACTCGAGACCCTGAAACTCTGTGACAAGGACGGCCTTACCCAGCAGGACGCCGGCTTAAAGATGGGGATATCCAGAGGGACAGTTCAGAGGATACTCGCAAGCGCCAGGAATAAGGTTGCCACTGCCCTCTCAGAATGCCGGGCACTGGTATTGGAAGAAATTAGCTGCAAAGAGGAGGAGTAAAATGAAGATATGTTTCCCGGTGCAAAAAGATGAAGGAATGGAGAGCACGGTTTACAACCACTTTGGGTCAGCGCCACTGTTCGTCGTAGTTGATACGGCCACCAATGCTTCATCGCTTATCATTAATCGCGATCAGCACCATGCGCATGGCGCCTGCAATCCGATTATGGCCCTTGACAACCAGAAGGTTGACGCAATCGTTGTCGGAGGCATCGGCGGAGGTGCTCTGAATAGGCTTGGCCAGATGGGCATAAAGGCTTATAAGGCCCGGGCCGGAACCATTTCCGAAAATCTCGGCCTGTTTTTGACAGGGCAGCTGGACGAATACAGCAGTCGGATGTGTTGCGGCGGCCATTCCCATGGAGATGCCTGCGCACACTAGCAGCAGCCTGGGGCTGTATTGCAAGTCCAAAGCATCTATGCTATATAATCAGTGAAGCGAGAGGTGCCTGCAGTACCTCTGCTTCGACGGACTTATCTGTATGCTGCTGAATATTTGACGGAGGATAAATAAGATGAGAAAGATTCTGATAATCGCAGCGGTATTTATGGTTAGCGGCGGCCTTGCTGCTCTGGGGCTTGCGGAAACGAAGACGGGCAAATCAGGGGAGGAACTTTTTAAGGAGCATTGTAGCGCCTGCCATCCTGAGGGCGGCAACATTATCAGTCCCGGCAAGACACTGCGGAAGGCGGATCGCGAGGCACATAATATCACGAACAGGGCCGATATCGTGGATAAGATGAGGCATCCGGGCAAGGGCATGACCTCATGGAGCGCAGCAACCATTCCGGACAAAGATGCAGAGGATATCGCCGAATATATCCTGAAGACCTTCAAATAATCTGATTATGACTCTTGTCTGGAGTCATTAAGGAAAAAGGGATCAGGCTGTGAAGGCTGATCCCTTGGATTTTAATGGTGAGCCGTGCAAGATTCGAACTTGCGACCCGCTGATTAAGAGTCAGCTGCTCTACCAACTGAGCTAACGGCCCGTCTGAAGAATTCACCAAAAAACAGAAGCCCTATAGTAAAACAGATATGCCTCATTACCGTCAACCTCAAAAGCAGTCTCTTTCGGAATAATCGTCTGCCTGCCACTTTCGATATAGTCTGGCGCGCCTGAGAGGATTCGAACCTCCGGCCCTCAGCTCCGGAGGCTGATGCTCTATCCAGCTGAGCTACAGGCGCAGTTAACGTCGGTAATTCGTTGTTCGGGTTCAGTCATTAGCAGAGACCAACTGTTGAAACCAAGACCCCTAAACCCGCAAAATTTACGGGGCAAATTTTGTATGGGGTGGGCGAGGGGACTCGAACCCCCAACACCTGGAACCACAATCCAGTGCTCTGACCATTGAACTACGCCCACCATAGGACAAAACCACAACTCGTGAATCTCTAATAGTAAAACAGAAAAGAACTGTCCAGTCAACCTGCGCAGCAATAAAAATTATTATGGCGCGCCTGAGAGGATTCGAACCTCTGGCCTACTGCTTAGAAGGCAGTTGCTCTATCCAACTGAGCTACAGGCGCACTGTAAAAAAATACCTGCAAATCAAGCAGACGTTGATTATAAGAGGTTATCTGAAATTGTGTCAAGAAATCATTGGCCGGCTTTGCCTGTTTCTTCCCGGGGATCCCCCGAACCAAGCACCTCCTGAAGAACCTTCCTTACCTCTCCGCTCTTGTATGGTTTTGTAATCACGCCGCAGAAACCGTAGGTCCGGAAATCCGACATGATCGGGTCGTTGGAATAACCGCTCGAAACTATCACCTTTGCAGAGGGATCGATCGAGAGGATCTTTCTTATGGCTTCCCCGCCTCCCATTCCGCCTGGGATGGTGATATCCATGATCACTGCCTTAAAGGGGCTTCCTGCATCCATCGCCTCTTTATACTTCCTGATCGCTTCCTGACCGTCTTTTGCACCATCTGCTGAATATCCGTTTCGCCTGAGGGTTTCGTGAAGGAATTCGATTATCAGGCCTTCGTCATCCATGACCAGTATCCTGCCGCTACCCAAGGGCAATATTGCGGAGTTTTTTGGAGATGCGATATGAGGGCTTTCCGCAGAGGCAGGCAGATATATTTCGAAGGAAGTTCCTGTGCCGAGCATGGAGTCTGCCGAGATATGACCGTCGTGATTTCTGATGATGGAGTAAGAGACGGCCAAGCCGAGTCCGCTCCCTTTCTGTTTGGTCGTAAAATAGGGATCGAATATTTTTCCAAGGCACTCTCTGGGGATGCCTATGCCCTCGTCCCTGATAGTTATCTTCAGGTATCTGCCTTTTTTCAGAGGTATATTGCCGGCTTCATTTAATGTTGTGTTTTCACAAGAGATATTTATCGTCCCTCCCTGCGGCATTGCCTGGTCAGCATTCAGGACCAGATTATGAATAACCTGACTCACCTGTCCTTCATCTACGTTGCCGGGCCAGAGGTCGTCGGGGATGGAGAATTCGCATCTGCACTTCGAGCCGCGAACAGCAAATGACGCCGTCTCTCTAATCATCTCGGAAAGAGAGGCAGTCTGTCTGACAGGAGCTCCGCCTCTTGAGAAGGTGAGCAGCTGCCGGGCAAGATCAGATGCCCGGGCTGTCGCATTCTCAGCCGTTGCAAGAGGCCGGCCGGCAGGGTGGCCGGAGCTGATATCATCCATCGCCAGGCTGATATTGCCAGTTATGACAGTCAGGATGTTGTTGAAGTCATGGGCTATGCCACCGGCAAGGATCCCTATGGATTCAAGCTTGTGAGCCCGCATCAGCTCCTCTTCCGCAATCCTTTTTTCCGTAATATCCCTGAATACCAGCACGACGCCGATGATACGGCTTTCCCTGTCCCTGATCGGGGCTCCGCTGTCCGCGATAATGCGTTCCGTGCTGTCACGGCAGACCAGGACCGTATGCCTGGCCGGGCCTATAATGCCTCCTGACTGCAGGACCCCTTCGACTGGGTTCCCGCAGGTCTCCCTGGTCTTTTCGTTGATGATGTGGAATACTTCGCTCAATTCCCTGCCCAGGGCCTCCGGCTGTTTCCAGCCGGTCAGCTCCTCCGCCACCCTGTTCATAAGGATTACGGAGCCTTGCCTATCCGTTGCAATGACCCCGTCGCCGATGGAGCGGAGGGTTACTGACAGGCGCTCCTTTTCGGTTTCCAGTTCGCTGAAAAGCTCTTTCCAGTAGACAGCGACAAGGAGGGGCACGGCCCAGATGTGAAGATTGTGTCTTAGCGGGCCGAAGGTATCCCTGTAGATCTCTCCGCCTGCAAGGTTGAAGATCATGAGAAATTCGTCGAGGAAGAAAAAGGAAAAGGCCACAAAAAGTATGTTAGGAACCGCTACTTCCCTTCTTCTCCCAAAAACAAGGGAGACCAGGACTATCCCCATCAAAGACGAGCCTGTAACCCGGAAGACCATATCGCCCCAAAACGCGCCGAACAGGGTTCCTGGATGTTCCCTGAGATAGAATATCCAGGCAGGTGCGGCTGCAAGATACAGCAGGCCGATTGCAGAGCTGCCTGTTATAAGGAAAAGACGCGAAAACCTCTGCCAGGGAAGAAAAAATCTCATGAAGGCATAGCCTATCAGAAGACAGGAAAACATGGTAATGGCGTGCTCGGCAGGCGGGTAAAACCTGAAGGCGCTTTCAAAGGATAGAAAGCCTCTCAGGCCGCCGTATTCGGCAACGAACATGATTAGCTCCCTGCTCAGTCCGGCAAACGCTGCCATGGCGACGTAATAATCTCTTTTATCCCTGCGTGCCTTCCACTGTCTGCCTGCTATCCAGAGAAGAGAGCTCCAGAAAAAAGAGGGCAGGAGAAAACGCACCACGATGTTTGCAGGGTCCCCGCGGCCTGCGCCGAACTGGGCCAGAATGTCGAGCAGTTCACCGGCGAATTTCATAATCCCCTATGACAAATATTTCTCTGCTAGCTGAGGATAATTACGATCTTAATAATATATTTTTGCGGCCGGATAGTAAAGTACGATAATCGTCAATAGCCGAAGTTTCACGGACACTGGGGCAGGGGACATACATACTGCCCATTGACTGAGGCGGAGATTTTAGTTTAGTATCGTTGGGGAAAACGGATACAATATTTCTGTGGGCGGTTAGCTCAGTTGGGAGAGCGCCACGTTCGCAACGTGGAAGTCGGGGGTTCGAATCCCCTACCGTCCACCAACTCAATCCTTAACTTTATTTAATTTGCCAATAAGTAAAGTCCGCGCTATAATTAAATCAAGAGAAGAGCAGTCCCGAAAAAGCCTAACCCTCTGAGAGGAGGGGGCGGAAAGCGGCGGATCTTCTTTAAAAGTGGAGATGGCCGAGCTGCCGAAGGAAAGTTGATCTTCGGTATGCTCGGCTTTTTTATTTAACAGGCCTATGTGGCCCAAAAAAAGGAGGATGTCATGTCAAGCGTAAGAGACATAAGGTTCGGTAACTACTGCGACAGGGTCTACGACGAGCTTGCAGGCATGAAGGCCAGACTTCTCGGTTTCGTGACAGAGATCGAGACGATGAAGGCTCCTGAGCATGCGATGCTGAAATCGCATATCCCTCATTTCCAGGACATTATCAGGACGATTGAGTGGAAGCTCGAGATTCTGACGAGGGTCTGCCCCTTTGAGTGGAGCGGGTACGCCGGTGTAGAAAAAACGTCTTCGGTCCAGCTTCAGGAAGAGAAGCCCGAAACGGAGGTTGTATCCGGCGGCTACCTCGGAGGGTGATATGACCCGTAGCCAGGGATGGCGGAAACAGCGAAAGTTTCCGCCATTTTTTTGCTATAATTGCAAATGAAATTAGACAGAACTTTAACGCTTTTCTTGCGATTTTGTTAACGCTAACTATTCTTCCATCGGTTTCAGCATCCTCGTTTTTCGGGAAAAAGAGCCGCTTTTTCATGAAAACGCTCTGCCTTTTACGGCGCGCGCTGCTGATATGGCGTCGCCGGTCTGAAGGCCTGCGCAGCAACTCAATGCAATCCCCGCAAATAGGCACTATCAGTTGATTCAGATTGTGGGCGTCTTATGAATTATGGTATCTTTAAAAATGTCCGGCAAAGTTGTATCAATTAATATCAGCGCTAAAAAGGGCGTAAGGAAAAAGCCTGTTGAGGATATCTTCGTAAAGGCGGGCTATGGTATCGAGGGAGATGCCCATGCATCTTCGGAATGGCACAGGCAGGTGAGTCTTCTCGCGATAGAGAGTATCAGAAAGATGCAGGAGATGGGCCTTGATGTGCATCCAGGGGATTTTGCTGAAAATATCACCACAGAAGGTTTAGACCTGCCTTCGCTTCCCGTAGGCACAAAGATGAACATAGGGCCTGAAGTTGCCGGAGAGGTTAGCCAGATCGGCAAGGAATGCCATACAAGATGCGCGATTTACTATCAGGCCGGCGACTGCGTGATGCCCAAGGAAGGAATATTTATCCGGGTGCTTAAGGGCGGGAGAATCAGAAAAGGTGACTCTGTAGAAATTGACGGAGAGCCCTGAAATCATGATCACGGTTGCCATTCTTACATTGAGCGACAAAGGCGCCAGGGGTGAGCGCGAAGACCTGAGCGGTCCCGGGATCAGGGAGCTGATAAAGCGGCTGGATGCGCGTGTCGACTACTACGATGTTATTCCGGACGAAAAGGCGTTGATAAAGGAAAAGCTCATGGAATACAGCAACAAGGTAGATCTGGTCCTGACTACCGGCGGTACAGGACTCTCACCGAGGGATGTGACGCCCGAAGCAACCCTTGAGGTTATAGACAGGGTGATTCCCGGGATTGCAGAGGCGATGAGGGCTGAAGGCCTGAAAAAGACAGGGCGGGCCATGCTTTCAAGGGCTGTTGCAGGAGTCAGGGCGAACACCCTGATAATCAATCTGCCGGGCAGCCCGAAGGCGATAAGAGAGGGACTGGAGACGATCATGGATATCATTCCGCATGCTTTAGAGAAGATTAAGGGCAGCACCGATGACTGCGGCTCTGAAGGAAGGTCCCGATGAAGGATGTATCCTTTCCCTTGGCTTTTCTGGCTGGCGTGCTCTCATTTCTTTCACCCTGTGTCCTTCCGCTGGTGCCTTCCTATGTCTCGTTTATCACCGGAATCTCGTTTGAAGACCTCAAAGAAGGAACTGACAGGAAGAAGATCCGCTTCCTCACGATCACGAATTCCCTCGCCTTTATCTCCGGTTTTTCGCTTATATTCATAGCCCTCGGGGCCTCTTCTTCTGCGGTGGGCAGGTTTTTATTCGAATATCAGGACTGGATAAGGATCATCGGCGGAATACTGGTGATATTTTTCGGCCTCTTTGTATCAGGGATTATCAGGCTTGATTTCCTGACAAGAGAGAGAAAGTTTCATCTGACCGGAAAGCCGGCCGGATATATAGGCTCTTTTTTTGTGGGAATGACCTTTGCCGCTGCGTGGACTCCCTGCATAGGGCCGATCCTCGGCACGATCCTTCTTTATGCGAGTTCAAAAGGTTCTGCTTCTTACGGCTTTAAACTCCTGGCTGTATATTCCCTCGGCCTGGCAGTGCCTTTTTTCCTCTCATCCCTTATGTTTAACTCCTTCCTCAGCTATTCGGCCAGGATACGCAGGTACATGAGGGTGGTCATGCTTGCCAGCGGTGCGCTCCTGATCATGTTCGGCATCCTGCTGCTTACGAACAACGTTCGCCAGCTTGCAGCGCTCTTTCCCGACTTCGGCATCAAGTTCTGAGATATCAGGTTTTCTCCGGGCTTACGCATTCGTCTGTCTATGGTATAATACCGCACAAACACGGGGTGTAAGGCCCACCTGTTTGCTTTAAACCGTTCCTGGAGGTATAAGTCTTTGGAAGAGAGATACGACCCGAAAAAGATCGAGCCGAAGTGGCAGAAATACTGGGCTGAAAAAGGTCTTTATAAGACAAAAACCGCCGAATCCCTCAAAAAGTTCTATTGCCTTGAGATGTTCCCCTATCCCTCCGGAAAGATACATATGGGTCATGTCAGAAACTATGCGATAGGCGACGTCATTGCGCGGTACAAAAGGATGCAGGGATATAATGTCCTCCATCCAATGGGCTGGGACTCCTTCGGCCTGCCTGCGGAGAACGCGGCGATCAAGCACGGGGTCCATCCTTCAAAATGGACCTACGAAAACATTGAGTATATGAAGGGACAGCTCAACAAGCTTGGTCTGAGTTATGACTGGGACAGGGAAGTGGCCACCTGCAGTCCGGAATACTACAGATGGAACCAGTGGTTCTTTATCAGGATGCTCGAAAAGGGGCTTGCCTACCGCAAGTCCTCCTATGTGAACTGGTGCCCGTCATGCGCCACAGTGCTCGCCAACGAGCAGGTGATAGATACAAAATGCTGGAGGTGCGACAGCGTTGTAGTGCAGAAGGAACTCGACCAGTGGTTTCTTAAGATAACCCATTATGCAGAGGAGCTCCTAAGCGCCTGTGATGATCTGAAAGGATGGCCTGAAAAGGTCGTGCTGATGCAGAAGAACTGGATAGGCAAGAGTACAGGGGTCGAGATTGATTTCAGGATAGACGGCACTGATGAAAAGGTGCGGGTATATACGACCCGTCCTGATACCCTTTTTGGCGCCACCTTTGTCTGCATGTCGCCGCCTCATCCCCTAGCCCAAAAACTTGTTGCGGACAGAGAGGCGCTTGAGGAGATCACTGCCCAATACGGGAAGGTGGAGGAAAAGCTCGGCCTTTTCTCCGGCCATTACTGTATAAATCCGGTGAATAACGAAAGAATCCCTCTTTATATCGCCAACTTCGTTCTTATGGAATACGGAACAGGCGCCATTATGTCGGTTCCTGCCCATGATCAGCGCGACTTTGAGTTTGCGCTGAAATATAACCTTCCTGTCAGAAGAGTGATAGCGCAGGAGGCGGTCGCCGAAGCACAGGGGGCGCAGTTATCGGAGGCATATGAAGACGATGGGGTCATGGTGAACTCCGGAGATTTCACCGGCCTGAAGAGCCCTGAAGGCAGGGTTAAGGTCGTTGCTTTCATCGAGGAAAAAGGCCTTGGTAAAAAGGTGGTCAATTTCAGGCTGCGGGACTGGGGCATATCCAGACAGAGATACTGGGGAACACCCATCCCTGTCATTTATTGTGAGAGCTGCGGAATCGTTGCAGTGCCTGACAAAGACCTGCCGGTCATCCTTCCTGAGGATGTAAAGTTTACAGGCAGGGGCGGGTCTCCCCTTAAGGAGTCCGAAGCCTTTTTGCAGGCGGCATGTCCGAAATGCGGGGGCAGGGCCCGGCGCGAGACAGATACTATGGATACCTTTGTGGACTCTTCCTGGTATTTTATCGCCTACTGTTTAAAACAGGGCAAGGGGGAATGGGGGTTTGAGATCAGCGAAAGGAATAATAAAATTACTAATCCCTTAAATTACTGGATGCCGGTTGACCAGTATATAGGCGGAGTTGAGCATGCGGTTCTTCACCTGCTTTATTCAAGGTTTTTTACGAGGGTAGTCAGGGACCTCGGCATTATCAGTTGCAGTGAGCCTTTCACCAACCTTCTGACTCAGGGGATGGTGATAAAGGACGGAGCCAAGATGTCGAAGTCAAAGGGTAATGTGGTTGATCCCGATTATCTGATAGACAGGTACGGCTCTGATACATCGAGGCTCTTTTCCCTTTTTGCTGCGCCGCCTGAGAGAGATCTTGAGTGGTCTGACAAGGGGGTCGAAGGCGCATACAGATTCCTCTCAAGGATCTGGAATGTCGTCTATAGGAACCTGAATTCTTTGCAGGGCACATCCTATCCCACGGCCGGCAAGGCGGACATCAAAGGGATTTCCGAGGCAGGGCGCAGTCTTCTGAGAAAGACCCACAAGACCGTAAGGAAGGTGACTAATGATATTGAGAGGGAATATCACTTTAATACAGCTATTGCCGCCCTGATGGAACTTGTAAACGAGATGACCGGACTGGAGCCTGCCGATGACCTGGACAACAGTGTTCTCAGGTTTGCGATCGAGACTACATTATGCCTTATCTCTCCATTTACGCCTCATATAGCCGAAGAGCTCTGGACAGCCATGGGCAATGAACCTGGCATATCAGGGCAGAGATGGCCGGTCTGGGATGAGGAGTTATCGAAAGAAGACGAGGTTGAGCTCGTAATCCAGATGAACGGAAAACTCAAAGGCAAGCTTATGATTCCGGCGGGCGCGGCAGATGAGGATGCGAAGAAACTCGCGCTCAATGACCCCAAGATTGCAGAGGCGATAGGGGGCAGGGAGATAAAGAAGGTGATTGTTGTCAAAGGCAGGCTCGTCAATATTGTGCTCGGCGGATGATCATGGAAACCGGCCTGCAGCAGACCCGCATAATCCTTTTGTCAACGGCTCTGGCCATCACTGTTATGCTGTGCGGCTGCGGATATGCGATCCATAAGAAGGCCGGGCTCCCGTTTCAGAAGATTGCGATCGGACTTATCGAAAACAGGACTCTCGAACCGAAGCTCCAGGATAAGCTCCACAAGGCTCTGGTGGAGGAATTCATGAGACAAGGGATCAGTGTCGACCCTTCTGCCCCGCATAATCTTACAGGCACAATCAGGACGTTCGAGATGGTCAATATCGCCGAGAAGTCTGATGTGAGTACTGATTTCATGGTCAGGATCACCGCCGACTTCAGACTCAGCGACAAGGAGGGCAAGATAAGGGAATTGAACAATTTCAGCTACCATGTCTATTTTACCGGCGCCGGCGACCTCGGTCTTCTGCTGGCCTCAAAAGAGGTGGCTGAGGAAAGTGCCCTGGCCAACATCTCCTCAGCTGTGGTAGGAGCGTTGATATATCAGTGAGTTACCGGAATTTCCTTGACGAGATAAAGAAGGGGCTTCCGTCAGGGAATTACGTCCTCATCTCTTCTGATCCCTTTCTCCATTCAGAGGCATGCCTATTGATTCGGGACCTGGTCCCTGAGCAGGAGAGGGACTTCAATTTTCATGTCTTCGATCTCCTGAACATGAATAGCAGCGGCATGACTTTTGATCAGATCCTGGATGTGCTCAATACCGTGCCCTTTTTCACGGGCAGGAAGATCGTCGTGATCGAAAATTCGCAGAAGCTGCTGAAAAAAGACCTTAAGAAGCTTCAACAGTATCTGCAGAATCCTTCTGAAAGTTCGGTCATGATACTGCTGCATGCAGGCACCCTCAAAAAAGAGATGAAGGATTCTATCAAAGGTCTCAGGCAGATTATACTGGACATCAGCGAGAGGGATATGCCTGCATGGCTCAAAGTAAAGGCCGGGACAAAGGGGTTTTCTCTGGCTGACAGCGCGGCTGACTATCTCATAGGAACGATAGGCCCTGATCTCGGACTGCTCTCATCAGAGCTGGACAAGTGTGCTCTTATCGGAAAGGAGGAGGTCAGGAAGGAAGATATCATGGATATCATAGAAGGCAAGAGGACCTACAACGCCTTTGCCCTCGTTGATGCCATACGTGCGCGGGATACGGAACGTGTATTTAAGATCTACAGGGTGCTGAAAGATACTGAGGAACCATACAGTCTTCTCGGAGCACTCAACTGGCAATACTCGCGGTCCTTTGGAGAAAGGGATACCCCTCAGGACAGAGCATATTATTATCAGGTCTTTCAGGCCCTTCACCGGGCTGATCTGGAGATAAAGAGTTCCGGCGGCGCGTATCCGATGGAGCTATTGCTGATTAAGCTGATCCGGCTTTCGAAAGGGCGTTAGTCTTTTTTGCCAGTCTTGAGATCTTCCGTGCAGCGTTATTCTTGTGGAGAATGCCTTTTGAAGTTGCGCTGCTTATTGTCTTTTCCGCCTTACGCAGCGCGGTTATTGCAGCCTCTTTATTATTCTCTGTAACTGCAGCCTCAACAGCCTTGACGACTCCCCTGATCCTGGTCCGCTCAGTCCTGTTGCGTAAATTTCTTTTTTCGGCCTGTCTGGCCCTTTTTAGTGCTGAAAGGTTTTTCTTCGGTGCTGCTTTTGCCGCCAAATTGATATCCTCCTTGAAAAAATGGTCTTATTTTTTACCATAAATACTCATTTTAAATCAAGTTTGCTTATGGTAAAATCAAGACTATGAAAAAATATTCACCTCTTTCCCTTAAGGGAGTCAAGTCTTACTCCCTTTGTGCCAGAAAGAGCAAGGTATCAGTAAAGGCTTTTGCAGAGGTTCACAAAAGGGGCGGCACCTTTGCGGAATTTCTCGAAAATCTCCCGGATGTGCTGGCTGTAAAAGACCTCAGGGCGGTAGCCGGGGCGATAGTCTCTGCAAGGCAGAAGGACAGGCCTGTTATCCTCGGCATGGGGGCCCATCCGATAAAACTGGGCCTTTCCCCTGTTATTGTGGAGCTGGTAAAGAGAAACATTATTACCGCCATAGCTACAAACGGCGCATGCGTTGTTCACGATTTTGAAATTTCCCTTGTCGGACATACCTCCGAGGATGTTGCAATGGAACTCTGCTCCGGTTCTTTCGGCATGGCGCAGGAAACAGGGAGGGGAATAAATCTTGCCATCTCCAGGGGCGTAAAAAAGGGATACGGTATCGGAAAGGCGGTAGGCGAGCATATCGCGAAAGGCCGCTTTCCATTCAGAGACAGAAGCATATTTGCGAACGCATATCGTGCTGATATCCCGGCTACCGTACACGTGGCTATCGGAACCGATATAGTCCACATGCACCCCGAGGCTGACGGTTCTGCCATTGGAAAGGGCAGCATGGCTGATTTCAGGCTTCTTGCCTCAGTCATTTCAGACATGGAAGGAGGGGTATATATAAATCTGGGCTCTGCCGTAATACTCCCCGAGGTCTTTCTCAAGGCCCTTAACATAGCAAGGAATCTCGGCAACCGGGTAGCTGACATCACTACTGTTAACATGGATTTTATTCAGCATTACAGGCCGAGGGAGAATGTGCTTAAGAGGCCGACATCCCTGAAAGGAAGAAACTATGCCCTCACAGGGCACCATGAGATTATGTTTCCCCTATTGGCTGCTGCTGTTATAGAGGAGTCGAAATGAATGTGATTGTTGACGAGGAGACATGCATAGGTTGCGGCCGGTGTGAGGAGATCTGTCCGGCCGTCTTTCACCTGAATGAGGTGACAGGTAAATCGGAAGTTATTGATCCGGAGGCCTGTGAATATACAGGATGCTGCGAGGCAGCTGAAGAGAACTGCCCTGTTACGGCCATTTCGCTCGGAAAATGACGGGAAGAACCCGACAGAGATCTGATAAAAAGGTCATAACACGTTGAGATACAAGGGATAAAGACGGTAACTAACATGTCATGTCAGGAACCTTCTCTTTTAGCATGCTAACTGGTTGAAAAGTAAAAGCATTTCCTGTTCTGCCTAATAAATGGGCAGTGCGGATCCTTGACAGGCAAGGGTTTGGAAATTTCTGCTGGAGGTGAAAAAGTCAAGGGGAAATGGGGCGGGTAAAAAATTATTCTGCCTCTTCTGAGGAAATCGGAAGATCACCACGGATAAAAAGGCTGCTCACTGCGCGCCTCCGCTGACTAACATGAAAATTAGTCCTTCGGCATATTGCAGGTCAGCCCAGTATGACGAGCTGTCATATGTTACTGAAGGCATGTGGAGTCTCAGGTCAGGAGATATTACCGGGAGGGTCGAGGAAGGGCAGGCGGTATAACGATCCTGTTGTTGCAGCTCACCGGCATTGGTCAGGAGAAAATTCGCAGTCCCTGGTACTAAGCTCATATCTGCCCAATAGTACTTGCCTGCAAGCATTACGACTGGTAAATGAAGTCTTAAGTCGGGCGATAGGGTTGCAGGACTGCTGCAAAGAGACCGGGTATATGCCCCTGGAGGACCCGGATCGGTCCTGCGATGGGAGTCTCTGTCTTTTTCAATCCTGTTGACGGTATTTCCTGCAGGGACAGGGGGTGCTTCCGGAGAGTCGCTCCAGGTGAAATCCGGTATTGTATAAATTGATGCAGAGAAAACATTGCTGCCGGGCAGAGGCCGAAAATTGTTGTCTGAAAGGTTCATGAGCTGGGGTTCCACTTCATTGATTGTATTGTCAGTCCTCAACTGAACGGCATTACAGGTCGGGTTTGAAGGCCGGCATCCCTGGTCAGACTCCTCAATCCCCAGGGGATGTTCAGCAGGACCGTTCCAGACGATATTGCCTTTTATGACGAGGTTGTCATCCGTGTTTGACGGCGACGGGAAATTCTGAAACCCTTCAGGAGGGTTGAGAGGTCCCTCGACAGTGAAATGTGAGTACAGTGTCTGCGCCGGCGGGGGATTGTAAAAGATATTGTTATAAACGTAAACCTTGCGGTTAGGGACTATCGCCACTGAATCGGTCAGAAAGTTCGGCCCCCACCCTCCTGCTCCGATGTGCGCTGCACACTGAGCAACGGGGTCAGGGAGCTCATCAGTAGCCGTGCAGTTGCGCTCACCGTGGATGACATGCAGAAGCCCATACCCGTTTGAGGCCGAGACACCGACCCTATATAGCGTGTTATGGGCAAAAAGTATAGCGTATCCGCCTGCCACGCTCAGCCCTACGCCGGGAATGTCACGAAGGATGTTGTTGATGAACCTGATATCATACGCATCGTAGTGAATCCATGGGGAGGTCATCACGGCAAAGTTCGCAGCCTGGCCTGCCTCAAAGCCCAGCTGGCATCCATACATCTCATTTCCCTCTACGAGCAGGTAAGACGTTCCCCCTTTTATATACATACACCATTGCCCTGCGGTATGGACCCGATTATTGAGGAAGTGTCCGTACTGGACAACCATGTAGTCCACGCTGCTGTGCCAGGCGCCCCCGATGGTACAGTCTTCAACATAGAGATGCTGGGTCTGGTTAACCTTCAGCACCTCCTGCAGATTATTGCATATGTCGTTGTCGCACGCAGGTCCGGCAATCGTCAGCCCTTTTAGAAGGATGTGGTCTCCTCCGGAAAGGTGCAGGAGGTTATTCCCGGAGCTGTTCGTCGGCAGGGGGGCACCCCCTGCCAGATCCAGGTCGATAAGGTAGAGATAGCGTACGTTATGGATATTAAGACCGCCCCTGATTGTTGCGGTGCCAGGCCCGCTGTAAGCGCGGATGATAATGGGGAACTCGTATGTGCCCAGGCGGTCCGAAAAATAGTTGATGCAGTTGTCCGCTTCCGGTCCAGGCTCACACGGATAGGAACCAGGCAGCAGGTTGATGCGGTAACCGGTAATTGTCAGATTACTGCCCTGCGGTATGAGGTCCCACGCCCTGGTAAGCGTTTTTAGGGCCTCGGTACTGCCGGCCCCTGTATTTGAATCGCTGCCGTTTGAGGGATCTACCCATATGTCGGAGAGCGTCGGGGAGCCAGAGGAATAATTCATGGCTGCATCGGCATTTGAGGCCGGCATCAGGAGCAGGACTGAGATTACGGCGATTATTGTCCAGATGAAATTTATCATTGCGATATCCTCTGCCCTTAAAGCATTGTCGAATTGATGGAGATTGTCAACAGGACCGGCTGACAAATCAGCAGGACGGTCTGAATATTTCCTGCAGCCGCTCCGGCATGATTTTTTTGTGCCGGAGAAATACAGAATCAATGACCGCATAATGCGGTCGTGAGGTCATGAACCAGTTTCTGCCGAAGGAAGTAGTCCGATAAAGTCGCGGAGAGCCTCCCTGTCTGCTTCGGACATTTCCAGAAACTCTATGCCGACATCATGGAGTTGCCTTTCTTTAAAGTGAATAGGGATGCAGGAGGCTATCCGCCCAAGAAATGTGATATGCCTTTTATCGTCAAGGGATATTTCCATGGGCAGTCTCTTTTCTATATCGATCTCATGGGAGCTTTCTATGAGCATGCCCCCCAGGCTCAACTTCTTTACCCTGTAACTTTCGTCAAAATTAAGAACCGCCCTGCCTGGAGTATCCACCGGAAACCTGATATTAAACCTGAGGCCGCTCAGTCTGTGAACTTCAAATTCCGCACTTGTGACATGCGCGCGCTCCTCTATGAAATCAATGAGCTCATGAAGGTCTTCCTTTGAAAGGCTGGAGAACTTCAGACCTGCGGTGTATATGGGAGCGATGTCGCCTTTAGGACCTTTTTTTGTTTCTGTTATCGACGACCAGACAACGCTACCCCTGACCGATATTATCTTTGATTTATTCATCATCTTAAGGGTATATTCACCGCCGATGTTCAGCCTTTTATCGGCCTTCAGGGATACGCCGCCTATGCTTATGTCGATGATCTCGACACTGTTGACCAGTATCATCCTGCCGCTGATCTCCATGACGTCGACACTAAATCTCTTATGACGTCTCAGGTTAGGTATATCGGGATTTTGATCCTGTCCGTATTTTTCCCGCACAGGGGGGCTATTCTTTTGTCTTTTGAAAAGTGCCCTGGGATGAATATTTTGCCAGAGCCTCTTTGAGCGTATTTACAACTGCAGGAGCAGCTATCCCCTTGTCTTTGAAGATATCGCCTGTCTGCATGACCTTTTCCCCGTAAAATGCGGCGTTAGCGTCATTGTCTATCTGCAGGGCCGCCCCTTCAATCGACAGCCCGGCAAAAAGCCCCCTGCTCCGGGAGTATGAATAGATTTCAGCCTTCAGCTGAACGTCTGTGCCGGCTTCAGCCTGCCTTCCAACAGGACCGGCAGCTATCGCAGCGTCAGCTCCAAGGGTGAATTTGCCGCTCATCATGTTCGTGATACCACGCCTGTTTTTGAAGACAAGTATGATATCAGCTGATTGCGCTCCCACCTGCCAGCCGATGCTTCCGCCGGTAATGCTGATAAATGACGGATTGCTCCATCCGCCGCCTTCGTCGCGCACCATGACAACCCCGGTTCCGTATCTTCCGCCGACCACAAAGCCTGCCTTTATGACACCGGGGATTATTGCAATTCCCTGCGCATTATCGAGGAGAGCGGGAGGAATTCCCTTTTCCGGGATGGACATGATCTCTTCAATGACTTCAACGGCTTCATTGATCTTTGCCACTTCCTTGCTGGAGGCTTCAAGCTTCGTATTCTTCTGAAAAACAAAACAGAGCGCCAGGATGATAATGAGGGATATTTTTTTCATTTTTCAAATTCTCCTTTGTACGGAATTGCTGTTTTTGCTTTCGTCGTCTTCCCTTAAGGGAAATTATATCACATTATAGAGCCGGCCTCTGGACGGTCTAAGCTGATAAAAAAATAAGGCCCTCTGGCGAGGGCCTGTATCCTGAGGGCTGGGGATCGGGGATAACCCTCAGGAATCCTATGCGAGCTGGAGGGTAGAATGCCCGCATAGGTCACTTATATTTTATATGAATAAATTAATATTTGCATCAAGTGCAAAATCCAGTTTCTTCTTTGTTGAGGACTCTGTCTCCGTAGTATCCCTCCACTTGGATATTATAACATTACTAAAGACTAAAACTTCCACTTTTTTCACTGGCAAGGTGGTTTTGTCTAAAGCCTTGTAAAATTATACGAAAAGAGGTCCTTATTGTCAATAAATTTATAAACAAAGCGGTAACTGTATAAATGAAGGTCAGCTCTTTTTTGCTATACTTCTAATGTGACGTCCTCATCTGCAGAAGGGGAAACAGGAAGATGAAAAATATTGATATTTCCAATGTTTTCACTAACATAGCGGACCTCCTTGAGATTAAAGGGGATAATCCTTTCAGGATAAGAGCATACAGAAAGGCTGCCCTGAATATTGAGGCGCTCGGCAGGGACCTATCTTCCCTGTCTGAAGAAGAGCTTCTGACGCTTCCAGGCATCGGCAAAGACCTTGCTGCAAAGATAGAGGAATATCTGAAAACAGGCAGGATCGGCGCCTATGAGAATCTGAAGGCAGAACTGCCGGAGAGTCTCCTTGCACTGCTGGGGATACCCGGGCTGGGGCCTAAGACAGTGGCCCGGCTGTATAAGGAATACCAGGTGAAGGATGTTGACACCCTTGAACGACTTGCAGCTGCGCATAAATTGCTCAAGGTTCCTGGAATAAAGGAGAAGACCGAGACCGCAATCATAAAAGGTATAGAGATGCTCAGGAGGGCATCCTCAAGACATCCCATCGGAAGGATATTGCCCATGGCCGATGAAATCGTGAAATATCTTTCTGAAAATGCCCCTGTTGAAAGGCTGATCATCGCCGGCAGCATAAGGAGATGGAAGGATACGATTCAGGATATCGATATCCTATCAACGTCCAGGAGACCCGAAGCGGTGATGAAGACGTTTACTCATATGCCCGTCTGCAGGGAAGTGCTGATGAAAGGGCCGACTAAGGCAAGCATAGTAACGGACAACGGCATACAGGTCGATCTCAGGGTTGTCGAGGAGGACAGTTTTGGCTCTGCGCTCGCCTATTTTACCGGAAGCAAGGCCCATAACATAAAGCTCAGGGAACTGGCGTCAAAAGCGGGAATGAAGATTAATGAATACGGGATATTCAGGGAAAAGGACGGGAAAAAGCTTGGGGGGAGGACAGAAAAGGATATCTATAGGTTGCTGGGACTCCAGTACATTCCCCCGGAGTTGCGCGAGGACACTGGAGAGATAGATGCGGCAGCTGCGGGTCTGTTACCCAGGCTCCTGGATGAGAAGGATATAAGAGGGGACCTTCATGTTCACAGCAGCTGGAGTGACGGAAGTCTGGATATTGAGGAGGTTATAAAACGGCCCATGGAAAAGGGTTATGCCTATATCGCGCTGACCGACCACTCAAAGGGACTGGGGGTTGCGCGGGGACTTGACGAGGAGAGGATACTGCAGCAGAACCGGCTGATCAGGGCGCTGAACAGGAAGCTTACGGGTTTCAGGGTCCTCTCGGGCGTTGAGATCAATATCAGAAGTGATGGGAGTCTCGATATCAGCGACGAGGTCCTCAGGGAGCTCGATATTGTCATTGCGTCCGTGCATTCAGGGTTCAGGCAATCCAGAGAGCAGCTGACCGGCCGGATCAAGGCAGCGATGAAAAACCCTTATGTTTCTGTTATTGGTCATCCCACAGGCAGGCTTATCGGCGAGAGAGAGGCCTATGATCTGGATATGGAGCAGGTTCTTGGAGCTGCCGCAGAAACAGGGACAGCAGTAGAGATCAATGCCTATCCCCTCCGTCTTGATCTTGCAGATTCCTATGTGCGCATCGCAAAGGCCGGCAGGGTCCCTATAGTCATCAGTACCGACTCCCACATAAACAGTCAGTTCGACAACATGCGCTTCGGCGTTTCCGTTGCCCGGCGGGGGTGGCTCGAAAAAAAGGACGTACTGAACACCCTCAGCTGTAACCGTCTTTTTAAGCGGCTGAGGAAAAAATCTTCATAGCCATTTCCCCATAGCCCGCTCCGGTTCCTGATTTTGGGTCTTGATTTATCTCTGTTGTTACTATATTATCCAGAGTACATCAGCATGAGCGCGGGTTACTTATTATCAAAATGGTTTCCTTTGCCAGGCGGGGAAACTCCTGTTCGGCCCGGTCTGCCGGATGCCGTTTTTGTACTTTTCTTTCCGGACAGAGACCGGTGAAACCACAGGGTATTATCCTCAAGATTCTTTTCCCGATTGTCGCCTTCATGCTTCTGCTTACCGTCTTTGTCTCCTTGAGAACACGCTGGATAATAAGAGGGATAATGAATAACTATCACGATTCCCTCATATCACAGGAGCGTGGCGAGATAGAAAATATCTTGAAGGGTGACCTTTCAGAAGAGGCCCTGCTTTCCGTTCTCAGGACTCATTTCGATACTGAGAACTTCATGTACCAGGTGAAAAGGGGAGACGCGGTAGTAGCCAGCTGCTGCGCGTTTCCTGAGGGATATAAGATAAATCCGGACGGTTCCATGACCGCTATGATGGATGACAGTCAATTCTACGGCTTCAGGATAGCGGCAAAAAAATACGGCCTTATGATCGATGTGCTGAGGGAGTTCCCGCATATGACCGAATTCAGCAGACAACTGAATTCTACTGTAACGGTCTTTTCCATATCTATCCTGCTGATGGTCGTCTATGTCCTCGGAGTGGTCAGAAAAAATCTCTTAAAGCCTATGCGGCAGATCATGGACAGGATAGGTCATGGAGAGAATGCCGCGCTCACACACATCAGGGAGCTGGATGAACTCGGCAGCGTGGTTAATAAGGCATTTGCGACGGCTGAGCTTAAGAATATGCAGGCAAGGATACTCCATGAGATTGCGGTATCCCTGAACAAAAACACTACCCTGGAAGATATTATGGATACCATCGTCGGACAATCGAATATGCTCATCGATACGGAGCTTTCAAGCATAGCCCTGTATGATGAAAAAGGGGATTTCAGCAAACTGAAGGTCTACGGAGTGGATGAGGCGAAGATCAGGCAGGACGTCAAGAGATTGCCGCGCGGCGAAGGCATACTGAAGCTCATGAAATTCTCGATGGTGCCGGTGAAGATAAACGACATTGCGTCTCACCCTGCCTTCTCAGGTGCCTTTCCGGTAGGGCATCCGGTTTTAAAGAACTTTCTGGGATATCCAATTTTTTCTAAAGACGGAAGGCCTATCGCCGCCCTTTATTTTGCTAACAAGAGACATGGGGATTTTACCGACGAGGATGAAGATATTCTCACAGCTATTGCATCAGACGCAGCTGTTGCGATCCAGAGGGTTCAGGATACGGAGAAGATGGAACGGTTCAGAAGGATAATTGAGTCGTCCTTTGATGTAATAGTCATAACAGACCGAAACGGCATAATCGAATACGTCAACAATGCCTTTGAGGCTGTTACCGGTTTTTCGTCCGGGGAGGTGACAGGCCAGAGCACTAACCTTCTGAAGAGCGGCGTCCACGATCACCATTTCTACCGCAACCTCTGGGATACCATCCTTTCCGGAAGACCATGGAAGGGCGAATTCGTGAACAGGAGGAAGGACGGAGGAGTTTATAATACGTCGGCCGTTATATTCCCTGTTTTTTCAGATGCGGGAGAGATACGTAATTTCGTCTCGATCCAGAGGGACCTGACCGAGGAGAAGAAGCTCTATGAACAACTGCTCAGGGCTCAGAAGATGGAGGCTATCGGCACGCTCGCAGGCGGGATCGCGCATGATTTCAACAATCTGCTCTCTGCGGTTCTCGGCTATGCGGAGATCCTGAAGGAGGAACTCCCGGCAGACCATCCTCTGCAGAAGGCTGTCGGCATAATAGAGAACTCTGCAAACCGGGGCGCAGACCTCGCCTCCCGCATCCTGCAAGTGACGAGAAAGGAAAAGCTCGAGTTCAGGGTGGTAAATCTGAATGGGGTGATAGAGGATACTCTTGAACTCCTTTCCAGGAGCATACCTAAGACCATCTCGATAGAGATGAAGCTGTCTCCTGAACTGCCGGGCATACGCGCAGATGCAACGCAGTTGCAGCAGGTAATCATGAATCTGGCTGTCAATGCCCGGGATGCCATGCCCGAAGGCGGAAGGATTATTATCGAGACCGCCAGTGTCGGAAAGGAAAACGGGGCTGCGAACGGAATGCCCTCAGCCGGAGGATTCGTAAAGCTTTCTGTCTCTGATACCGGCATCGGCATGGAAGAAGGCATTGTACACAAGATATTCGACCCCTTCTTCACCACGAAGGAGCGCGGCAGCGGCACAGGCCTCGGCCTCTATATCGTGCATTCTATCGTCTCCAATCACGGCGGATATACCAATCTATACAGCGAGCCGGGGAAGGGCACGCGGTTCAATGTCTATTTCCCGGCGTCTGCTGAGCTGCCGGCCGCTGAGACGCCGGATGAATCCGAAGATTACGGAGGCACAGGCACCATCCTCGTCATTGAAGACGAACCTGATGTCAGGGAGCTCAACAGGGATATCCTGCAGAAACTCGGGTATTCGGTGATTACTGCGCCTGACGGAAAAGAAGGACTGCGGATATTCCGGGAAAAAAATGCCGAGATTGGGCTTGTGCTTCTTGATATTATCATGCCGATGATGAATGGGCCGGAGGTGTTCCAGGCTCTGAGGACCATCGTTCCTGATGTAAGAGTGCTTCTTGTCTCGGGCTACAGCAGCGCAGCGTTCACAGGTATCGACGGCCTTCTGAAAAGCGGGGCGAAGGGGTTCATTCAGAAACCATTTTCAAAGAAGACCCTTGCCCGCGCCGTACAAAAAGCGCTCGGCCCGGGTAATTCATGAGATCAGGATTATTTCACGGCCACTGCCTCAAAAATTTTTCGTAAGCTCCAGTTTGTGAAAGCTTCTCCTGTCTGATCAGAGCAGACGGTGCAAAATAATATAAAAACATCCCCGGTACTGACGAAAATATTTTTCCGGCATACCCGTGAAATTTATGAATAATTACCGACGTTCAAGATAATTGGGATGAGAACATCGGGCCCTCGCATTGTTACCGTCTGGGTATGGGCATAAAATCATCATTCCGCCCGGGACAGGGCATGCCCTGTCCATTCCGCCAGCTGCAGAGCCGAAACAGCTCCGTTTAACTCATCGATTATTCTGCCGTTACGGTACAGCACCAGTTTTGGAACAGACATGACATTATAGCGGCTGGCAAGCTGCTGGTTCAGTTCGATGTTGATCATTCCAACCTTTATTATTCCGGCCTTCTGTCTGGCGAGGTCCTCCAGCATCGGGAACATTCCCCTGCAGTGAGCGCACCACGGGGCCCAGAAAAATACGACGACGATGCCAGGCCAATCAAGGATTTCTTTGCCGAAAGTCGAATCCGTTATTTCCTCAGGCCTGGAAGAGAATTCAAGGAAGGCCTTGCATCTGCCGCACCTCGGCCCTTCCGTCAGCCTGGCTGCAGGAACCCTGTTGGCGGTCATGCAGGACCTGCACCTCAAAAGGACAGAGGTATCCGTCATAAAAATCTCCCTTATAGGAAATAGGCGTCTAAATTATCATCTGAATTTAAAGGAAAAGTCACGCCGAATGCAAAAGTTCAGGGGGTTTCAGTCTCCCTGAGGCGGACGCCTGCTGACGTTGGTATTGACGCCATCCTGAGGTTATTCAGGCCGGTCATCAGGGCGTGATGCTTTTTCTCATCTGCGATGAGGAACGAGAGAAGAAAATGGGTCGAGACGAGTTTGCACTTGCCCAGGGCGGCCTGCGCAAGGCTGATAGCCTCCTCCTCTGCCTCCACATGACTGTTGAGCCCCTCTGAAAGGGCCTCGAGTTCATCAGGACTTACATGGATCGCCTCTTTCGTAAGGGTGTCGATGATCATCTGCTGCACAAGTTTATGTTTCTCCGAATCATGCATTATAAGGTCCATGATCATCCTCACGAGGGGATTGCTCGTCCTGCTCAGTAAGTCATATGCGCTTGCGATTGCCTTGTCTTCCAACGCTTTCCATTTGCTTATGATATGGAGAAGCTCGTCGTTGTTTTCCTCTGCCTGTCTGCTTGTCATTCCTGCACCTCCCGATTATTAACCTCTTTATCTCAGTTTTTCCTTAACCTCTTTTTTCCCCTCTTCCAGTTCCTTTGCCTGCTCCTTGTCCATTTCCAGCAGAAGTGCCTGGAATTCTCCCACATGAGTCTTTTCTTCCCGGGCAACATCCAGCAGGATCTTTCTGATATCTCTGCTTTTCGTCACGGCTGCCATCTGCTCATAAAGGTTGACGGCGTCAAGCTCCGCGATGATCGCGGCCCTGAGTATCTCCTTGTCCGTATCCTTCATCCTGCTCATTGCGGTATCGACCGGAATCTTTGATAACATGTCGGAATTCTCCTTTTTATGCGGGTGACTGGCCGCGCTTCCCGACCTGCGGCTAGCCCGTCTTTTTCAGCGCCTCAAGCGCTTTCTCATAATCCGGCTGGTTAGTGAGTTCAGGCACGATCTCGATATATCTTATGACATCATCTTTGCCGATGATGAAGATCGAGCGCGCCAGCAGCCGCAATTCCCGGATCAGGACGCCGTAATTATTGCCGAACGATGCATCCCTGTGGTCTGAGAAGGCCCGGACCCTGTCGATGCCTGCTGATGTGCAGAACCTTGATATCGCAAAGGGAAGGTCCATGCTGATATTGAGGATCACGACATCTTCCGGCAGCTTCGCAGCCTCCTCATTAAATCTTCTTGCCTGCAGGTCGCAGACAGGAGTATCAAGGGACGGGGTCACGCTGATGACCTTAACCTTGCCGGAAAAATCTCCAGGACTTTTTTCCTTCAGCTCGCCGTCGAGGACAGTGAAATCAGGGGCCTTATCCCCGACCCTCAGGGCCGGTCCCAGTAATGTGAGCGGATTTCCCTTTACAGTTACAATTCCTGTTCTGGCCATTTCAGCTCCTTTATTCTTCACTGAGCAGCAGCAGTGAAGGCCTTTTGAGAGGTTCTATGACGCATTGTGAATATGCTTGCGCCAGCTTTTCAGGTAGTCCTCTGTGACCCTCTTGATGCCATGGCCTGATTTTGCATGCTCCTTGGCCTTTTTTAGTACCTCATCTTCGGTCTTTCCCTTTGCCTCAAAGTCACAATCAACACCGATGTCCCTGCATCTCAGTACCTTTTCCATCTTAAACCTCCTTCTGAGTTTATTAACTTCGGAAAAATCCGAGTCTTTCCATCTCCTTAAATGCCCAGTCATCAGCCAGAAGTTCGTCATCGCCTATTTCCGGGAGGGTAGCGGCATACTCGCTCAGGAACAGGTAGGCGAGTTCTTTTCTTCCGGAGTTTAGCCTGTCAGCCATATCAGTGGCCACGCTCTTGAGCTGGCTTCTGATCCTGAGGGCATTCATCCTCTGCCCGATAATCTTATCCGGTATATATTCCCTTATCAACAGCCGGCATCCCACAGGAGTCTTCAGCACCAGCCTCATTGGCCTTTCCTTATCGGGTTCCGGCAAGCCCTGCTCCCTGCACCAGGCGGCTATATTTTCTACAAAGAGCACGTCCTCCTGCCGCAGACAGTACTGCTCCATCAGATATCTGAATAGTTCGAAATATTCTCTTGTATCCATGTCCGTCCCCTTTTTATAAATAAGCCGGGATGTTCATCCTTATCGGGCGCCTTTTGACCTGACATTTCCGTCGCCTGCCTTTACCTTATCAGGGTAAAGGCGTTTCTCCGCCTTTTGCTGTTCATGCCATGCCAGAACAAGGCGTTCCGCCTCGAGCCAGTTATCCAGATCATGGCCATTGCCCTTTCCGCTTTTCTGATAGAGTTCAAAGGCAATCTTTTCTATTTCTTCACGAAGGCTGGTCATCTGCTCTCCTTTTAACATATTTTCACATGCGCCTTTAACTCTAAGAATGGGCTCATTAATATTTTGAGACATGCAGAGCGGTTATTCAATAAGACCCGGATGTTTTTTTCGTCAGTGTCTGAGAAGCTCCGTGTCAGCATTATCCGACAGCGCATTTTTAGTCGATATAATCGTCGCCAAATAGTTTAATTTTTGATAACATGATGTATTAAAATAAATACGTATTAGTCAACAACTCCTGTTTCTGATCAGAATGCAGCAATGTTTTTCTGAGAAAGCTGAAAAGTACTGTAAAGAGCCGTGGCTGAAAAGAAAAGTATAATAAAAACCTCTAAGGGGCAGAAGATGCCTGTCCGAAAGAGCTCCCGCAAGCATCTCGAAGAGCCTGTCAGTCCCGCGTCCCTTTTCCTTCAGGGCGAGCACGAGTTCCGTGTTCTTACTGAAAACAGTCCTGATTGTATCGCTCTTCACGATCGCGAACTTCGCCATATATATGTGAATCCCTCTATTTCACGCGCAACGGGTATACCTCAGGAAAAGTTTATTGGAGAGACCATCCGGGATATGGGTTTGCCTGCAGAGGCTGCTGAGCAACTGGAGCGGTTGTTGCAGCAGACAAGGGACAGCGGCCGCGAGCGTCTGGGAGAATTCATCTTCCCCTCACCGGACGGACTTCGCTATTACCATTGGCGCTCAGTGCCGCTTTTTGGCTCTGACGGATCTGTCAGGTCGATTATGGCCATTGCCCGTGACATCACCGAGCGCAAGCAGGCAGAGCAGGTTCTGCGCCAAAGCCAGACCGATCTCAACCGCGCCCAGGCAGTGGGTCAAATCGGGAGCTGGCGTTTGGATGTGCGCCGCAATGAATTACTCTGGTCCGACGAGAACTGGCGTATCTTTGGCGTTCCCATGGGCACACCCCTGACATATGAGACTTTTCTTTCTACCGTTCACCCTGAGGACCGGGGGTATGTCGACCGGAAGTGGATGGCGGCCCTGCGCGGCGAGCCTTATGACATCGAGCACCGCATCATAGCAGACGGAGTCGTGAAGTGGGTGCGAGAGCGGGCTGAGCTGGAATTCGACAATCAGGGCAAGCTGCGCGGCGGTTTCGGAACTACCCAGGACATCACCAAGCGCAAGCAGGTCGAGGAGGAACTGCGCAGGTCCAAAGAAGAGCTGGAAATCCGTGTTGAGGAGCGGACAGCGGACCTGATAAAAAGCTTTAATGCATTGGAAAAGGAAATAGCTGAGCGCAAAGAGACGGAGCGGCATATCATGGAGACCAATGAACTGCTGAAGCTGTTTTCGCGGACATTGTCACGCAGGGAATATCTCCAAGAGCTTGTCGGGCTTCTCCGGAAGTGGTCCGGCTGCGAGTGTGCCGGCATCCGCCTGATTGATGAGGAGGGAAACATCCCTTACAGCGCTTATGCGGGCTTCAGTAAGGAATTTTGGGAAAGGGAGAATTCTCTTTCAGTAAAAAAAGACCAGTGCCTCTGCATCAGGGTAATCGGTGAGAAAAGGGAGGTCAGGGACGAGCCCTTTCTGACCCCTGGCGGCTCGTTCTGCTGTAGTGACGCGTCCCGGTTTTTTCCCGAAATTAAGGAGGAGGAGGGTCGGTATCGCAGAGCCTGCTCACATCACGGATTCAGATCTCTGGCGATTATTCCCATCCGCTACCGTGAGAGGATGCTCGGGGCGATCCATCTTGCGGATAAAAAGGAAGGCAAGGTCTCACTCAAAAACATCGAGTTTATAGAGTCCCTGACACCCCTGATAGGAGAGGCCCTCTACAGGTTTTACATCGAGGAGGCGCTCATGGCCTCCCGTGAGCAGCTGCGCGATCTCTCTATGCATCTGCAGGCTGCGAGAGAGGAAGAGAGAACAAAGGTCGCCCGCGACATCCACGATGAACTCGGCCAGATTCTGACAGCTGCCAGCATCGAATTATCAATGATCAAGCGAAAGGACTCCGTGCATAAATCTGTCTCCGACAAGCTGATGACAGTCTCAGAGCTTATAGACATTGCGGTTCAGGATATTCAGAGAATCTGTTCTGAGTTAAGGCCGAGGGTGCTCGACCACCTCGGCCTTTGGGCAGCGATAAGATGGGAGGCAAAGAAATTTTCCGAGCGGTCGGGCATCAGCTGCGTTCTTAAAATTCCTCGCGATGGTACAAAGTTGCCGGATGTCGTTTCAACGGCGCTTTTCCGCATATTCCAGGAAGCGCTTACCAATGTCGCCCGTCACGCCGGGGCCAAGAAAGTTTCCGTACATCTGGACATCGTTGACGATACCCTTGTCTTCCGGATCAGAGATAATGGAAAGGGGATCGCAAGGCAGAAGATCTTCGGGAAGAATTCATTTGGTATAATGGGCATACGGGAAAGGGTACGTGATATAGGAGGGACAGTCACCATCGAAGGTATCAAAAATAAAGGGACTACCGTTAAAATCGAAGTGCCTTTAGACAAAGGAGACAGTGATGTATAGAATTCTTATTGCTGACGATCATCCTATTGTGCGAAGGGGACTCAGGCAGATCCTTGAGGAGAACCATGCTGTATTGAGCGTTGACGAGGCAGGCACCGGTCAGGAAGCCCTTGAGAAAGTAAAAAATGGCAAATTTGACATGGTCCTTCTGGATATCTCGATGCCGGGAATGAGCGGCCTTGAGACCCTGGATGAATTAAAAAGATTTTCTCCCGAGCTCCCCGTTCTTATCCTGAGCATCTATCCCGAGGAGGAGTATGCCATCAGGGCTCTTAAGGCCGGCGCCTCCGGGTATTTGACAAAGAAGAGCGCTCCGGATGAATTGATGACAGCTATAAAGAAAATTTCCAGGGGTGAACGGTATATAAGCCCGTCACTTGCGGATTTTCTGGCGGTAAGCCTGGTGGAGGACAGGGAAAGACCTGCCCATGAAGGCCTGTCCAACAGGGAATACGAGGTGATGCTCATGATAGTAGCAGGCAAATCCCTGAAAGAGATCGCAGCGGAAAAATCTCTCAGCCCTAAGACGATCAGTACCTTCCGGACCCGTGTTCTCCAGAAGATGAAAATGAAGAGCAACGCCGAATTAATCCAGTACGCGCTGAAAAACGGACTCGTGGATTAGGCCCGGGTTATTATCATCTCCCCGTCCCGCGCCTAAGGGAAACCTTACAAGGCCGCGGGAATAGTTTTACAAAAAAAGCTCCCTTTGCTGATTTTCTTCGCAGCGACCTTCCGGTATCTTTAAAGAACAAACTGCAGGCCAATTCCATTTTGCTCTTGGAAATTATTGGCTTATTTATTGGGAGGTGCACGATGAGCGGAAATATCGGTTGTTTTGAGAAATACGGAGAGAGGGCTGCCACCGGATTTATGGAGCCGGAATCTGCAAAGAGGGAGATAGAATCCTGGGATGATCATGCCAGGCAGGGGAAGGAAGAATGGAAAGAGAACCAGGGCCCTGCGGCAGAAGATTAAAACGACCCTGTATCCCTCTATCTCAGGGAGATAAACTCCATCCCGATGCTGAAAAAAGACGACGAAATCGAAGTCGGCAGGCGGATAGAGAGGGCAAAAAAGAAGGCTGTAAAGGCAATCTTCTCTCTTCCGGCAGCGGTAGACAGGCTGATTCTACATGCGGAGATGGCTAGGGACGGCAGGATTTCTCTTGCCGAGGTTGTGGGAGCCGAATATCTTTCGGAAGATGCTGCCGGGGATGAGGGGGAGAGGTTTTTTGCCGCTATTGGAGATATTGCGTCAATGCGAGGTTCGAGGTGTTCCAGGCGCTGCCAGGAAAAAATTCTTGAGATCGTCTCATCGCTTGATCTCAAGGAAGGCTTTGTCTGCAGGATTTATGAAGAGATCAGGAAATCCCTCGCCGCAACAGAGGGAACGGCAGACAGAGACATTCATGGGAAGACGCGGCATTTACAGGGCGGCGTCGAAGAAATAAGGCGTGCTCTGCGGACATATTCAGCCGCAAGGGAAGAGGTCGGCAATGCCAGAGGCATCCTCGTGAGGGCCAATCTCAGGCTTGTGGTGAGCGCTGCCAGAAGGTACGCTGGCATCAGGGGCTTAGGCTTTTCAGACATTATTCAGGAAGGCAATATAGGCTTAATGAGGGCCGCCGAACTGTTTGACCCGTACAGGGGATACAAGTTCAGTACCTATGCCATGTGGTGGATCAAACAGTCGATTACCAGGGCGCTCTCTAATAACTCAAGGATGATACGCTTTCCGGTCCATACTGTAGGGCACGTGATCAAGATAATAAAAACTGCGAGGGAACTTGCACAGGAAGCAGGAGACGAGCCATCCTGTGAGGATATAGCGGCGCGCGTGAAGTTGTCTCCGGAGAAGGTCAGGATGCTCCTCGAAATGTCGAGAGAACCGATATCCCTTGATGAGCCTGTAGGCGATGAAACAGTCAATTTCGGCGACTTCATCGAAGACAGGTCGGTTCCCTCGCCCCTTGATGCAGTGATTGACGACGATCTGAGGAAGAAGGTCTGTGTGGCCCTTGGAAGACTCAAGACAAAAGAGGCGAAGATTCTGAGGTCCAGATTCGGCATCGGCGAAGATGCTCAGACCTTGGGCGAACTCGCACGGGAGTTTGGAGTCACGAGGGAGCGGATCAGGCAGATAGAGGTGCAGGCTATCAAGAAACTGAGGCATCATATTTTATACTCAAACATGCAGCCCCAGTTTGCCGGGAGCAGGTCATGAACGTTTCTTGCTCTTTGTTGAGTGGCTGTCTCTCAGCAGTCAGCTCTTGGAGATATCATAGGCATAATCCCGGGCCTTTATCTGAACAGGCCCTGCCAGAAGATCTGATCCACCGGCAATTCAGGCTCGAAATGAACCTTTCTGTTCATCCGCGACCCCGGCGCATTTTTCCCGAGGTCTTCAGTGGAGTCCGTCACCGCCGGCAGCGCCCGGCCGTAGCTCGTGGTACTGAGCCGCTCACCTGAGATCCCTGTCATAACGATATAGTCCTTTACGAGCCGGGCTCTTCTTTCGCTGAGGGCGAGTCCCAGGATGAATTCCGTCTCCTCGTCCCAGCCTACATGGCTTTCTATCAGGACCTTCATATCGCGATTCTTTTTCAGAATTCTGATATTTCTATCCAGCGCCTCGCGAGAAGACCGCGTCAGCGACGCCTTTTCGAACTCAAAGAAGATGTCCTCGAAACGCTGCTCCGAATCGTTCTCATCAGAGCCGAAGACAAGATCAAAGATCGAGGGTATCTCCGGATCCATCTGCACCGGCTGCTCAGGATTATCCGAAAGCGGCTGATATTCCGAGTCTTCCATAACAGGCCCGAATGAGAGACCCCTGTCAAGCTCGTCCTTCTCGACCGTAATTTCAGGCGTGCTTGTCTCAACAGGCCGTGGAGGCGTGACAACAGGCCCTCCGGTATCAGCTGGCATTGCCTCCGGCGCTTTAGGTGGGCTGGAAAAGACGGATTCAGATTCAGGACCGGTCGCCGCCGACTGCATTTCTGTCCGCGCTACGCCCGCAGCATATGAAGATGGCGACAAGGAGATCGATGGGAACAGAGAGAACTGCGTGCCGCCTCCGGTCGCATCCCCGGTCTGGCCTGCCGCGGCCCCGGCCTGCATTGCGGAAGCCTCCCCGCTCTGCGCCGGTGAAGCGGAACCCGGAGGGGACGGAGAGGCACTTGTTGAATAGTAGGGGTCCTTGTCAGCGGTTTTTTTCTGGGAAGCTGTGCCGTAGGTTGCAGGGCCTGCAGTCCTGGTATCGTTGTGCCTGTTAATGTACGACCCTACCAGCGCGCCGAACAATCCCCCGGCAACCGCCAGCTGCGGGCTGGAGTTGAGAGCGCCGGCAAGCCCGCCTATGAGCGCACCCGCAACGCCGCCTATCACCGCATCGGTGTCCATCCCTGAGTCGCGTCTGGATGTCAGACCTGCGCAACCACACAGGGACGAGCAGAACGCCAGAAGCACGGCGACAGCGAAAAGGCTTCTTGACCGGGACATCTTATCTATCCTCCTTCGCCATTATACCAGAACTGAAATGCGAATGCAGGGGATGGGTGAAGGCCCTCCTTGATATGATGGAAATACCGAAGCATGTCTGCTGACAGGGGTAAAGGACCGGCCGGACGATCGGAGCGCCTGACCGGGAAATATTGCCTCAGATCTGGTCCAGGGCCTGCTTCAGGTCTGTTATCAGGTCGTCCACATCTTCAAGCCCGAGGGCGAGCCTTACAAGGTTGTCGACCATGCCTATGTTTTTGCGATACTCCTCCGGATAGTCGAAGAAGGACATGGCCCACATCTGGGTGACAAGGCTCTCGCTTCCGCCGAGGCTCGGAGTGATCAGGAAGAGTTCCAGTGCGTCGATGAATTTCCTTGTCTCTGTGTTGCCGCCTTTGACCAGGAAGCTTATGACGCTGCCGAAGCCCTTCATCTGCTCAGTTGCGGTCTTGTGATCCGGGTGAGAGGGCAGTCCCGGATACCATACCTTCTCTATCTTGGGGTGAGCCTCGAGCATCTGCGCGACAGCAAGGCCGGCCCTGTTATGGTGCTCCATGCGCATGCCGAAGGTCTTGAGCCCCCGTTCGAGCAGAAAGCAGGTGAGAGGGCCGGGAGTTGCGCCGATCATCCTCTGCATCTTGTACAGGTCGGTCATCAGGGCTGAGGAGCCGAGGGCCACGCCTGCCATAAGGTCGTTGTGACCGCCAAGGTATTTTGTCGCCGAATGTATTACAACGTCAACGCCGAGCTCAACAGGCTTGATATTAAAGGGTGTGGCAAGAGTGGCGTCGATGATGGTCATGATATTGCGCTCCCTGGCGACCTTAACTATCGCCGGGATATCGAGCACCCGCAGATAAGGGTTGGTCGGAGACTCCGTGAAGATGATGTTCGTATTCGGTTTTATGGCCTGCTCAATAGCCTCGGCCGTAGGGTCAACGATTGAATATTCGATGCCGAACTTGCCGAGGAAATTAACGGCAAAGTCCCTTGTCTGACGATAACAGTCTCCGGTGAAGATGATGTGGCCTTCGCGCTTCATGAAGGTCATGATGACCAGGAGGACCGATGCCATGCCTGAGGAATAAAGCACTGCGCGTTCGGCCCCTTCTATCGCGGCGAGTTTGCGCTCAGTCTCCTGCTGGGTGGGGTTGCCGTAGCGGGCGTACTCGTGCTCGCGGATCACCTTGCCCTGGCCCTTGGCGCGCATGAATTCCTCAACCTCGTCAGCCGTGTCGAAATAATAGTTAGAGGTATGGACGATCGGGGTGGAGACCGCGTAATGGGCGTGCGGAACGCGGCCGAGTCCGTGGATGGCCAGGGTGGACGGGTGCCACTTTTTCGGATCTGACGGTTTCTTAGACATTCTGTTCTCTCCTCTTCTGCAGCGCGTGATTTAGAGCTTCTCTTACAGCGTTCACGGTAGGCGGCAGCTCTATTGGTTTATTTGCATAGTGACAGGGGAAGTCGAGTGTTCCCTCGTGATAGGCCACCTTAAAGTCTGTGAATTTAAGGCCGTGGGCCGTTGATATGACCACGACGTGCTCAGACTTGTCTATCTTGCCTGCCCTGAGCAGCTTGATCATGCCTGCAAGGGCAACCCCTGTATGCGGGCAGTTGAACATGCCTGTGGTATCTCCGAGCGCAGCAGCGTCTGCCAGTTCCTGCTCTGTTGCGTCCACGACAATGCCGTTGAACTGCTTCAGTGTCCTGATTGCCTTCTGGACACTGACCGGGTTTCCGATCTGAATGGCGCTGGCCAGGGTTTTTTGCGCCTGCACCGGCTCGAAGCTCTCAAAGTTCTTGAGGTACGAGCGGTAAAGCGGATTGGCCCGCTCGGCCTGTGCTACCACGATGCGCGGCAGCCTCTGGATAAGGCCGAGGTCCCGCATCATGAGCAGTCCGCTGCCGAGGGCCGAGACATTGCCGAGATTACCACCGGGGATGATGATCACGTCAGGGATCTCCCAGTCGAACTGCTGGGCTATCTCGATCCCGACCGTCTTTTGTCCCTCTATGCGAAGGGAGTTCATGGAATTTGCAAGATAGATCGTCTCGTCCTTTGTTATCTCCTGAACCACCCGCATGCAGCCGTCGAAGTCCGTGTCGAGCGACAGCACAAGGGCTCCGTTGGCGATCGGCTGGACGAGTTGTGCTATAGAGATCTTGCCCTTGGGCAGCAGGACTATGGACTGGATGCCTGCAGCGGCGCAGTAAACAGCCAGGGCCGCTGAGGTGTCGCCGGTGGACGCGCAGGCTACCGCCTTTATAGGCGCTCCCTCGCTGATCATCTGCTTGACCTGAGATACGAGAACTGTCATGCCGAGATCCTTGAACGAGCCGCTGTGAGAGTTGCCGCAGAGCTTGATCCAGAGGTTCTCCAGCCCGAGCATCTTGCCGAACCTCTCTGCCCAGAAAAGGTTGGTGCCTCCCTCGTAGAGCGAAACTATGTTATCGTTGTCGACCTGGGGAAGTATCCATTCTTTTTTGCCCCACACGCCTGAGCCGAAAGGCCATTGGGTGGACTTGTAGCGGTCCTCGAAGAGCTTCATCCACGCCTTGGCATCGCGGCGGGCAAGGGCATGCATGTCGTGCTGCACCTCCAGCAGCGAGTCGCAGGTCCTGCAGCGGTAGACGACCGTATTGAGCGGGTAACGCTCCTTGCACTGCTCGTTGATGCACTGAAACCAGGCTTGATATGACATTGAAACCATCCTCACTTGTTGACCGGCAGGGCCGGTATTAGTAGCTTAGAAGGGAAGAATATCATAATAATCCGCCGCTGATCAATACAAAACTGCCGGTTTCAGAGATGTGTTATTAAGGATTTGAAGGAAAGAGCCTTTACAACACCATCAATACCGGCTACACATTAAACAAAAAATGCATTACGTCGCCATTGCTCACGACATATTCCCTGCCTTCCGTGCGAAGTTTTCCGGCAGAGCGGGCGCCTGCCTCTCCCCTGGCTTCAATAAAGTCGTCAAAGGCCATGACCTCGGCCCTTATGAAGCCGCGCTCAAAATCGTCATGAATGACGGCAGCGGCCTTCGGAGCCTTCCATCCGCATTCAATGGTCCAGGCTCGGACCTCTTTAACCCCGGCTGTAAAATAACTTATGAGCCCCAGCGCATGATATCCATGCCTGATTATCAGGTCGAGTCCGCTTTCGGACTGCCCCAGTGAATCCAGAAATTCATGGCGCTCTTCATCACTCAGCCCGGCCATCTCTTCTTCTATCTTTGCGCAGATCTTGACCGCCTCGGCGTTGTTGTCCTTTGCAAACTTCCGGACCGCACTGACATGCTCATTATCTTTTCCGAGTCCTTTCTCGTCGACATTGGCCGCGTAGATTACGGGTTTCAGGGAGATGAGCCTGGTCTCTTTCGTCAGTTCCGTGAAGGCTTCTGATTCGCGGCCCTCAAAGAGATTTGCCGGCGCTCCAGTATTGAGGTGGTCGAGCAATCTCCCTGCCGTATCGAGCAGCGGCTGGACCCTCCGGTCTCCTTTGGCCTGTTTGTCAAGCCTCAGGATCCTGTTTTCGAGAGTCTGAATATCTGCCAGGATCAGCTCTGTGTTGATGACGTCCATGTCCCGCAGGGGGTCGACACTGCCCTCGACGTGCACTACGGCATCGTCTTCAAAACATCGGACAACATGCACGATCGCCGAAGTCTCCCTTATATGCGAAAGAAACTGGTTGCCGAGCCCCTCTCCCTTTGAGGCGCCCTTTACGAGGCCTGCGATATCCGTAAACTCGACAATAGCGTGCTGGATTCTCTGAGGATTGACAATGTCCGACAGCTGCTCCAGGCGCCTGTCGGGAACCGCAACAATCGCCTTGTTGGGCTCTATCGTGCAGAAAGGATAATTCGCAGCAACGGCGTTCTGATCTTTTGTGAGAGCATTAAAAAGCGTCGACTTCCCGACATTGGGGAGACCGACAATACCGATACTTAAAGCCATAATCTTCTCCTTGAAATAGTTTCTGTTTATCTGGCTGATGAAAAAGGCACGCCTCTGTCTAAGAAGCCATAATGAAGAGGGGCACAGCCTGGAAAATCAAAAGGGGTTGCTTCGCAAGCCTTGATATTCGCGCAGATATTTTAACGAAACTACGGTCTGTTTGTCATCTTTTCGTAATGTCCAGAAAAGGAAGCTACTTTGCTTCGGGCCCGGTTTTTATCTCAGAAGGTGATGAGGCCGGACCGCTCTTTGGCTCAGGAGCCGAAGCAGGGGAGGAAGTCTTCGAAGCCTCCTTTTCGACGCAGCACTGCTCCTTTTCGGCGCAGTCAATAAAAGCGCCCTCTGCCTCATATTCGTTGGGAGCACATGCATCCCTGCATTTTCCCCCGAACTGGGTAACGCAGTTTTCACTCGCAAAGGCAAAAGAAGGGAGTAAAACCATGATCAGCAGCCATCTCATGTAAATATTATACCGGAGCAGACCGCTTTAAGCGAGCCCAGGCGCAGATAAAGTCTGTAGTTCCTGTGTGTTCCATTCCCCTCTGTGTTTTATGTAAAATCGGTCAGGATTTGGGCAGGGTTCGGTTAGCGACAATTTGCCCTTATGCGCGAGCGGGTCACCTTTTTCTGAGTAGCAGAGAATACCTAACGACTATTAAGAGAACATTCTCAAAATCAATTATCAAAGCTGTATTTCTTGTTTAATGCGAATGGGAAGATGAATCTCCGTGGACATGCTCAGGGATATTATGGTGATGTTCGCCTGAAGCATCTAATGCGTCAACGTGAAGCGTAACATTGGACAGATAGCGCAGGTGATGCAGGAGCTGATGGCGCACCTCCATGGCAATTTCATGGCCCTGTTCAACCGTAAACTCGCTGGCTACGGCTATATTCACTTCAGCGTGGAGTCTATGACCTATCCATCTGACCCTGATTTCGGTAATATCCTGCACACCGGGCACATGGTGCATGGCGTGTCTGATTTCATCAACCACCTCCGGATCAACCCCATCGAGGAGACGGGTAAATACAGCCTTACCGGATTCCCACACGATGCGAAGGATTGTTATGGTGATTATAAGTCCGATGATAGGGTCTGCCAACGGATATCCCAACCAAACCCCGATGGCACCGAAGAGCACCGCAAGACTGGTCAATCCGTCAACGCGGGCATGCTGGCCGTCTGCGATCAGTGCGGCGCTGCCGATCTCCTTGCCTACTTTGACGCGAAAAATGGCAACAGCTTCATTGCCAAGGAAGCCGATTATGGACGCGATGATGACCATCCAGAGATATTCCACTTTCTGTGGATGCAGAAGCCGGTCAATGGACTGATAGCCTGCCACGACAGCACTGAATAAAATGGTGAGCACAATAGCAACGCCTGCGAGGTCTTCAACACGGCCATAACCGTAAGTGAACCGATGTGAAGGTTTTTTTCTGGCAAGCGTAAAGGCAAACCACAAGGGTATGGCAGTTGCCGCATCCCCGATATTGTGAATCGTATCGGCGAGGAGTGCGACACTTCCCGTAATCAGAACTATCACAACTTGAAAGATGGCAGTAACAGTTAAGCCTAGGAATGACCATTTTACGGCCCATATGCCCCGCTCTGTCGTGAAAATAGTCGGATCGACAACACCGTGGACATGGCCATGTGCATCATGGGAATGATCGTGACTTAATTTCACTTATTATCACTCCTCACTCCTGCCGGGCCGGTCTGCTCTATACTGCAGCTCAAATTCATGAAATAAAGCGGAACCGCCAAGACTATGAGCAGAACACCCTGACCCATGATGAGAGCATTGACGCCTGCCAGGGTTATGAGATAAAAAGATGTGATCAGGGTCCCTATAATGCTTCCGAACGTCGATAGAGCATAAAGCGTTCCTATGGTCTTGCCAGACGTATGCAGACTGCAGATCATCAGTTTTGTCGTATAGGGGCTCACAATTCCCAGGAAAACCGAGGGGATCAGAAAGAGAACTGACGAGGCTATGAGGGGGCTCATTCTTACGCCTATGTCTTTCACGAATATCCAGTCTGATACAGGAGCGCTATATAGCGGGAACGTCAGGAAGAGCAGACCTGGAGCGATTATGATAAGGCTCAGCTTTCTGGAAGACGGATTGACATCGGCGAGCCTTCCGCCCAAATAATAGCCAGCAGAAAGCCCTGCGAGAAAGACGCTTATCAGGCTTCCCCAGACAAATACAGAACTGCCGAAGTTCGGGGCAAGCACCCGGCTGCCCAGAATTTCAAATGACATGACAATAGCGCCGCAAATGAAGACTACGAACTTAATCATATATATGCCTCCTCATTGTGCTCCTGACTTCTGATATTGGTAGAGATTCACCGGGGCGAAATCATCGGTGAGGACCTTGGCCCCTCCCCATTCATATGCTTCAGAGGGTTCGTATCTTGAGGCAATATCCTCAAGGTCGATATCGAACTTTCTGGAGGACTGAATCTTGCGAGCTCTCACCTCTACACTATCCTTGTCCCTATTCTTACTTGTTGTTGCCATAAAAATAAAATTGGCGGACTTTTTCCCCTTGAAAATGGCGACATGGGGGAATGCCTTCTTGTAGGTCATGACCATAGAATCAAAAAACTTGTTCCTGTACGGTGAGGTGATATTGGCGACAACTACGCCTCCGTCTTTTAGTCTGCTTTTCACCTCTTTGAGGAACTCAAACGTTGTGAGATGAAATGGTATTGAGTCATTTTGGTACGCATCAAGAATGATCCAGTCATATTTCTTTTTTGTCCTCTTGACGAAGAGCCTGCCGTCAGCGACATGCACTTTCATTCTTTCGTTCTCTTTAAAATAGAAATACTTCTGTGCAACAGACAGCATATCCGGGTCTATCTCTGCAATGTCGATAACGGTATCAGGATAGCGCCCGGTAAAATACTTGGGCATGGCGCCTGCTCCCAGACCGACAAAGAGCACGTCTTTTGGATCTCTGTCCAGAAATGCCAGAGAAATAAAACCCATCTGGGTAAACTCAAAGAGCAGTTTGTCCGGCGCATTTACGTAAATGCCTCCCTGGGTATATTCTTTTTTTTGATTTCGCACGTAACGTTCCTTTTTTACCGTGTCCTCTATTACCTGAATATACTGGTAGAGAGAGTTTTTTTCGAAGATCAGCTTCTCCGACGGTTCCACCGCGAAACACTTCGAGGAAATCAGTATGATGCAAAAAGCCGCTAAGAATATTTTGTGTAGCATAGTCCTCCCTGATCAATAAGGGTTCGAATTTAATTAAAGGGAAAAAGGCTCTGGTGTGCGCTTCAACAGGAAGGAGGCGAAAGGCCAGAATATGGCGGGTGGAAGACCTCAGAATAAGATCGGTTACGGTCCTGAATCATGGCGATGATTGACTGCTCCGATAATTGAACAATTACCTTTTCAGAGAGTACGACATCTTTCATTTGAGCAGTTTCATTAATAGCTGTTGGCCTCAGTGCGGGGTTTGAATCTTGCGCAAGAAAATGGAGATGGCGATCATCATAAGAAGTATGGCTATCTGAATAACGGTCACTACCTATATCTGGAACGCCAAAAACGCCACACTCATAAGAACAAGCGGGGCGGGCAGAACAGTCTCGATAGGGTTCGCTGTCGGTGTGATTATGCGAATACGGGACAATAGCGATGACAATAAAATAGAGGATGAAAAAAAGCCGGCATTTCTCTATCGTTCTCGTGCTGTACATTTTTTATTTTAACTGTTTCTGCAAAATATTTTCTTCATTAACTCTTCTCATCAAGACGTAACTACTTAATGTTATTATAAACAGAAGGAGTAGCGATGGAAAGCAAGAAGACCCAAGGCAAAAAAGGGTTATCTCCATGGATGCTACTGATAATAGCGTTGGGAGCCGTGTTTCTGGGGATCATTCTTTGCTATATGCTCAGGATACTTGCTACAGAACTCCTGTAGCCTGTTTTGCCGCTCTTCTGCCTTCGTCTACAGCGGCAACCCAGTGCTGATGCCCATTGAGTTCTGCATGGGCGAAGGAAATGCGTCCGAATGGTTTACGGATAACATCGCGGGGAGCGAGCTTTCCGTCTCTGCCGAAATAGAAGCCAGGCTGCGGGTTTACATACGCATAAGTCCAACGGTTCAGGATGATGCCGGAGACATCCTTTTCCGCTGTAAAGCCTGCTCCCGAGAAGAGCCGCTTCATCTGCCCAATTATCTGGGATTCGAATTCACTATAGCTTGTCCCAAGGAGTCTCTTCCTTCCTTTCTCTCCCTGCTCCTCAATATTAAGCCCCGGTTCGTGAAAGGAAACATAAAAAGTGAGTACGGCGGGCTTGTCAGGGTGGAGCGGTGGCCGGTAATTTCCCACATACATTGGTTTACGGATGTTACAGCCGAAACCAAAACCGTCAAACCACTTGCAGGCAGTAAGACCCAATTGATAAAGAAACCGCCAGTTGGTAAGAGCCACATTCGCGACCAATATGGGCGACACATGAAACTGGTCATAGGCCGATGTATAAGTTGCAGGCAGCTTCGAAACTACTTTCCGAGAGAGGCGACTGCCGCATGCCATAACCACACTGCGGGCCTTGATTCTGAAAAGCTTTCCCTCGCGAATATACATGACACTTGCGTTCTTCCCATGTACAGAGCTGTCTTCTTGCTCAACACGGACAACGGATGCTCCGAGCCTTAAACGCACCTTGTTACCGTCCCGATCCAGAGACTGAAAGCGCACTCTCCCGTTATGTATTTCTGCAAAGTTCCGGCTGCCTTCAATAGCATCGGGGATAAGGGCCTTAATAAAATAGCGGGAGAAACAGTCATTGCCACCCGGGAATGAATGCCAGTGACTGTTTCTTAATGAGCGATGACCATGGAATTCAGGGAATCCCGGCATCGAAACCTGACGGGCTGCATATGCGCTGATGACGTCACAGCCGAGCCCTACTACACTGGCAAGCACTGGATCGGCATAGCGCGTTATTTCCGGATCGAGTTTCAGAATTTTTTCCAGGTAATACTGATAAGTCATGGAATCGAGCCAACGGTCATAGTTATCACCGTCATATTGTTGTTCTGTTGTATTCCGCCAGCCAAGGAAATCTTTCCGAACCTTCTCCGAATACGGCGTTCCATCAAGCCTGTTCGACCAGAAGCCCGCTACCCACTTGCCGTGGTCGCCATGTCCCTGACCGGGATAATAGTGACCAATGCTTTTTGAATCAAACCATAGCCGGTAACCGAAGTTTGTGGGATCAAATTCCAGCGGGTTCAGCCCGGCTGGCAGCTCGCCATATTCAAAATCAGTTGGTATCCCCAGTTCACTGTATATGTCATATCCCGGTATGCCTGGGCGGTCAATGATGCCAAAGGCATTAGAGGCCTGAGGTCCGATAAGGCGCTCTCCTTGCACAAGGAATTCATTTCTTTTTGCAGCTCCGCCGAAGATCGGGTGGTTTTCGAGAATCAGGCATTTTGCCTCATTTGAAGAGGACTTGCTAAACTCATAAGCGGCACCCAAGCCGCTGAGTCCCCCTCCAACTATGACGATATCGTATGTTTCGCCCGTATCGATGGTGTCCCTGTTGAGAGATTTATAGTCCCCATTTTCTATAGCCTTAAAAGCATTAATAACAGCAGACGTGTTCCCATTTGAAGAGGCGTAATCACCAATTCCGGAGAAGCCATAGCCCGCTTGAGATTGCGCGAACAGTTTCAGTGGAGCCGGTAACTCAAGCAGGAGAGCCCCTGCTCCAAGAAGTGCACCATTGAGAAAGTCTCTTCGGGTAATCTTGCCGTTCATAAACACATTTTATCATTTCTGCCGGAAGTGGGAAATTAAATCATTTTTGCAATTAGAACTCCGAGTGATGACTGTGGATAGTATAAGAAGAATGGTTCATTCGGTGGATTGTCATCGATGGAACAAGCAAAGAGGATTCAACGCCCTGGCACACGAAGCCAACATCCGGAGCGGCGGAGATTTTATTCGGTTGACTTCAAGCCTCAGATAGTCAGGAAGTATCTTGAAGAAAACAAGATCGAGCGGTTCTGGAAGACGATCTGCATCGAGTTTCTGAGCCGGACGCAGTTTCAGAGCTTTGAAGAGGCGGTTGAGCGGGTAAGGCAGTGGATGAAGTATTACAACCACAAGCGGCCTCATCAGGGCATCGGGGGTCTCCGTCCTGCAGACCGGTACTTTGAGATACAGAACGAACTCAGAAAGACCATTGAGCAGGGCAACCTGATGGGTATTATTGAAAAAACATAGCAATGGCTCAAAATAATAACTTGCAATATAACGGCGCTACGGTTAATATACACGCTTTTTCTGGTTCCTTATGAATACTTCTTTGGCTGAAGACCTCATGAAATTATATGCCCGCCGATTTCCCAGTGGCAGAACATTGAGGTATACTTACGCTGTTGGCCAATTAAGAGCAGGATGAAAAGGGCAGACCTCTAGAAACGCGGTTTCGATGTCATTTAGGCGAGCCTGCAAGCGCGGTGGCATTTCTGATCTCCGCTTCCATGATCTCCGGCATGACTTCTCAACCTTGATGCTCAGGAAGACGAAGAATCTCGTTGACGTCCAACATGCGATGGGACACAAGGACAGCAGAATGACTATGAGGTATGCGCACCTGTTGCCGGATGATCTGAAAGAGGCGTTCGAGGCAATAGACAACACAGGGACGGCGTCGATTTTATCACAAATTTATCACAGTGAGGAAAAACAAAGGGGCTACGTTTCCGCAACCCCCTGAATTTGTTGGCGTCCCCAGCGGGATTCGAACCCGCGTTACCGCCTTGAAAGGGCGATGTCCTAGGCCGGGCTAGACGATGGGGACATCATGGTGAGCCGCGTTGGATTCGAACCAACGACCCACGCCTTAAAAGGGCGT
>JACRHE010000092.1 GCA_016217695.1 Nitrospirota bacterium | reverse complement strand
GATCAATGCCGGGCTCTCAATCGGCAGTCGGCTTGAAGGCGGCACAGTAGTAACCTGTACATATAATGACGTCAGGTTGCCGGGCGAACTGAGGCCGAAGATATGAGCAGCACGGCTAGTAACAAACAGCATGGCGTTTTCATAGTCGACGATCATCCGCTGGTCAGGCAGGCGCTCGTCCAGCTCATCAGGCATGAGCGCAGCCTGAACGTATGCGGCGAGGCAGGAGATATTGATACGTCTCTTAAGGCCATTGGAGAGACAAGACCCGACATTGTCATTGTAGACCTGTCGCTGGGAGGCGGAAGCGGGGTCCGGCTGATAGAAGAACTGAAGCTCCGCAGGCCTGACATCGCCATACTCGTGCTTTCGATGCTGGATGAGGTTATCTACGCTGAACGATGCCTGCGAGCCGGGGCAAGGGGTTATGTAATGAAGAGTGAGCCTCCGCAGCAGGTGATTGGAGCGTTGCTGAAGATCGTAGCCGGTGACATCGCCGTAAGCGACCGGATCGCGTCTGCTCTTCTTTCCGGATTATCCTCCGGTAGGACGCAGCAGAATAGTTCCATGGGTAATCTGAGCAACCGCGAGCTCGAGGTGTTGCAACTCCTTGGTCAGGGGCTTTCTCCGCAGCAGATCGCGGAGAAGGTGCATCGGAGCGTCAAGACGGTCCATACGCACATGGAACGCATGAAGAAAAAGCTCCGTCTCCGCGATCATCGCTCTCTTCTGCTCTATGCAGGCAGATCGTTGAACGGCGAAAAGTTTAGGGACCTTTCTGAATAAGTCTTGTCATTGTCTGAGGTTTCAAACTATTTGCCGGTCTTCTCAAAAAAAACGATAGCGTTCTTCTCTCACCTGGCACTGTTATGAAATGCAGTGCTGTAGGATAATTTCCTACGGTAAAACCATACCTCTTCCGATATTGAACGATACCTCTTATACCGATACCGAGATATAGCCCGATGATAAGGGCACCGGAATACCCTGAAGCAGCGTATGCAGTGAGAAATCTCCGATATATAAACGCAAGCGTAATAAGGAGGATGGTATGTTCAAGGACTTGACGATAGGGAAAAAGTTAAGCATTGGTTTAGGCGTTATGCTCATAATGGTTTCGATGATGGGCGGGGCCTTTTTATGGTCGACAAAACAAGTCCGGAAAGCGGTAAATATAAACCAGATTGCGCGGGAGCTGAACGGATTAATGACAGCGCGAATCATTGACCACTTCAAATGGATGGACGGTCTATCGTCAGGCGTATTTGTTCAGGGGAAGACCTTTGCAGGCAAGCTTAACCCTGAGGAATGCAATCTCGGCAAATGGATGTCGTCATATAAGCCGCACTCCGACGAGTTTGCGGCGCCTTTCAACGCGCTGATCGAACCTCACCGGAGGCTCCATGCATCAGCTGAGAGGATACTTGCGGAATATAAGGCCGGCAGAAAAGAAGGCGGGCATAAGATATTCGTAAGTGAGACCATGCCCGCAGTAGCCTCTGTGCAGGAAAATCTCAATAAGATGAAAGAGATACTGAAGAAAGAGGAAGAGGCTGCTAATAAAGCGCTTGGGTCGGCGCAGAGCAGGGCAAATATTATCTCCACCGGAGCTACTTTAACCCTCGTTCTTTTCGGAATTCTCGGAGGCCTTGTATTTGTCAGGGGGATTACCAAACCTATTTCGGAATGTATTGCCGTAGCAAATAAGGTTGCTGAGGGCGATACAAGGCTGGAAATAGACGGAAGCAGGAAGGACGAAACAGGCAGGCTTATGGCCGCAATGAAAAACATGGTCGGCAAGATAAAGATGATGACTGATGATGTGGATATGCTGTCGAGAGCCGCAGTGGAAGGCAGGCTTACCGAGCGGGCTGACGCCACGAAGCATCAGGGAGATTACAGAAAGATAGTCGAGAGTGTTAATAAGACCATAGGTTCTCTTGTGGGACTCCTGGATAATATGCCGCTGCCTGCAATGATCATTGACAGGGACTTTTCGATCCGGTATATGAACAACACCGGCTCGAATCTGCTTGCAACCACGCAGGCGCAATTAATCGGAAACAAATGCTATAACTATTTCAAGACCTCCGACTGTCATACGGAAAACTGCGCGTGCGCCCAGGCGATGAAAAAGGCGGCTGAGGCAACAAGGGAAACGGACGCTCATCCGATGGGCTATGACCTTGATATATCATATACGGGGAGACCCGTAATTGACGAGGCCGGAAATGTAATAGGGGCCTTTGAAGTGGTTGTCGACCAGACCGCGATCAAAAAGGCAGCGAAAAAGATGCAGAAGATCGCTGAGTTCCAGGACGCGGAGGTGACGAAGCTTACAGAGAGTCTCAGACAGCTGTCTGATGGCGATTTGAGGGTTAATCTTGAGGTCGCCGGGGGCGATGATGATACGGCCGAGACGCGTAAATCTTTCGAGATAATCAGGGAAAATCTAAATGCAATGGTCGTAAACCTGACGAACTTTTCGATGGACATCCAGTCGGCGGCAAATCAGGTTGCGGAGGGAAGCGGACAGATCAGCGGTTCATCCGAGCAGATGTCTCAGGGTGCCACCGAGCAGGCAGCCTCGGTCGAGGAAGTTTCTTCGTCTATGGAACAGATGTCGTCCAATATCAAACAGAATGCAGACAACGCCCAGCAGACCGAAAAGATAGCCCTTAAGGCTTCGGAAGATGCCAAAGAGGGAGGCAGGGCGGTTGCCGAGACCGTGTCAGCTATGAAGGAGATAGCAGGAAAGATAAGCATTATCGAGGAGATAGCAAGACAGACGAATCTCCTCGCGCTGAATGCGGCAATCGAAGCGGCACGTGCAGGAGAACATGGGAAGGGGTTTGCAGTGGTCGCCTCTGAAGTCAGAAAACTCGCGGAGAGGAGCCAGACAGCGGCAGCGGAAATAAGCAAACTGTCGTCCAGCAGTGTTCAGGTTGCGGAAAAGGCAGGAGAGATGCTGGCCAAAATAGTCCCTGACATTCAGAAGACTGCTGAGCTGGTTCAGGAGATCAGCGGGGCGAGCAATGAGCAGACCGTGGGAGCTGAGCAGATAAACAAAGCGATCCAGCAGTTGGACCAGGTTATCCAGCAGAATGCAGGGGCCACGGAAGAGATGGCTGCTACGGCAGAGGAACTGTCGTCTCAGGCTGAACAGCTCAGGTCTGCGGTCGCATTTTTCAAGGTAGAAGCTGCGCCCGGAGCCTTGCCGAGAGCGGCTCAGAAGCGGGTCGTTGTTCATGCGAAGAAGGAACTAAGGCGTGCGCCGGTAAAATCAAAAGAACGGGGAGAGCCGGCGGGTGTCGTCATCGGGATGGGGGGAGACGGCAAAAATGGCGGATCTGATGACGGTGATTTTGAAAGGTTCTGAGACCTGAACTATCAATATCGCAAGGAGGAGCCATGGGCGCAATCTGCAGAGAAGAGACAACGCAGTATCTGACCTTTAGGCTGGATGAAGAGATATTCGCCATCGATATTTCTCAGGTAAGGGAAGTGCTCGATCTTACGACTGTAACCAGGATTCCGAGGACGCCTGATTTTATGCGAGGGGTTATCAATCTCAGAGGCAATGTCGTGCCTGTAGTGGATATGAGGCTGAAGTTCGGAATGCCGATGACGGAGAAGACCGTGAACACATGTATCATAATAGTAGAGATCGCTGCGGAGGGCGGATCAGCAGTGCTTGGGGCTCTTGCGGATTCGGTTCAGGAGGTTATAGACCTGGAATCCGAACAGATCGAGTCTGTGCCGAAATTCGGGACTGCACTGGAAGTCGAATGTATCAAAGGCATGGGCAAACGCGACGGACGCTTTATCATGATTCTTGATATCGACAGGATATTTTCGGATGGCGAGATCGCCTCAACCCTTAATGCAGGGGGAAGACCTTTTCAGGAGGAAATGGCCGCCTGAGGGGATAAGCATACGCAGATTCAGAAACAGGCTCAGGGGAAAAAATTATACGTCGGGCTGATTATCCCTCCCGGAGCTTCTCTTCCTCTTCCTGGATGGTCTTGCATTCAATGCACATGGTGGTAACCGGCCTTGCCTCAAGCCTCTTGACGTCTATCTCGTTGCCGCAGTCATCACATATTCCGAAGGTGCCTGCATCTATGCGGTCAACTGCCTCATCGATCTTCTTCAGCAGACGCTGTTCCCTGCCTCTGAGTCTCAGCATGAAGTTCCTGTCCGTTTCAGCAGAAGCCTGATCGCCAAGGTCGGGGTATATCGTCTGACCAGGGAGTTCGTTCAGGGAGGATTCGGCCTCATTGAGAAGGGCCTCCCTCTGTTTTAAAAGAGTCATCTTTATCTGCTGAATTCTCTCTTCCCGGAGAGAAAGGCTTCCCTTTTTCTTTTTGTTTGTATTCACATTCCTCTCAATAACGGCAGGCCTCGCCGTGGTTTTTTTAGCAGTAGCGGCTGGTTTCGCGACAGCAACCTTTTTCCCTGATTTCGGTTTCGTCGCCTTCTTTGGAGACAAAGCGCTTTTGGCTTTTACAGGCGAAGATTTTACCTGTTTCGCCTTCTGATTTTTAATGGCTTTAGTATTTTTTGTCTTGGCCATAAGGACTCCTGTTTTGAATTTAATTAGCTTAACAGAGGATTCGAGTGTTAGTCAAGGATGCCGCAGACTCATGATAAGCAGCCTTACTAGCGATCCGACGATGCCCGGGAAAGAGAGATGCCGACGCCGAAAATCTCCTTATCTATCTTTCTGCACCACATAATACGGGCATTTCTGGGGACATCTCCAAGGGCCTTGCCGACGACTGTATAAATAATGCCTTTTCTTAGCCTGCGTGAGGTTACGACGCATGCCCCTGACCTGCTCACATTTGAGGTTACGCCCTCGATATTGATATTATTATCATCCAGGCCGGACTCCCTGAACAAAAGGAAATTCCCTATGATCGGTATTCTCTCCTCGATCCTTTGTTCGATCCGCTGAACGGTCTGTACTGCTGTAGCTAACTGAGACAAGATTAACGATATTCCTTCATATGATTGGACGTAAATATACCAGACGGGAAATTGCTATGTCAACGGGATGATGACCTGACCCCGAAAGCCGGGATAGGATGATGCCTGAACAGTCTTCCCTGGATTTATAAGACTGTGACGCTGCTGGCCTGAGGACCTTTTTCTCCTTCTTCCTTTGCGAAACGCACTTCCATCCCTATCTCCAACTGCCTGAATTTAAGATTCAGCACACTGTGTTCATGAAAATAGACATCGAGCCCATCAGGGGTTGTAATAAAGCCGTATCCCTTGTCCTGGAAGATTCTGCTTATGCGTCCTGTGGGTGGTTCCTCGTGGCGTTTTATATCGCCTCGCTGCTCACGGACATAATCCTCAAGTTTTCTCCTGGCGGCCTGAAATGCGTCCCGTACAGATACATAGAGGTCTTCGTTTGGCGCGCGCTTCACTACGAGTTCAGCGCCGGGAACGGTCATATAGATATGCACGTTGTAAAGTTTCCCTTCATGAGGATGCCTTTTCGGACATTCCACCGCGACCCTGCAACGCGTGATCCGGTCATAAAAATTGTCGAGTTTTTCCGCCTTTTCTGTTATTTCTGCTCTGATCGCGTCAGTGAGTTCGATGTCTCTGGCTGTGATCTGTAACGGAATATCCATCGTTAGCCTCCCATTTATTTACCTGTTCTCTCTCTACAGACATAGTAACAATCAACAGGTCTCATGTCAATCTGCCGAATTGAAGGTTATGACCTGCAAACGCCGCAAGGACGAGCTGTCAATCTGCAGATATGATCAGGAAAGAGGATTTTCCTGATGGTTCAGGAGGGCCTGCCGGTGTGATACAATAGGCTTATAAATCAGGATCCGGAGGATTTCATGGCTCAGCGATTTGAGTATGCTTCACAATGCTGGAAGGCGATACTCTCAGACGTATCGGGAAACAGGGGGCTACTTCAGGAGATAGAGCGGTTCGCAAAGGAGAATATTGAACCGACCTGCGTTGTGTTTGGTACCTCAGGATGGCGTGGAGAGATCGGCACGGATTTCACGTTCAATAATGTCCGTATAGTGACTGCTGCTATCATAGAGATGTTTAAGAGGGATGACAGACCTGTAAGGGAGGCGATGGGGGTATCAGGGTTTGATGAGATCAGGAGGCGCGGCGTAATCGTGGGTCATGACAACCGTTTTCTCGGGCGCGAATTCGCCATGGAGGTCATAGGGCTTCTTCAGAGGGAGGGTATACGAACGTGGTACTCCGGAGAAACCCCTACTCCCGAATTTTCAACAGGGATCGAGATGCTTGCTGCTGCATGCTCGATAAACCTTACGCCTTCGCACAATCCTGCAAATTATGCAGGATTTAAATTCAACCCGTCGGACGGCGGTCCCGCAGGTTCGGAGATTACGACAAAGATAGAGGAGATTGCCAATAAGATGATGGCAGGGTCAGTCGTGCCGGAGCCGGCCAGACCTGAAAAGTATGAGACAATCGACCTTGCTGCCCTTTATCTGCGGTATGTGAGGGAAAGAAAAACTCTCGACATAGACAGGGTTGCTGATTTTATCAGGCAGGAGGACTGTGTAATCTGTGTCGACAATGTCCACGGTGCAACAAGGGGACGTCTGCAGAGGATCATCGGCGAAAGCCCAAAGGTTCGGTATCTAAGAACTGAAGAGGATTATCTCTTTGGGGGAATCGCACCGGAACCATCTGAGAAGAATATGGCAGGAGTGGAAAAAGGCCTGCATGAATCCGGGGCAGGGTTCAAACTCGGCGTGATTATGGACCCGGACGGAGATCGTATCAGGTTCAGTGACGGGACAGAGCAGATCCCCATGAATTATTTTGGGGCCATGGCGCTCCATTTTTTACATGTGCACAAGGGTATCTCAGGGGTCGTCGCAAAATCCGTCGGAACGAGCAACCTTGTAAATGCCATAGCAGAAAAACTCGGGATCCCTGTCAGAGAGACGAAGGTCGGGTTCAAGAACTTCAGGCCCTATATGCTGAAGAGCTCATCGGAAAGGGCCGTTGTCGTATTTGAGGAGTCCGACGGGATATCAGGATATAACCATACACTGGAAAAGGATGCGATCTTCGGTCTTCTCATGGCCATCGAGATGATGGCTGTGACCCGGAAGAACCTCAGCGGGTATCTGAGGGATATCATGGACGAGTTCGGCTATTACTATCCCGACCGTTCAGGGATCTCAGTGGACCGTTCGCTTGTCGGCGAGCCTCTCATCAGAAGGCTTTCGGTCATCAGGGAGCAGTATACAGAGGGTACTGTCCTGGATATCGGGGGACAGAGGAGGACGGTGAAGGATGTGATAACCGTCGACGGGACTAAGCTCGTCTTTGATGACGGATCATGGCTCATGATAAGGCCATCAGGCACGGAGCCGAAGGTGAGATTTTATATCGAGGCGAGGACTGAAGAGGGAAAGAAGGCGGTTTTCGAGACTGCCGAAAGGATGACAAAAGAGGCGCTGGGCACCTGACGCGGTGGTCCCACATGGTTCTATTAGCAGTAAAACAGCTAGTCTCCGCAGCGAGAGGTGAGGAGGCACCAAGCGATATTTTGGTGCGATAAAGCCAAGAGAAGGGTGTCATTTTTTCAGGATTCTGATTGAGACAGAAAATAGTCAAGCCCACGTTACCCGCTCAATTGACTAACACTACCCCATTTGTTAATCTAAGCAATAAAAGGAGGTGTATTCAATGTCTATAAGATATATTTTAAGTGAATATGTGGAACAGGCTTTGTCAGAGGCCCTTTACGATAAACTTGAAGATGGGACATTTAGCGGAAAGATTTCATCCTGTAAAGGCGTTATAGCTTTTGGGACTACTTTACGTGCATGCGAAGCAGAAGTGCGCTCTACGCTGGAAGATTGGATCTTGGTAGGATTAAAACTTGGGCATCCTTTGCCTGTGATTGGCGGCATTGATTTAAACAAGGAGCCAATGCGTGAGCCAGTGGACGCCTTGTAAACGACGCGAGTTTATCAGGCGGTTACGTAAGCTTGACTTTGACGGACCTTTCTCTGCTACCAGGCATCAGTTCATGGTATACAAACAACAACGTTTAGCAATCCCCTCTAACTCTGAATATTCTGTGCCTCAACTCAGGATGATGATTCGAGAAGTCGAGGTAATATTAGACCGGCAAATTAATGTTGCTGAATGGACTTCCTTATAAGAAAATGGACCGTCTTTCCTTATCGCCTAAGGCTATGTAATTTGCTGTTTAGAATATTGTCATGACCACTCCATACCATGCCCGGTATTATGCCCATGAATTGACCCGTCGCGGGACTGGCGGAGTTGACCGGTTGTCTATGGCGCTATTTGACGCGGGCGTGGATCTTAATCCTCACCAGGTTGAGGCCGCACTGTTTGCCTTCAGATCTCCTCTGTCCAAAGGAGTTCTATTTGCTGATGAGGTCGGCCTGGGGAAAACAATCGAAGCCGGGCTTGTATTATGCCAGTACTGGGCTGAAAGGAAAAGGAAACTAAGGTAATCTGTCCTGCATCTCTGCGGAAGCAATTACTAAATGCAACCGCCTCCGCAGGAGAAACGTAGCCGGTCGTATGCTAATTCTATTCCTTCACCACCGGGCCGGCTTTTGTATCCATAGGGTTCAATCTTACCGCAAGAGAAAAGAGATAAGGATAGTCATCCTTAAGATGCTTCATGTACGCGAGCCATTCTACGAGCAACTGGGTATACGCCCGCTTTATGTCGCCTGAAAGGTGGTCATAGTCAGGCCTCGGCAGGCCTTCAAAGGTATCCCTGGCAGAAAGCTCTTCCACAAGGTGAAAGACCGCCCACAGCAGGTCTGTGAATGCATCATGCTCAAGCAGGTTCGGGTTTGCCAGAAGGCTGACAAGAAAAGACCTTTTTTCATCCAGAAAGGACCTGAGCTCATCCAGGTCTCCCTTTCTGCTGTTTATCCTGGGATCAGAGGCCCTTACCACAAAGGCGGCGTTAGAGAAATCCCTGTCAGACCATTTAGTTGTCACAAGCATCGTCTTCCGCACATCCGCGAGATCCTCACTGAATGCCGAACAATACCTGATGAGGCCAGTGCCGAGTTCGCTGTAAAACGCGCCTATAAGCATGTTCATCTTCTTCATCAACGCCTTTTTTTCCCGTACGCTAAGCAACTGGTTGAGGATAAGGGTGACGAATAAGACCTGGACGGGCACGAACGCGATATCCTGCAGCATATAAAAGAAGGTGTCTTCGGGCTTATGGAATAT
>JACRHE010000085.1 GCA_016217695.1 Nitrospirota bacterium | reverse complement strand
GCGTCACAGAATTAAGCTACGTCCTATGGACGAACAGGCAAGCTCGTCCCCCGAAAGTTATAGAAAACGATGTCGTTGATATGTAAGCATTTTCCCAAGATGATTTTTTTTGCTTGACAGGAGGCATTATAGGATGTCCCCCAATAGTCCAAAAATTAGTCGTATCAATCTATCTCTACCTCTCCAAAAGTGTGGAGTCGAAGGTGCTCATACCAAACTGAATGCATATTCTTTAATTTTGTCAATATGGCGTAATATTTTTCTCCTTCATTTATTTTTCTATAAGCTTGTCCCAGCAAGTAATAGGTATATTCATCATCGGCCTCCACGGCTAGTGCCTTATTAAGATTTGCAACAGCCAAGTCATAAGATCCCTTTTTTAAATACACATGCCCTATAGAAGTTAGGGCTCTAACATTTTGAGGATTTAGTGAGATGACAATCTGGTATTCACGAATCGCATCTTCGTATCTATTCTTACCGAAGTAGTACCCTGCTATATGCTCCCGAGCAATCCAATTACTGGGGTCGATACTGACAGCCGCCTGAAATTCCTTTTGTGCCAATTCTGCATACTCAACCTTATATCCATTCCTTATCAGGGCCCTTTCAATTTCATCTCTACTCAGTGTCTTACTTCCTTTCTTGAGAAAATGCAGGGTCAATTTCTTTTGAGCTTCGTCATAGGTTCTTTTGTGCTCAAGAAAATATATCTCCCCCAGTGTAAAATGCATGTTTGCATCATCAGGATATTCTTTCAGTGCTTGATCATAGGTCTTGATCGCTTTGTCAATATCTCCTGCCTTGTAATACTTAGTTGCTTTCGAAACATAATCCTCTGCTGCCATACGGCTGCCATCGTTACAGCTCGAAAAAACACCTATTATTAGGAGAAAGACACCAGAAAATAACTGATATTTCAATCCTTCTCTAATCTTCATGTTTGTGGCTCTATTTTGTGATTTTGTGACATTTATTACAAACGTTGTTAGGGTTTGTATTCCATTCCCTAAGAAGATCCATTTTCATCAAGAGATTACTCACACCATCCAGTCCCTTTCTACCTTGCACCTTTCTTATCCAATCAGTACGTACATCCTTATCAAATAAATATAAGTATCGACCCCCTGGTCTAATCATTCCCACAAAACGCAATGGTTTTGTTCCTACTAAGATCAATATCTCATATCCCTGATCAGTAAAGGGTATAGTGCGCTCATACCTCTCAACAGCGCATTCAATCTCATTTGAAACATTTATCTCATGACGAGATTTTCTATAATCAACAGCCGCATATAATAGATCTGCAAAATTATCCACCAACGTTGTTTTCTGGAAACCGACATTAATATTCTTTTCTAGCTTGGTGCTGGCAAGGCCAAACTGGTCTATAAAATTCACCGGATTATTTCCGACAAAGTAAAACGGATTAATCCCCCCTCTCAATCCAATCGGATCAGCCTCCACATATCGCCCCATCCTCGGCTCATAATCCCTGAAGTAGTTATAATGCAACCCGCTTTCGGGATCAAAGTATTGCCCCGGGAACCGCAGATTGAGATTACCGCTTCCCGTAATATTCGGAGCATCGCCAAACGGCTGTGATTCGATCTCCCACACCTTCGCGCCAGCCGCATTCGTCATTGCAGTCGGTGTTCCGAGATGATCAGTGTGAATGTAACTGATCCCGGCTGAATCAATCTTCGCAATTGGCTGGCCGTTCAGGTAAACGTACTGGGCAATTACATTGCCGCTATTATCGCTTTCACCGATCAACTGACCACCGACGTTAAAGTGATAAACCGTCGTGACTCCACCGGCCACCTTCTTCGCCCTCTGGCCGTTTGCGTTGTAGACATAATCTCCAAGCGTTGAACTCGCTTCAGCTGTCTTTATTAACCTCTGGTTCTGGTTGTATACATACTGCCTGCCGTTCTCGGCAATGGTGTTGCCATTGCTGTCATAACCAAACGATAGATTCTTATCCCCTGAGCTCGACATAAGCTTGTTAGCTGTGTACGTATAACTGGTCGTTCCCGTCGCCGTCGTCTCGGTCTTCCTGTTGCCAACCCCGTCATAGGTGTAATTCAGAGTCCCCCATGGTCCGATTGCGCCCGTCAGCCTGTCCAGCGCATCATAGGCATATGTCTTGGTCTTCGCCGGATCGACGTTATTAGTGATGCCCGTGATATTCGAGTTGGCGTCATAGGCATAGGTAAGATTCTGAATGCCTCCGGCAACAATCGTCCTGATACGCCCCTGATTGTCGTAAGTTATCGTCCGGTTCAACCCATTCCCGTAAACCAAGGACTTGATCCCTCCAAAGGCCTGATACTGGATATTGGAGGCAAGAGCGGTCGTAGTTCCTCCTGCCGTGGTCGTCACACCGCTCATTAATCCGGAAGCATAACTGTAATCAACAACCCTTCCCGCAGGATAGGTAATGCTTGTTACGTCCCCATTGAGGTTGTAGCTGTACTGTGACGTATATGTGACTCCGTCTATGACCTTCGCTTCTCTGGTCACCTGACCCTTCGGCGAATACTCATAGCTCGTCGTGCCCGAGGCATCGGTTATCGCTATGAGCCTCTCAAGTTGAAGAAGATATGCCAGCCCCAACAATTGCCAATAGGACTGGCGTAACCGCATTATGTCTCTAATGGTCATTCTATTCATCTGTCATACCGTCCTGGCCGCCTTCATGAGCCTTATCTTGTCGAGGATGTAGGTCCCCTCCTGCGGGAGAGGAGGGATGATGAGCTGTGCGCCCGGCCGGGCTGAGATGCGGATGGGGTTGGTTATGCCGGGGCCGGTGAGCTCGGCAACTACGAGGAAGTCCTCTGGTGTGCCGATGCCGCCTCCGAAGTCCACGTTGGGAAGGACCATCTTGGTGTTCACCGGGGCGTTCTGCTGTGACGGGTCGGCGGTGAGCCCGACGCCAAGGACGTGCAATGCGCAGCTTCCGATGGGGTCAGCGGCAAAGACAAGAGTTGAGAGAGCGAACAACAGGGCGATGAGCATCAAAGATGCCATTATCGCGACCCTGATTGTTCGGTTGTTATTCATTCCTTCCTCTCGTTTCCATATTTCCAACACTTATGCACCGTATGCAACTGCGGCCCCCCAATAGTCCATCAATCAGCATTCCCCCGCAGCTCAAGTGAGGAGTCCTCTTATCACTGAAAAATGCCGAGCCTCAATTCATCGTAATAGGGCGATTTCATAGCTTTCAGTTTCATCATTACATCATATACTTTGTCACCCTTATTCAGATTTCTGTAAGCCATCCCAAGGGAATAGTAATCATAATCATTATTTGGATCGAGTTGAATAGCCTTGTTTAGACTTTCTACTGCAAGATCGTAAGAACCAGCTCCCAAATATGCGCGCCCTAATGAGCCATACACAGAAATATATTCTGGATTTAGTTCTATGACCTTCTTATACTCTTTAATAGCCTCTTGATATTGCTTATTTGTCATGTAGCTACCTGCAATAAATAATCGTGCCCGCCAGTTCGCAGGATCATACTCAATAGCCTCTTTAAAATGGCTATAAGCCAACCCCTCATATTCGGTTTTCAACCCATATTTCTGAAGTTCCTTCATATTCTCCTTGGGCTGGCTTTCTTGGGGATTATTGAATAAATGATGCAGTTGCTTTCGTTGAGATGCTTCAAGCGAATCAGACCATTCTCGATAGTAAATTTCTCCCAGCGTGTACTGCGTCGCTGCATCTTTAGGTTTAATGATCAAAGCTCTATTGTAATAGTCAATTGCTTTATCCATGTCGCCTTCCCGAAGCGAGTTTTGAGCCATGTCTATATAGTCATCGAAAGTGAGCGTATCTTTAGGGCGAGAGCGCCTTTCGCAGCTGATTAAACATAGCGAAATAATTATGAGCATCAATAAACATCGCTCCAAGAAAGTTACACATTGGCCATATCCGATATTCTTATATCTCATTTCCTTCGAGAGAGAAGCCCCATGGGAGAAAGCCCCATGGGGTCAGACCTGTTTATTGACATTAGTCCTCGCCTCTTTCAGCTTTTCCATCACTTTTCCAATTGCCCCTTTGAGATTCTCCTTCTCACTCAAATATCTTGTCACCACGGAATTGTCTTTCCGCATATATTCGGCTATCTCTTTGCATTTATAGCCATACTCCCTTGCCACAACACTTAGCAACTGCCTCCCCTTTGATATCTGCCTGTCCTTGCCTTTCCCCCTCATCTCTTCAAGACTAACCTCCAAAACTCCTTCCACTACTGAGGCTATCTCCTTAAGGGTATACTCCTTCGTCCTTTTGCCTTCTATCTTTTCCGCGTCATAGTGCTCCTGCACTCTGTCAACGAAGCTTTCATCTCCAAGTATCCGTTGGTCTACGGTGCTGTATATGTCCTCTTTTTTTACCGATACGGTGTCGCCCATAAACTCTTTGTAACGTCTCCTTGCCGCCGCCTTGTCCTCCGAGAACATCCTCAGCACCTGATCAGTGTCTATGAGACCCTGCTTATCTTTCTTACCTGCATAGCTTCGGTGCCCACTCCAGTGATACTCTGCAGGGTCCTTTACTATTTTTGCCCTTACGGGGTTGAGATGCATGTATTTGATAAGGGCCAGCAGGTATTCGTCTTTGTCGCAGAGTATAGCCTTGTATCTACCCTGAAACAGGTGACCAACTGTCCTGTACTTTCTGTTGAAGTACTGTGTATAGCTCTGGCTTACCCCCTGAAGTATCTTAGAAAGAGGAACCGCCTGTGTCTCGATTAAAAGGTGCACGTGATTGTTCATAAGCACATATGAATAAAGAAAACACCGGCATTGAGTCTTGTATCTGCGGAGCAGGTCCAGATATTTGGCGTAGTCTTCTGCATCCTTGAATATCTTCTGCTTTTGGTTGCCACGGCATATTACGTGGTAAAAAGCCCCCTCGTATTCTATTCTCGGTTTTCTCGCCATGGCCAAAGTCTATCAGTATTCAACATTTATATCAATAAACAGGTCTGACCCCATAGCTACGCCAAATTTAAACTTAAGGCCGGTTGTCGAGACTGAAGGGATTATCCCATTTTTTCCGGAGGTCAATTTGAAAAGGTGGGGGTCGGAAGAATTGAGTCGATAAGTATATATATAAAAAAAAGGCCCTCAAAAAGAGGGCCTTCCGATTGATAACCGCCTGTTAAGCCGCTTCTACCTTCTTCGCCTTCTTTGCCGCTGCTGCTGCAAAGACCTCCTGCGCATTGAATGTGCCGTCAATGGCCTGCACAGGACACTTGGCCGTGCATATGCCGCACCCTATGCATATATCCTTATTGATCACGTGCAGCTTCTTCTGCTCTCCGGAGGGAGCGTCGACAGGGCAGACCTTCGCGCATATCTGGCAGCCGATGCAGTTATCCATGATAAAGGCCTTCGGCCGGGAAGGTATAAAGTCTGAGATCGCCTTTGTCGGGCATTTCGGTACGCAGAGACCGCAGACCCTGCATTTGTCTATATCTATCCTTGAGAAATTATTCGTCACGGAAGGGGCGTCAAAAGGACATACCTTGACACATATGCCGCAGGCTATACATCCGATATCACAGTGCTTGCGGGTATCTCCGCCCTTGTCTTTCGAATGGCATGTTACAAGGACCTGTCTTGAGGCAGGGAGGACCTCTATGACCCTCTTGGGGCATGCCTGCTCGCATTTTCTGCAGCCTGTGCATCTCGTGATATCAACGACCGGCAGGCCGTCCTTGCTCATGGTGATGGCGTCAAAAGGGCAGACCCTTGAACACGTGCCGTAACCGAGGCAGCCGTATGCACAGGACTTGTCCCCACCTCCTGCAAGCACTGCAGCCCTGCAGTCAATAACTCCCTCGTATTTGAACTTCCTTCTTGACTTGCCGGTAGACCCCTGGCACATGATCCGCGCAAACTGGGGCTCCTTTATCTCGGCCTTCTTGCCGGTGATAAGGGCTACAGCCTCCGCGCCCTTTGCTCCTGCCGGTATGCAGAGGTTGGGAGACACATCAGGGTTGTTTACAACCGCCTCGGCATACTGCTCGCATCCGGCATAACCGCAGGCGCCGCAGTGTGCATGGGCAAGCACGTCCACCACCTTTTCAACACGGGGGTCGATCCGGACCGCAAACCGTTTTGCCGCAATGGCAAGTCCCATGCCGAAGACAGCGCCGATCCCTGCAAGGAATATGAGGGTCCACTTAACGAGCGGGATAAAGTCGACCTTTTCCTTTGCCTCGACCCCGCCTCCAACGCCGGCATATGCTATAGTGGCAAAAAGGACGACCAGGATAAGAATTGCCGGTCCCGTCATCTTTATCTTTAAGCTTTTGAATGTCATTCCAAACTCCTTACTGTTAGTGTCAGTGTCGCTTATTCATGCGGCTCTTCATCCTGAAAACCGGCACGATTAGTCTAAACCGTCTGCTTTATTATAACGTAATCAATCCTGAGAATCCTGTAAATGCCAGGGCAATAAGCCCGGTTATCACAAAGGCCATCGGCAGGCCCCTGAAAGGGACAGGGACGTCGGCAAGCTCAAGCTTTTCGCGGATGCTTGCCATAATGATCAATGCAAGCGCAAAGCCCAAGCCCGAGCCAAAACCAAAGGCAAGGCTCTGAATAAAGGTGTATTTTTCTCCTGCATTCACAAGCGGAACAGCAAGGATGATGCAATTTGTCGAGATCAGGGCGAGGTAAATGCCGAGTTTGTAGTAAAGACCCGGAGATACCTTTCTCATGATCGTATCAGATGCCTGCACCAGACCGGCGATAATGCCGATGAAGACAATAATCTCAAGAAATGTAATACCCAGCGGGACCATCAAATATGAGAAGACAACCCAGCTGAGTGCTGCGCTGATCATCATGACCGAAGTAAATGTGATGCTCATGCCGACGGCTGTCTCCATCTTTTTGGAAACACCGAAGAAGATGCAGAGGCCGAGAAACCGTGTAAAAACAAAATTATTTATGAGTGATGCTGATATGATCAACTCGAAGAGTTTTGTGAATTCGCTGTTCATCTCTCAATTCCTCCTTAGTGCGACGCGTGAGCGGCCTTTTTCATATACCGCGCATCAATCCAGTTGAAAAACGCCATCAGAATGCCCACCGCAAGGAACCCGCCTGCAGGCAGAACCATTATCAGGACGGGCTTTGTACTGATAAAGGTAAAGACATGCTGGGTCGCCAGTCCCGTGGGAACAGTAAGTGTTCCCCTGCCGACCAGCTCCCTGAAGAAGCTGATCACCGTAAGCGCGAACAAAAACCCGACACCCATGCCAAGACCGTCAACCATGGAAGGGACAATGCTGTTTTTGGACGCGAACATCTCCGCCCTTGCCAGGATAGACGCAAAGGAAACGATCAGTGCAATATAGAGCCCTACATTGGCATAAACGTCCGTGACTAAAGCGGCCATCAGCATCTGGGTTATCGTGACCCAGCCGGAAATGACGAGCATGAAGATCGGCAGCCTCACCTTCGGTTCGATGATCTTTCTCATCTGGGAGATGGTGAGGTTCACCATAGTCTGGACAAACAGTACTGCCAGTCCCATAAATATCCCGTTCTTCAGATTGTTCGTAACAGCTATCGAAGGGCAGAGGCTCAGCGCGAGCTTGAAGATTGTGTTCTCTTTAATAATCCCGTTAAGAAACAGATCCTTGAGACTAGTTGTGCTGGTGCTGGACATCCTTATTGCCTCCTTCCTTGATTGTCTTTATGAGAAAGGCCACACCGTTTTTTACGGCGTCTTCGGAAACGGCACGGGTTGAGATCGTCGCCCCTGATATGGCCTGGATATATTCCGTGGTCTCCGTCTTCAGAACTTTCAGATGTTCGATGTCCTTGCCCGCGAACTGGTTCTTGAAGGAATCGGTCTCGATCTCATCTCCCAGTCCCGGGGTCTCGGCATGACCGAGGATATTGATCTTCTGGACCTTGAAGTCCCTGTCAACGGCAATGAAGGTGTTGATATAGCTTGAGTACCCTTTGCCGAAAGACTGAATAATGTACCCGACGGTTTCGCCGCCTTTTTGGGCCTCGAAGTATTTGGCATGCTTATCATGGATCGTCCAGTCTCCAAGTTTCCTGAAGTCAGCGCCGGGGATCAGGATCTTTAATGCGTCCTGCTCTGCCTTCTCGTTGTTTCTGAATATCTTTGGCGATGCGTTTGCGTATACAAAGGCAAGTATGAACCCGCCGACGAGATACACGATGACGAGGTTTAAGGTTATCTTGAAAATGTCCTTGCCGGTCATTTCGTCGCCTCCTTTGCCTTATCCTGCTTCACGGCACCGAAGACCTTTGCCTGAAAGCCGCGGTCGATCAGGGGAGCAAAGCAGTTCATGATAAGTATCGCGAACATGACACCCTCGGGAAATCCGCCCTTCAGCCTTATGAGCATCGTAAGAAAACCGCAGCCTATGCCGAAGACGATCTGTCCCTTTCTCATGGAAGGTGATGTCACATAATCCGTTGCCATAAACCATGCGCCGAGCATCATGCCGCCGCTCAAAAGGTGTACTACCGGGTCGCCGGTAAAAAGCGCACCCTTGCCGCCGAATACCCAGGCAATGACCGAGGCAGTGGCAAGAAACGATACCGGAATATGCCAGCTTATATATCTCTTTGCGAGCAGGAAGAGCCCGCCTATCAGTAAGGCGATGGCAGATGTCTCACCTATAGAACCGGCTCTGTTTCCGGTCAGGAGATGCTGATAAAGGCTCATCTTGTCACCAAACACCTCTAACAGCTTTGCCACACCTTCCTCTTTCAGTATGCCCAGAGGTGTTGCCGTAGTCTTCGCATCCATCGCAAGCAGTGCTGCAGTAGGCTCGTTCCATATCGTCATGGCCTTCGGCCAGGAGATCAGGGCAAAGGCCCTGCCGATCAGCGCCGGATTGAAGACGTTGAAACCCAGCCCCCCGAACAGCTGTTTTGTGATTACGACAGCTACAAAGGAGGCGATGACAGGCACATGCGCCGTAAATGGCGAGAAGGACCAGAGGGATGCGGGCATGTTCATCCCGAGTAACAGACCGGTCAGGAAAGCGCTGCCGTCACCGGCAACAGGTTTTTTCCCGACAATTTTCATATAAAGATTCTCAAAAACCATACAACTGACGATACAGACTGCCGTAATCAGCAGGGCCTTCGGACCGAAGAAATAAACGCCGGCAAGGAACGCCGGCAGAAGCGCCAGGCTGACCGTCCACATAATGCGGCTCGTCGTCTCCTCACTTTTTACATGAGGGCTGACCGACACTATTAACTGATGTTCTTTTTTCAATGCCTCCATTAAACTCTCCTTAAGGCTTTACCATGGATTTCGCCAATCTTACCAGTTGAACGATCGGCCTCTTGGAAGGACAGACAAACGCGCAGGAACCGCACTCGAAGCAGTCAAAAAGGTTGTATTCCCTGGCGTCCTCATAATGTCCCCTTTCCGCAAGCACACTAAGCATCGACGGCATGAGTCCCATCGGACATATGTCGATGCACCTGCTGCACCTTATGCATGGACCGAACTCCTCTGTGTGGGAGACGACCTCCTCAGGCATGACAAGAATTCCGGAGGTGCCCTTTGTCACCGCAACATCAAGTCCCCCCAGCGCAAACCCCATCATAGGGCCGCCGGATATCACCTTTGCAACGCCTTCGGTAAAGCCGCCGCATTCATCGATGAGGTCCGAGACCTTTGTCCCGATCCTGACCATAAGATTCCTGGGCTGCCGTACGCCTTCGCCTGTAACCGTCACAACCCGCTCGATCAGGGGTTTGCCGTAACGTGCGGCCTCGTAGACGGCCAGCGCCGTACCTACATTCTGAACAACAACGCCGACATCCATCGGCAGGGCCCTCGGCGGCACTTCGCGCCCGAGGATCGATTTGATGAGCATCTTCTCTGCGCCCTGGGGATATTTGACCTCAAGGGCAAGCACCTTGATATTTTCTGAGCCTGCTGCAGCCTCTTTCATCTTTGCAACCGCATCAGGCTTGTTATTCTCTATGCCGATGTACCCCTTCTGAACACCGAGGATCTTCATCAGAATCCTGAGGCCTTCAACCACCTCAGAGGATTTCTCGATCATGAGCCGGTAATCGGCAGTCAGGTACGGTTCACACTCGGCCCCGTTGATAAGGACAGCGTCTATCGGTTTTTCTTTCGGAGGGGAGAGCTTTACTGATGTCGGAAATGCCGCCCCTCCCATGCCGACGATTCCTGCTGCCTTGACCTTCTCCCTCAGCTCCTCAGGAGAGAGGCTCATATAATCAGGAGAGTCTTTCAGTGCTGTCCACTCCTCCCTGAAGTCGTTCTCTATAACTATGGAATTGACCATCCTGCCCATCGCATTAGGAAATTCACCTATTGCCACCACCTTACCTGACACGGAGGCATGCACAGGCGAAGAGACAAAACCTGCGGGCTCACCCAGCACCTGTCCTTTCCTGACCTCCTGTCCTATGGAGACAACAGGATTACAGGGCGCGCCGATATGCTGGCTCAAAGGGATGACGACAATCTTGGGCGGCTTTGTTTCAGAGATGGAACTGCCTGCTGATAATGTTTTTTTATCAGGCGGATGTATGCCGCCTTTAAACGTTGCAAGACCCATGTTGAAGAGTTCCTCCTTAAGGAGTATAGGAGACCTAAAAAGGCCGATATGTAATACCATGCCTCAACACAGGTTGTCAAGGGGAGAATAAAGTTACCGCGAATTCAGGGCATGAGCCAGGAACGGACAATAACCCTATTCTTTCTCAAAGCTCTTAACATCGATAAAAGGAACAGCGCCTGAGTTGAACTTCGGCAGGTGGCCATCCCATTTATCGATAGCCTTCATCGACGCCTCTATCTGTCTTAACCGTATCATCTGAGGGGTCACGTTTTCCTTCTGCAGCCTCAGCGACTCGGCCTCGGCCTTTGCGCTGGCGACCTTCTGGTCTGCCTCGATCTTTATCCTCTCGAGGTCCCTCTGCGCCTTCAGGGCAAACTGCTCTGCTGTCTGCTTTGCCTCGATCGCCAGCTCGAACTGCTGCGAGAATTTGAAGTTCACTATCGAAAAGTCATCGACCACGATGTTATAGGTCATAAGCCTGCTTTTCAGCAGGTCCTTGATCTCGCCCCTCACCTTTTCCCTCTGGGTGATGAGTTCAACTGCATTATATTTAGCTGTCGCTGCCTTGACCACTTCCTGCACAGCTGGGTCAATAACACGCTCCTTGAACTCAATTCCTATGTTCTGATAAACCCAGTTGGCCTTTTCCGGGAGAATATGATAGTTCACCGCTATGGTAGAGCGTATATCCTGCAGGTCCTTTGAGGCCGCCTCAGCCCCTGTCTCTGACTTGTGCACCTTCACGTCTAGTTTTATGATCCGCTGCATTATCGGAATCCTGAAATGAATACCCTCGTCAAACACCACGGGCTGGACAGCTCCGAAATTCAGAACCACACCCCTTTCTCCAGCCCCGACTATCACAAAGGGATTCATTATCAGCAGCACAATCGCCGCGATAACAAAAAGTAACAGAGTCTTCACTGGTTTGCCGAACCTTCCCTTCATCTGTTCGATATTGACTCCGGTAATGTCTCGTTCCATGGCCCCTCCTCCTTTACAACATTTTCTACCACTATACCAGCCAAGAGGTTTTGTGGCAAATCCGTTCCAATTTGAACAGGATGGGCGGTTATACCTGCTTGACAGGATGCGGATAAAATGCTTTCATTATAATTAAGGAATCCAAATGCACTTTGAGCTACATATCAGACGCGCCATATTACTTTTTGCCTTTCTCTTTCTTGTGACCTCATGTGCCACGCTCGCCGGCGTGGATGAGCCTGATGGAAAGCGTCCGAAGTTCCCCAGAGATACCACCTTTCCATACGATCAGTATGTCATAGGCAAGCCTAATCTCGACATGCGTGTCCAGGGAGGTTTCTATATCTGGAGGATCGGCAACCTCTGGCATGTGCGTATGGCTGAAAAGCTCGACAGGCCGAGACTGCCGGTACCCGTGGAACCTGTTATCACCGGCAGTATCCGCGTCGAAAACGGCATAACCGCCGACGTCAGAAAGATCAACATAGGTCCGCTCAGCGATGTCAGGCACAAAAGGGATGATATCTTTTTTAAATTCGACCTGCGGGACGACACCTTCAATGTCGACAGAAGACGGGACGTTGAGAGCTTTGAGGTAAGAGGAGATATCAGGGGATTCGATTTCAGGGTTCAGCCGAAAGGAACGGAATACTGCGTTAGGCTCAATATGGAAGTTGACGGCATCCCCAGGCCCGGCATTGTTCATATGGGAAGCTTCATGCATATTGCCGAGACACTTCCGCTGACGATCTGCGTGCATTCCTTCAATTAGCCTTCGAAACACCGATTATTTCGCTGGCAATGCCTCAAAAACTTTTCGTAAGCGCTCGTTGTCGGCAGATCATCTTGTTTAATCCGTGCAGACATTGCAAACTCATATAAAAAAATGCCCAGTACTAACGAACAGTTTTTTCGGCACGCCAGCAAAATCAGAATATTTTGGATTGGTCGGCGAGAATCTTTCCACGGGAAGGACTCCCGACAAGCGGGAGTGACAAAAGATAGGTCATTAGTTATGCAGGAATCAATAATGCGGACTGGAGATAATATTTGAGCGGCTTTATTTGGCAGATACTCAGACAGTATATAATTTTAAATAAAAGAGGCCAAATACCTCGGAGGTCGAAGACCGAGAATGAGCGAAAATATTGTCTCCAATCCCGCCCTCCCGGCTATTAATTCAAACCTTAAGCCTTTTCGCACCATATGCGCGCATTCTGAAACATCTTAATCCAGGGAGATGCCTTGAGCTCCTTCTGCCAGTCCTCAGGCATCCATGCCCACTGCCATTTCAGGAAAGTGCGTTCAGGATGGGGCATGATTGCGAGATGCCTTCCATCCTGAGAACAAAGAGCAGCTATGCCGTCGGGCGAGCCGTTAGGATTAAACGGATACCTTGCGGTGATATTTCCTTAATCATCAGCATACCGGGCAGGCGCAAGCCCCCTTTC
>JACRHE010000084.1 GCA_016217695.1 Nitrospirota bacterium | reverse complement strand
GACCCCCGGCTTTGAGGCGCCGGTCAACCTTGCATACTCTGCAAGAAACCGTTCTGCATCGATCAGGATTCCGACCTACTCGGCAAACCCCAAGGCGAAGAGGATAGAGGTGAGGTTCCCTGACCCGTCATGCAATACCTATCTCGCCTTCTCGGCCATGCTGATGGCAGGACTCGACGGTATCGAAAACAAGATACATCCTGGCGAGCCGCTCGACAAGGACATCTATGATCTCGGGCCTGAAGAGCTGGCATCTGTTCCGACCATGCCAGGCAGCCTTGATGAGGCCCTCAATGCGCTCGAGGCAGACCATGAGTTCCTGCTTAAGGGCGATGTCTTTACACAGGATGCGATAGACACATGGATTGCTTACAAGAGAAAGAATGAAGTGGATGCACTGAGACTCCGCCCCCATCCATTCGAGTTCTTCCTCTATTTCGATATCTAAGCCGCATAAAATATTCAGACGAGGCGCTAAAGGGAAGGGCATATGCCCTTCCCTTTTTTTTATTAAAGCCGCATCGAGTTTTTTCATTGAAGCTGACGAGGGATATCCTTTTTGCGGAAGTAGGCTGTGGCCCTCAATGCGCTTAGCGGGTACTGAAGTAGTTGGACACGAGAGAGGACATCCGCGAATGCAGATAAGCCTCATCCGCAGCTTTTAGCTCGTTGTAAAGGGGGCCGCAGATGAGGAGGAATTTTTCAAGTATCTTTGGATCAAAATGCCTGCCGCTGCCGTCCTTAAGGTGCTCAATCGCATCATCGAAGGGAAAGGCATCCTTATAAGGCCTCCTTGATGTCAGGGCATCGAATACGTCCACAATGGAAAAGATCCGCGTCTTAAGAGGTATGTTTTCCCCAAAGTGGCCTGAAGGATAACCAGTGCCGTCATATTTCTCATGGTGGCAGCCTACAATGTCCAGCGCGTCTTCAAGCCACGTGTATTTTTCCAGGATCTCGACGCCGTGGCGCACGTGCGACTTCATCTCCTCGAACTCCTCCATTGTGAGACTGCCCGGCTTGTGAAGCACGCTGTCCCTGATCGCAATCTTCCCTACGTCATGCAGAAACGCCCCCTTTATAAGTCCATGCATCTGGTCATATCGGAGGCCGACCTTTTCGCCAAGCAGTATTGCATATATGGCCACACGGTAGTTGTGGGTATTGGTCTCGCTGTCCCTTTTTGCGACCGCGCTTCCCAGGACCACGAGGAGGCCGAGGTTTGAGTCGGAAAGATCCCCTGAGAGTCTCAGGAGGTCTTTATTGAGATTGATAATGATCGGATAGATGGCGAGGGTCAGCGCGAAGATGACCGAAAAAACCATAAGCACAGAGGTTATCATCCTTGATCTGATTTCGGACATGGTTTCCGGATCTACAAGGCATATGCCTTCAAAATAGCCGATGATCGTCTTGTCATCACTATCCAGAATCGGCACCACGATCTTCAAAAAGATCTCGCCTTTGTCGAAAAACCTTCTGCAGACGGCCTTGTCCGTCATCATGTAATCATGTTCTTTGGCTTCGAGCGAGCCGACCCTGTCTCTCATCTCGGGTATTACCTCGCGGATCAGCAGGTCCTTATTCCGCGAGTAGATCTCGGCAAGAACAAAATGCAGCCTCGAAAGCTGGGTGCGGATGCTTTCCCCAACAATGCCCAGAGCCTTTCCGCTCGGCTCATGATAATAGGCACGGTATTGCTCCGAAAGTTTTCCGGCCCTGTTCAGGGCGGCCGGCATGACATGCTCGTTAACATGCCCAAGCTCGACAAAGAAGACTGCTGTTGCAGTTATGACCGACAGCCCCAGCCATACGAGCAGGAGTCGGCCGGCTATTCGCTTATGTATCCTATATTTCACAGACTCTCATGACGCCTCAACAATGAAGAGGATCTTTCTCACTGCGCTATGATTCCGGAAATACACCGGGCGGACTCTTAAGGGTCCTTCCTTGCCGAAGCCACAGACACTGTCCTGGCCCTGAGAAATTCGCCCAGAGCCCTGTCGATTTTGCGGATATGATTTTTGAGCCATTCAACAACCAGATGATTCGTACTGATTACGGCTGTCAGTCCTACACCCTCTGAATCGATCAGGCCCTTCAGTTTCGCAAAGTTCTCCATAAACTCCGTATGCTGTGCCTTGTGATCGCGATAGGCCGGGTAATGATAATTGATCATATGCTGCTCTTCCTCTGCGAAATGCGCGATTACATAGACCTCAAGAAATTTTATTACTGATCCGACCTCATTGCGGCCCCTGCCCTGATTGCAGGCCTCAAGAAGCTTATTGATCCTCAAAAAAAGTTCCTGATGCTGCGCGTCGATGAGAGCCACTCCTGTTGCCAGCTCCTCCGACCATGTTATTGCCATGTCTGCCTCCTGTTGCTGCTTCCGGATATTGATAATCCGGTGATCGTGACAGCAGCTGATATTAAACTGAATTAACTTATTCAGGACTATATTAGTCTTCTTTAACTTTTCTGTCAATACGGACATCGTGAACAAGTCAACTGACTCATCATCGTCCCGTTGTGCGCCCGGCAGAATAAACTGATATCGCCGGCTATAACAGGGGCTTGCTGCACAGGGTAACCACAGTGGAGGACACCATGAAGACCGCCCGCGAGTTCATCTCCAGGTTGAAATAATTAAAGGCTCCGCCTGAAAAGGGCTGCACGGTCATGAAGTTTGACAAGAGCGTTTTCAGGAAGCTCAAGGGTGGCTGCGAAGAGCCCTGAGTGATCAGACAGGCCAGGCTGCAATTGGCTACAACGGGAAAAAAGGCGCGTGATTCGAAGTAAATACAGGGGGGTCGTTTTTTAAGATGGCCGAGACCGCCGGATGTTTCTTGAACTCCATTTCGAGAAACTGTCTCACCGGGTGGGTTTGGGGTCAGACTTGCCTATTGACATTCCCGCCGATTAAATGAAAACAACGCTCCATATCACCTTCCAACTCCGCCTTAAACTTAATATATCTAGTTATCACTGCAGGGTCCTTTCTCAGATACCCGGATATTTCCGTTCCCTTATAGCCATATTCTTTAGCAGTCAGACTGAAGAGCTTTCTTGCCAGGGCAACCTCACGCTCTTTCCCCTTGCGTCTCATCTGTTCAACCATCACCCCCTGATATCTGCTAATCCCTGCTGCAATCTCATCTAAAGAATACGCCCTCTGTCTCTTCGTACGCTCCAGCTTCAGATCACATTGTGCCTTGACTTCATCTACAAACCTCTCATCGCCAACTATCCTCTGCTCGACGCTTTGATAGATGTCTTCCTTCTTGACTGCAAT
>JACRHE010000088.1 GCA_016217695.1 Nitrospirota bacterium | reverse complement strand
GGTGTCGATCTTTCCGCTGCCGTGTGTATAGAGCAACACCCTGACCGGATTTCTCCGCAGCGCCGATGCCGGGATGTAATGATAGTAGGAATACTTCCTTTCGGCAGTCGTGGCATGATAAACAGTTGTTCCGGCAATATCTCCTTTAGGGAAATTCTGTCCGAAGTTCAACAAAGACAACCAGATCCTTCCATCGGTACTCGGAGAATATACGAACTTTATCCAATATGACACGCTGTTCAGATCAAGGTCCGGGACAAGGACATCGATGTTGGGCCCATCGCCGAATATTGTTGCAGCAGATAAGCCACACGAAGGCAGCCCGGCCTGCAGATTTTCCACAGTGAACCGGTAACGACCGTCATCAGCCGGCACATAAGTCAGATCAGCAGAATATGATTCACTGCCCACACTGATTGCCGGAAGACGTACGGATAGCCCTCCGGGACCGGACACCAGTGTTGCAGAGCAGGGACCGGCATGACTATATCCGGTCAACGCGCACAAGCCTGCGAATATAAGAAAGAATATTTTTTTCATGAAATCCTTCTCCTCCTCCGCCCCCAGGCAAATGCTATCGAACTATGAGTGGCTTGTCAACGCAGTGTGCGAGTTGCAGACTTTTTAGCTATCAGCCCATTTTCGGCTGACCGGGCCCTTTTTATACATGAGGCAACGATTATTTCACGGCCACTGCCGTTGCATTTCCTGTATCGCGTCAAGTAGCGGGTGAAATGCACAAACCCTCGCCAGATGTCTTCAATAAAAAAAGCCCGGAAGATTTCTCTGCCGGGCTTTCTGTCTTATAAAGATAACTCTGCTATTTGTTTACCGCATCCTTGAACGCCTTGCCTGCTGCGAACTTGGGTGCCTTCCTGGCTGCGATCTTGATGGTGGCGCCTGTCTGTGGGTTCCTTCCCTTTCGGGCCTTCCTCTTGGAGAGCGAGAACGTGCCGAAGCCGACCAGTGCTACCTTGTCGCCCTTCTTTACAGCCTTTGTTATCGCCTCGATCGCCCCGTCAAGTGCCTTGCCTGCGCATGCCTTTGTACATCCTGATGCCTCTGCCATTTTTTCAATAAGATCTGCCTTTGTCATGTGTCCCCCCTATAAAGGTATAGAATTTCGTCTTGATAATCTTAGTGAAAAGTAAGTGGATCTGTCAATTCAATTATCCCGATACCTTTTGCCTTAACCGAGAAAGTCAGCGATTTTTTTCAGAAGGCTGAGGATGAGAGGAGATCCCGAAAACTTCTTTGGTGACAGGATGCCTTTTGCGATAAAGTAGCTGAACGGAAACCGGAGGTGAAAAGTATAACCTCTGCCAGAGACCTTATATACCTTGCCGAGGAGATTATCGCATGTGACAAGGCCGTCGTCAAAGGAGTTTGCATCTCCCTGTGTTATGATCCCGTCTTTTGTTTTTCCAGTTATCCTGTGGACTACCGAGCGTCCGGCACCATCTTTCAACAGGACAATGTCGCCGACTCCGGGCGTTCCCTTAAGAGGTTTTATCTTCAGCGTGTCTCCGCTCTTTATGAAAGGAGACATGCTTGCGCCCTGCGCAATGAATGAGAGGTTTTTGCCCCTTTTCAGTACCTCTGATGCCAGTGCCGCAAACTCATCCCGTCCTATAACGTACATGTCTTTATATTAAGCGGCAATTTTCAGCCATGTCAACATATCCTCCGGCGCTCCGTCATAAGTGCATGCTCCTTCGGGTCAAAGGAGATGGCGAAATTGACTTTTAGAGGATTTCGGCTTTAGGATTGAGCATGGATCTGACCATGGACAGCATCCCGAGGAAAAGCGGGAACATCGTATTCAGAAAGATAGAGGATGAGTATATCCTTGTCCCCATGATATCCTCTTCCGAAGATACTGACGCTGTTTTTAACCTTAATGAACTGGGGGCGGCCATATGGGACAAGGTTGACGGGAAGAACCGTCTTCAGGACATTATCAGGGAGCTGGGAGAGGAATATGATTCGGAACCCGGACAACTGCAGACTGATGTCCTTGCATTTGTTCGTGATCTGATAAAGGATAAATTAATCGAAGTGTCGTGAAACGCGGTTCACAGTATTTTCAGGAATCACAGCTTTTTGTTTCGACTAACCGTCCGTGATCGAGCACTAATACCCTGTTTGCCATATCAAGACTCGTATGACGATGCGAGATAATGAACGTTGTCCGGTCCTTTGCCAGTTTTCCTATAGCTTCCCTGATGAGTTTCTCTGCCGATGCATCGACTGCAGACGTAGGCTCATCCAGGATAAGGATAGACGGATTTCTCAGGAATGCTCGCGCGATAGAGATCCGCTGCCTCTGTCCTGCAGATAGCCGGATTCCCCTTTCCCCGATCAAGGTTTCATATCTGTCCGGCAACCCTTCGATCTCATCGTGTATGTTTGCCATCTTCGCAGCACGGATGATCTCTTCCCCGGAGGCCCCGGGTGAGGAGTACCGGATATTATTGACCACCGTATCGTTAAAGAGGAAGACCTCCTGGGAGACGATGCCAATGCGACCTCTCAGCCATTTTGCAGGCAGCCTGTTGAGGTTGTGTCCATCCAGTAATATGGAGCCGGAATCCGGGGGAAAAAATCTGAGCAGCAGATTTACAACCGTTGTTTTGCCTGAGCCGCTCGGACCGGTAAGTGCTATGACGTCTCCGGGGTTTGCGGTAAAACTGACGTCGCGGAGCACAGGGATCCCTTCCCTGTAAGAGAACGAGACGTGGTCAAAGCGGATAACGCCGGGAATCGCATCAGGCGCCGGCAATGCCTCTGCCTCATCTTCTTCCCCGGACTCAGGGGCGATCCTGAAGATCTCAAGGATCCTGGAGAGAGAGGCCAGGACAGGCTGAAGCGTCAGGTGGAACATGGACAGGGTATTGACCGAAGCCGTGAGAAAGACGATATATGTGGTGAAAGCGACATAGTCGCCGATCGTCATGGCGCCGTCACGGATTTCGTGCGCGCCGAACCACATAATCAGAAGGGTCGACAGTAGCTGTATACCCTGCGCTGAAGAGCCGGAAAGCAGTGTGAGCACCATTCCTCTTGTTCTTGTCTGCAGGTTTTTCCTCATCTTCCCTGTGACCTTCAACACTTCCCTGTCTTCTGTTGTAAAGGATTTCACAACTTCAACACCCGACAGGACTTCCTGGAGATCCCTTGATACCTGTGCCGCCTGCTCCCGCTCATGCAGGCTGATGTCTCTGATCCTTCCGGAGAAAAAGTAATTAATGGCAGCATAAAGGGGCAGCACAGCGATGGCTATCAGCGTCAGTTTCATGCTGAGCATGACCAATACGGATAAACCGAAGACAAGATAGAAGACCTTTGTTGCGACGTCCGATATTCCCAGCGAAAACAGGTATTGCAGACTGTTTACATCATCTGCGACCCGTGCCATCAGATAGCCGGTCTGTCGTTCCCTGAAAAATGAAAGGGGGAACCTCAACAGGCGGTCGAACAGAGAGGTCTGCAGGTTAAAGGTCAGGTCCTGCTGGAATCTGAGCATAAGCAGCCTCTGGAGTATTCCTGCCGCCCCTGCAGTTGCTGCTATGAGAAGGATGCCCAGCAGCAGCAGGTGAAGTGATTCAGCTGCATGCCTGAGAGGCGCCGTGAGATGGCTGAAACCGTAAAAAGAGAGAAAATCGTCCATCTTTTCGAAGCCGGTCTTCATGATGACGAAGTCTATGAGGACCTTGCTGCTAAGAGGCAGCAGCGCTTTCAGGCCGGTTACCGTGATATTAAGGACAAGAGCGGCTGCGCCTGCCTTCCAGAAGGGCCTGACAAAACGCGCGAAGAAAAGCAGGTCCGCATAGCGGAATGAAGGAGATGCGCCCTGTTTATTATGCATCTCTTCCTGATGGAGTTTCGCCTTCCGTGTTTCCCTGTTCATAAGCCTTTAATCCTAATCCTTCAATTGGGTTTCCACGAACTGGGCCAGGACCTCATGTACCTTAACGGGCGGAGAGACCCCGAAATAGTGATCCAATACTGCGTGGGTCAACTCATGGGCAAGCACGCCAAGCCTTATGTCGTCGACAGAAATATATAACGTCTTGTCTTTCGGGGCATAAAAGGCGATGTAGTCGGCTGCAGTTCCGTATCTCATCTTGTAGATCCTCTGAACCTCGCTCTCAGAAGAAAGGAGGACGATCCTGAACTTCAGGTCTCCGGGAAACATATCCAGTATAGCCTCTACCCGTTCGACAATGACGTCCAGCTTGTTCCTTATTTCGTCGTCTGCCGTTACGCTTTTTTTGTGTCTCATGAGATAAGAGAGGCTTCCGAGGGAAATTTCCTTGTTGAACTTTCTGAGCAGTTCTTCCCTCTCGTAGATAATGGTCGCGTATTGTGTCTTAAGCTCGAAACCGAAGGAGGACCGGGCGGAAACGCCAAGGGAAAAAAACACAAGAAAAACCGGGAGCCAGCGCAGTTGCATGGCTACACATCATTTTTTATTCTAAAGCCGGAAAGAATCTCTTTCATCTGTCTCTGCAGCACGATCGCCTTGCCTACTTCCTCTGCAGCCGTCTTCTCTGCCGACCTGGATGCGTTTTCCAGATGGTCGTATGCTGCATCCGAAAGGGATCGCAGTTCGGCTATCCTTGAGGAAAGCATTACATTGAGCGCGTTGATCATGCTGGCAAGTTCCTTTGCCTCGTCTTTGTTCCGCAGCCTGATCTCAAGGCTGAAATTTCCCCTGTTCATCTCTTCCAGGGATTTTTCGAATCTGTATACAGGGCCCGCAAACCTGTGGGTCAGAAACACGGAGATGAGAATAACCAGCAGCCCCCCTGTTATGATGAATATCCAGTGGGCTCGAAGGATTTCGGTCAGCAATATTATCGGAGTCTTACCGAGCTGGAGGCTGGAATGCTTATAGGCTATAGTCAGGGTATTGGCTGAGAGAAGGCTGAAGATGGCTGTAAAAAAAAAACTCCCGGCGATCACGAAGATGAAAAAACTGAATATATACTTTCCCTGAAGCTCTTTCTTGATAAAGTAGTTTCTCCTCCGCCATGTTTTTTTCATTGCAGCCCTCCTAATGATTCCCGTTGACCATAATTTTTACTGTCGCCTTTTCCCTGAGACCAGAGATCCAGTCGTTGACGGTATGTTCCTTCTTTTCTTCGGCGAGCATTTTTTTTATCTTCTCTCTTTCGGCTATGGTGACAGCCTGAGCCGGTGCCTGCTCTATTTTCTCCAGCCGCACTGCGATATAGGTTTCGCCGTACCGGAAGGGTTTTGTAGACTCGCCCTCGCGCAGTGAGATGACGTTGTTTCTTATCTCCCTGCAAAGGTCTTCAAAATATATCGTCCTGCTTTCCCTGGCCGAATGATCTCCTTTTCCTGCCTTTTCATCATTGTCAAACGTGAATATGGTCAGGTGCAGCTTTTTGTTCATGAAAGAAATATATCTGTTCAGTTCATCATCACTGACCCCGATGTCCGGGGCTGCAAATTTTCTGTCCATAAGGAGCTTTATCAGGGACTGCTCGTAGAAGTTCTGAATGGATTTTCTGAAGGATTCCTCCCTGTCAATGCCTGTCTTCTGAGACTCCTGGATCATGAGTTCTTTTGTTATCAGAGAGTTTATGAATTCATCTTTATCGCGCATATGGGGGGGCTGGGAGGAAAAAAGCCTGTTGAATTCATCGTAAGTAATGACCCTGTCGTTTATGATCAGTGCGGCATCTTTCGGGGCTGCAGGAGTCTTGAAGAGTTCGTAGCCGATAATGAGAGACAGCGCCGCGAAAATGCCGATGATATAGTATATGTACTTCATGTAAGTACCTCTTTCGATCAGTCAGGTGTATCCCTGTGAGAAGTATATCAGAGGAGTCAAAAAAAGTCATCGAACGGTAAAGAGACCGACATGGTGCAGTTAAGTTTTTTATTGACAAAGCATGTGTAAAATTGGTAATATTTTCAAAAGGTTAGGATGCTTGAGATGGGAGGTTACATGAAGAAGTTGGGTACGGTACTGATTGTTATTTCCCTTGCTATGATTTTTGCAGATGTTGTTATTGCCGCTGAGCTGAAAGATGTCCTGTCCGAGAGATACGCTGAACAGAAGGATATCTGCCCGCCTGTAAAAAGTACGATCCGGGAAGGGATCGATACCCGTGACGTTGTAAGGGTCGCCCTACTCATGGGACACAGCGCCTGTTATGTGATCAAATGTTCTATTGAAGCCAAAGGTGAACTGGAAAAGATTATTTTTGGGGCGATTGAGGGAGGTGCCACCGCTGATGTAATATCCCGGTGCGCTGTAGAGGCGGGGGCCATTCCTGACGAGATCGCGCGTATATTAGAGAGGGCAGATCTGCCGGGGCTCGGATACACACCTCCTCCGGGAGCTCCCAGCCCTGTAATCGGCGGGTTTCCGGGCGGGCCCCGAGGCGGAGGGCTGATAATTAGTCCTTCGAGGTTATAGCATCCGGCTGATAGCCCGCATAAGCGCCTCTTTTTTTTTATTCTTTCTCCTTCACGGTCTTTTTTTCCCCCGCGGCATCTCTGCCTCCGAAAGGCTGTCTGTTCAGGTCGGTAGTTTTTCAACCTATATAAAGGCGGCAAATGCAGCGGACAGATTAAAGGGAGACCACTTCGACTGTCTTGTTCAGGAGGAGGAAAAGGCCTTCAAGGTCCGTTGCGGCTCTTATGAAAAAAGAGAGGACGCCAGGATATCCAGGGAGTCTCTGATACAGAAAGGGTATAAGGATTCCTTTCTGGTGTCATCGGCTCTGGTGCCATCATCGGCTCTGGTGTCTGACAGACCCGTTTCCGGAACACCGGTTCCTGAAGCGCCACCGGTCGGCAGTCCCAGGGTAACAGGTCTGGTCCCATCGGCTGAACAGGCTAGTGACAGACCCGTTTCCGGAACACCGGTTCCTGAAGCGCCGCCGGTCGGCAGTCCCAGGGTAACAGGTGAGATATTCGAGCGCAAAAGCCGCTTATGGCATCCCTTTGCAGCCGTAGAGATTTATCATACAGACAATGTTTTCAACTCCCCCAAAGACAAAAAAGGCGATTTTGCTCTTGTTCTGACAGCCGGGATCAATCTCTTCGCCGGTTTCTCGAAAGAGGGGCTGCCTAAGATCGAGACCGCGAGTATAACCCCGGGCGGCGCTACTTCAACAAGACTGATCCCTTTTTTCCCGGGGCGTGTCAAGACATATCTCGGATATAAGGCGGACATCGAAAGGTATCTGCGGTATTCTTCTGAAAATACGACCAGCCACGCAGCAGAAGGGGTGTTACAGTATAATATCGGAAGAGGCCTGCTGCTTGATATTTCCGATCAGTATCTGAAAACTCACACCTTGCGGGGAAGCGGCCTTTCGGGCGCACTGGATAAGTACTACACGAATCATTTCCATCCCAGTCTGAGCTATGAGATAGGGGACAAGACTCTCCTCAGGTTTGACTATACGCATTTTCTTGTGCGCTATACAGAGGCAGGTGATGATTTCAGAAACCGTAGTGATAATTCTTTATCAGGGTATGCCTTTTATAAAGTCCGCCCGAAGACTTCAGTATTTGCCCAGTATGAATTTGTTGACATCGAATATGACAGGTCCGTTCTTTCCAGCAGCAGCGAACAGCATATATTCGGTGGTCTCCGCTGGGAGGTTACTGCAAAGTCAAAAGGCCTTGTAAAGGCAGGCTATGGCCTCAAGAAGTTTGACAACCCTGCGTTGGGAGACAGCAGGGACCTGATTTATGAAGCTGAAGTGGACCACCATTTTACCCCCAAGACGTCTCTGACGCTGAACCTGTCGAGGAGAACAAACGAGACTGACATTTCCACGACGAACTTTATGACAACCAACAGCATAACAGCACTCTATTCACAGAAATTTACTGCCAAAATTACGGGCACTGTCAAGCTGTCCTATGCCAACGATGCATATGACGGTCTGCTCACCTTTGACAATGAAACAAAGAAGCGGGAGGATAACCTCTTTAATACCGACGTCGCTCTGCGGTATGAGCCGAAGGAATGGCTGAAGCTCGACGCAGGTTACAGTTATACAAGACGGGATTCGAATTTTGCCGCCTTTGATTACACAAACAACAAGATGTTCATCAGGGTGATCGGATCGCCCTGATGCAAGGCTGCCCGCTTTCTGCCTGCATGGAAGTTTTCCTTCTGCCGGAAATTTGAGGTAGAATATCTCATGAACCGAAAGAAGATACTACAAAGGCTTTTTTCAATGACAGGACAGTTTTTTATAGCTGCAGCTCTCTTTTTTTTCGCCGGGATTTTTTCTGTCGCCAGTGCACAGGACTATGTTGTCGGCGACGGGGACCTCCTGAGGATAACCGTATATGACCATCCGGACCTGACCACGGTAACCAGGGTCGGCGGTGAAGGAACGGTACTATTTCCCCTTATAGGTCAGGTCAGGGTTGCCGGGCTGTCTGTGAGCCAGGTGTCGCGGAGGGTAGCTCAGCTCCTTTCAGAGGGGTACATTGTATCTCCTCAGGTGACGGTGTTCATTGAGGAGTTCAGGAGCCAGAAGGCATTGATTATGGGACAGGTCAACAGGCCGGGCATGTATGAACTGAAAGGCCACACAACGCTTCTCGAAATCCTGTCAAAGGCAGGGGATCTTACCAGGGATGCCGGTGACAAGGTGATAATCAAGCGAAAGGCGGAATCTCCCGAAAAAAAGGAGAAGGTCATAACCATAGACCTGAAGCGCCTTATCGAGGGTGGTGATACCTCGCAGGATGTCCCTGTTATCGACGGCGACAGTATCTATATTGTCAAGGCGAGCGTTTTTTTCGTGACCGGTGAGGTCAAAAAGCCTGATATGTACAAGCTGGAGGAGGGCACGACTGTGCTCAAGGCCATTACCATGGCCGGAGGGTTCAGCGATAAGGCCTCAACCGGCCGGATCAAGATCATTCGAAAAGCGGGAGGCAAGGACGAAGTCCTGGAGCGTGTTAAGCTGGACGAGCCTGTTCTTTCCGACGATGTTATTGTTGTGCCGGAGAGTTTTTTCTGAAACGGGGATATAAGACTAACGCTGAAAGGAACCGGGATAAAGAATGGATGAGTTCAGAACAGGTGAAGGAGAGATACACTTAAGGGATTACCTGAGGGTTATCAACAAACGGCGATACACCGTCTATACTTTTTTTATCGTCGTGTTTACGATCACCCTCATAGGGACGCTCTCCACCACGCCGATATACACGGCATCGACCAAGGTCCTGATCGAAAAAGGCGAGCCACGGAACCTGTCCATGAATTATGCCTATATTCCCTACGACCCTGATTTTTATACGACTCAGTATCAGCTGATACAGAGCACTGCGGTAGCGCGGAGGGTAGTGGATGCCAACTCTCTTGCGAAGAGCGGGTCCTATTTCGGCAGGAAGGAAAAGGGTCTTTCGCTGGTGCGTGGGGTGCTCGGCTGGTTCAGGGATCTCTTGTCGGCGGTCTTCCGCACAAAAGAGGTGAGGGATCTGAATCCGAAAGAGGCAGAGGACGAGTCCAGAGCCGACGTGATCGCCAAGACAATCAGCGCAGGGATACAGGTCAAACCTGTAAAGAACAGCAGGATCGTTGAGATAAGTTACTCCTCTACGAATCCCGAGCTTGCAAAACTCATCGTGAACTCCATAGCGAGCGCCTATATGGGAGAGGTGCTTGAGCTGAATATGAGCTCAACGCGGTACACCCTGAACTGGATGACTAAAAAGGCTGAAGAGGAGAAGGAGAAGCTCGCGACGGCAGAGAAGTCCATGCAGGAATATATGAGGGACCAGAACTTTGTTGCGCTTGAAAACAAGATGACGATCATCCCCCAGAAGATATCCGAGCTCAACAGCCAGCTTATAAATGCCGAGACGAAGAGGAAGACTGCCGAAACGCTTTACCTCAAGGTCAAGGAGGTCTCGGAGAACCTCAATGAGGCTGAAACCATAGCGGTCATAGCCTCTGACCCTTCTTTGCAGTCACTGCGCCAGCAGATGTTGAAGGCGGAGCAGAATATCATGGAGTATTCCCAGAAGTACGGGAAAAAGCATCCTCTCATGATACGGGCTATCGAGGACCTTAACGGACTGAAGGTGAAAAAGGAGCAGGAGACGAGGAGGATCATACAGTCCATCAAGAACGACTATGAGCTGGCCAGATCCAACGAGACGAACCTTCGCAGGCTGCTCTCCGAGACAAAGGGTGAGGCCCTGAACCTCAGTGAGAAGTTTATCGAGTACGGGGTGCTCAACAGGGAGGTCGAGACGAACAGGCAGCTTTATGACGCTCTCATCAAGAAGGTCAAGGAACAGAGCATAACCGACAATGTGCAGACTGTCAACGTACTGGTTGTTGAGAAGGCCGAAACCCCTGCGTCTCCGGTGAAACCGAGAAAAGCGATGAACCTCCTGATGGGGATTATCTTCGGACTCTTCGGAGGAATCGGCATAGCCCTCTTTGTCGAGTATCTTGATCAGACTATAAAATCTCCTGAAGACGCCGAGGCCAAGCTCGGGGTCCCTGTCCTCGGGATGATCCCGTTTATAAGAGCGCCTGAGAAGCCTATTGAAGGGATGGTCATCAACGAGCCGACTTCTCCGTTCGCCGAGAACTATAAGGCTATCAGGACGGCTCTGCTCCTCTCTTCAGCCGAAAAACCCCCGAAGCGGATTCTCATTACAAGCACAGGTCCGGAAGAAGGCAAGACGGTCACGGCGATAAATCTGGCCATAGCGATAGCCCAGTCGGAATATTCCGTGCTTCTGATCGACGGCGACCTGAGAAGGCCCCGTGTCCATAAGGTCTTCGGCATAGCAAACACAAAGGGTCTCAGCACTTATCTTGCCGGAGCTTCCGATATCAATATCATGCAGCAGGGCCCGCTGCCGAACCTCAGCATCATTCCTGCCGGCCCTATTCCCCCGAATCCTTCTGAGCTGCTCAGTTCAAACAGGATGGTTGAGATGATCGACAGCCTGAGCGGAAAATTCGATATCATAATCTGTGATTCACCTCCGCTGCTTTCAGTCGCCGACAGCCTGGTCCTTCACAACATTCTTGACGGCACGATTATCATTGCAAGGGCAGGCGAAACAACCTATGACGCCATGAAGAAGGGCTTGAGGTCTCTCATGAATCTCAAAGGCCATATCTTCGGTATGGTGATAAACGGTCTTGATATAAAAAAGGGCGGTTATTACTATTACCGGTACCATAATTACTATTATTCCTCAGATGAGGAATAGACTTGACATCCGTTTATCCCCATGACTGACACCAGGGGCCGCATACGGTTTTATCTTTTCATCTTCCTCCTGATCTTTTCGCCTCTTGCCTTCGGCACTGTCGAGGCCTGGTCTTTGGCAGTAATGGAGACCCTTTCCATTTTTGGGCTTTTCCTGAGCCTGAGGTCCGGCAGGGGGAGAGAGACCGGCATCTATGAAGTCCCCGGCATAGTCCCTCTTCTATGCCTCTGGGTCTATTGTCTCTTTCAGGTTCTGCCCTTGCCTGCGGCGGTCGTAAAGCTCCTTTCCCCTGCAACCTTCAGGTTATATGCCGGGACTGTCGGGACATTAGAACCTGCTCACTGGATATCCCTATCCATATATAAGAAGGAGACCCTCAGGGAGTTATTGAGGCTTTCTTCTTATATAGCCTTCTATATACTTACGATTCAGGTGCTCTCAAAAAAGGAACCATTGAAGAAGGCCGTAACAATCCTGATCATCTTTTCCTCATCTCTCTCATTTCTCGGGATCATGCAATATCTCTTTTACAACAAAAAGATCTTTTGGCTCAGGGAGCTCACCCTCGGAGGCACTCCGTTTGGTCCCTTTGTAAACAGGAATCATTATGCAGGGTTCGTGGGCATGGTCTTTCCCGTTGTCCTGGCCATATTCCTGGCCCTGAAGCCGAAGGTCTACTATACATCCTTCCGTGAGAGGCTCTACGAGTTGTTCAGCAGACGGCAGACTCACGCCTATATCCTTATCGGCCTGGCCTCGGTCCTTCTTTCTACATCTCTTTTCCTGAGTCTTTCGCGGGGCGGGATTGTCAGCCTGAGCCTCTCGATGATATTCCTCGGGATCATGCTCATCATCCGAAGGGGCAATAGCAGAAGAGGCGTTGTCATCATAATCATATGCGTTCTCATCGTGCTTTCCGTGGGCTGGTTCGGGTGGGACCCGATATTAGAGAGGTTCGGAAATATCTGGGATAAAAAGGGTGATGTGGCCGAGATGAGGCCCATTTTCTGGAGAGATACCATGCTGATCGTAAAGGACTTCCCTGTCACAGGGACAGGGTTCGGAAGCTTCGTCTCCATATACCCGGCATATCGTACTGCCTCTTTGGAAGGGACGCTTGAACACGCGCACAATGATTATCTGGAGCTTCTTGCTGAAGGCGGAGTGATAGCCTTTTTTCTGATGGGATGGTTCATCGTGACTGTTTTTTGGAATTCTTACAGGCGCTTCCGTGAGAGGAAGGGGATATACTCCCTATATCTCTACCTCGGCGCTTCTGCGGGTCTGTTTTCGATCCTTATCCATAGCGCGACGGATTTCAACCTGCATATAGGCGCCAACGGTCTGTATTTCTTTTTCCTCTTCGGACTGCTCGTCTCAGCTGCAAACACCAGGCTGAGAGAAGGTACTGCTCCTACCCATCTTAAGCCTGTGAAGCTCAACAAGCCGTGGCTGCTGAAGGCTCTCACCGTTGCGGCTCTGGCCGCCTGTATTGTCATCAATGGCGGGATATTGGCAGGGGAGTATTACTTTTCCCTGATCAGGGATATCCGGTTGAATACCCTGAGAGATAAAGACAGTATTATCCTGGTAAAAGATGCAGCTCACAGGGCAGCCGGCCTCGATCCTCTGGAGCCCCTGTATCATTTTGCCGCAGCCAATACCGAGACGGCTCTGTCCAGTGCCGATGCAGCCAGGGCCTTATTCAGACGGGCTGTAGAACTGAGCCCTGCAAGGGGAGAGTATCTGCAGAGACTGGGCCTTGCCTTTTCAGAGCTTGGAGATGTCCGGAAGGCGGAAGAGCTTCTTGAGTCGGGAATAAAATTCGACAGGATGACTCCGGAGAGATATAAACGGTATGCTGCGTGGCTTTTGGCCCAGGGCAGGAAGGATGAGGGCATGGGGCATTTACGTTATGCCGTCTCCCTTGAACCCCTGAAGACGCGGGATTACATAACCCTGCTGGTGCTGTACGGAATGACCGATGAAGATATCCGGAGAGCATTGCCGAACATGACAGAACCCCATCTCATTTTTGCCGATTATCTCGATAAGACCGGAAAGGAAGATATGGCAGGAGAAGAATACCTGTATGCTCTGGGTTTTATCAAAGGGGAGAAGCCTGCAGCATGGTCTCAGTTTTCACGGCCGTTTCAGTATTTCAGGAAAAAGGGGATGCATGACAAGGCCCTCGTAATTATAAACAGGGCGGTCGAAATGTTCCCTGACAGCGCCGATATCGGACTGGCCGCTGCCGAGGCATATGAGGCGGCCGGAATAAAGTATCGCGCTGTTGAAGAATACCGCAGGGTGCTCATATTCGCTCCAGGCAACGAAAAGGCGAAGAAGAGAATCGCAGCACTTCTTTTCAGGGGTCTCTGAATTTATCCGGCCCACATTATTCAGGCGGCAAAATTATTCCGCGGCCACTGTCTCAAAAAAACTTTTCGTAAGCGCCAGTTGTCGGAATATTCCGCTGCTTGTTCAGAGCACACAATGCAGAATCATATAAAGAGCAGTCTGCTACAGACGAAAATTTTTCTCGGCATGCCGTGGAATTTGTGAATAATGCTCGTTAGCTGATCGCCTTCAGAATTCCGTTGAGCAGGGCTGCTGGTGACGGAGGGCAGCCGGGTATATAAACGTCCACAGGGATGACCTTGTCGACCCCTCCCAAAGATGCATAGCTTTCACCGAATATGCCGCCGTTGCAGCCGCAGTCACCTACCGCGACCACAAGCTTCGGTAAGGGCGTGGCATCGTAAGTCCGGCGCAGGGCCACCTCCATGTTCCGGGTAACAGGACCGGTAACCAGCAGCATGTCTGCAAAACGCGGAGAGGCTGTAAAGTGTATGCCGAACCTCTCGCAGTTGTATATCGGGTTATTCATGGCATGGATCTCGAGTTCGCAGCCATTGCAGGAGCCTGCATCCACCTGCCTTATCGTGAGGCTCCTTCTGAAGCGTTTTCTTACAGCCTCTTCAAGTCTTATCCCTACCTCTTTTATCTCCGTCTCAGGATCAGGATGCAGCGGTTCGGTCACGATCCCTGTCCGGAAGATCTGGCGAAGTATGCGGATCATATTAACCTCACGCGACGAGTTTTACAGCGCAACGCAGCATGCTGCCTTTTTGCGAAGCAGCTTATCACAGGTCATGCCCCGAGTATGACTGGTTAAAGCTCTTGTTGCAGAGCGGGAAATCAGGGACAATATTGCCGAGCACAGCCCGCTCAAGCCCGATCCAGTTAAGGCTGGAAGGGTCTCTGACCATGCAGCGGTTTATCTCAGCCTGAGGGCCTGACTGAAGCCAGTAAATGATCTCGCCGCGCCATCCTTCAACCGCTGCAAAGCCTGATACGCCGGGAGAGGGCTGCTCAACGGGAATGCTGGTTTCGCCTTCAGGCAGATCTTCGAGTATCTTCCTTATGATTCTGACGGACTCCCTGACTTCCTGTATCCTCACCCATACCCTTGCATGCACATCCCCAGAGATCAGGACCGGGACATCGAGTTCGATGCGATCATGCTGGTCATAGGGGGGGAAGGGGTTGAATATGCGGCAGTCGAGGTTCAGTCCGCTTGCCCTGGCAACGATCCCGACAACACACAGCTCTCTTGCCTTTTCCGGAGAAAGTATGCCTGTGTCTCTCACCCTGTCCTCCAGAGAAGGGTTCTCGTCATATATGGTAACAAGCCTCTCAAAGTCTTTCAGCAGACTCTCCATCTCAGCCCGTATCTCCTCTTTTCCTGCAGCATCGATATCGACTGTTACGCCGCCGGGTTTTACCCTGTCCATGATGAAGCGGTGGCCAAAGAGCCTGCGGTTGGTGACGAGCATCAGCTCCTTCAGCCTGCTGAGCTGATAGAGCATGAACGCAAAGGCAGCGTCATTGCAGATCGCCCCTATGTCTCCGAGATGGTTTGCGATCCTTTCACGCTCAAGAAACAGTGCCCTGAGCCATTGGGCCCTCTCAGGCAACCTGCAGCCTGTCATCGATTCCAGAGCCATGCTGTACGCGATGCTGTGGGCAACCGTCGTATCCCCCGACACCCTGCCGGCGAGCCTGGCTCCTTCCCTCCAGGAAAGGGTCTCGAACCTCTTCTCTATGCCCTTGTGAACGTATCCCAGCCGCTCTTCAAGATTAATGACGTCCTCGCCGACTGCCTGAAATCTGAAATGTCCGGGCTCGATGATCCCTGCGTGGACAGGACCCACCGGTATCTCATAGACACCTTCTCCTTCCGCCCTTATCCAGGTGTATTCTCCTTTTATCCTCGGCATCGGTTTTGAGGCGTCGAAGGATTTCCTCAAGGGCCAGGCATCGATGGGCCAGTCTTCAAATTTTATCCATGGCCTGGCATCAGGGATGCCCACAGGCGTAATTCCCATGAGGCTCTGTATCTGCCTTTCAAAGCGGTATGCAGGGACAAATCTTTTTGTGAGGCTTGGGAACCACGGATCGTCTGCCGGCACGTCGGCCCTGACAATGAGATATTCACTGCCCCACCTGTAGCAGGAGAAGATACCGAAACCCCTGCCGAAGGCCGTCTCGTCAGTCGCCCATTCCGCAGCCAGCAGAGCATAAGACTTCTTCATTACCTTTGCCGCTTCGCTGAAACTGTCTCTGGGCACAAGGCAGGAAGAGACGCCGGCGGGGTGCTGGCTGCTGTCGAACCGGGCTCTTTCGCCGAAGGCCGAAATTATTGCGTCCCTGAGCATGCTCATTTCAGGAGCCCAACAGCGGTATGAAACCAGGTGTTGAGGAAGTCCGGCATATAAATGCCAAGTACGAGGACCAGGAGCAGATGCAGGACTACAGGCAGGTGAGCCACCTTCAGCGGCTTCTGGTATGAGGGCGGATCTCCGGCGACCATAGGCTGCACCCGCCTGAAAAGAGCTGCAAAGGCCACACCAAGGCCGAGCAGGAGAAACGGCGTAAGATATGGGGCGTCCTTCATGGTGGCAGTCAATATAAGGAACTCGCTCGTGAATATGCCGAACGGCGGCATGCCAACTATGGCCATGACGCCGAGCATCAGCCCCCAGCCTACCTGGGGATTGCCTTTGAAAAGGCCCCTGATCCTGTCCATGTCCTGGGTGCGGTGCATCTGAGAGGCGTGCCCGACAGTAAAGAAGATGGCTGACTTTGCAAGACTATGCACGAGCATATGCAGAAGCGCGCCAAAGGTGGCGATGGGTCCTCCAAGGCCGAAGGCGAAGGTCGCTATGCCCATATGCTCTATTGACGAATAGGAGAACATGCGCTTTATGTCCTTCTGCCTCAGTAAAGAGAAGGCAGCCACGATTATGGAAAGAAGGCCGAATCCCATCATGATATTGCCTGCATGGTGAGTATGCGTTGAGCCGTCCACGAGCACCTTGCACCTGACAAGCGCGTAAAGCGCTATATTCAGCAAAAGCCCCGAAAGCACTGCAGAGATAGGAGTTGGTCCTTCACTGTGGGCGTCAGGCAGCCAGTTATGCAGCGGTACAAGTCCCACCTTTGTGCCGTATCCTACCATGAGGAAGACGAAGGCCAGTGAAAGGACCGTAGGCTCCAGACTTCCGCTTACCCTGCTGAGGTTTGTCCAGAGAAGAGCGTCGCCTCCTTCTCCCAGCACCTTTTCCGCTGCAAAGTAGAGCAGCACGGTCCCGAAGAGGGCCTGCGCTATGCCGACTCCGCAGAGGATAAAATATTTCCATGCCGCCTCTATCGCCGTCGGCGTGCGGTAGAGCGAGACGAGCAGGACCGTGGAAAGGGTTGCCAGTTCCATGGCTATCCAGAGGACGCCCACATTATTTGTCAGAAGGCAGAGGAGCATCGCAAAGATGAAGAGCTGGAACATGGCATGGTAAAACCTCATGCGGACAGATCCGACGCGGCCGTGTTCCCTCTCCCTCCGCATATACCGCCTGCTGAATATGGCGGTTGTCATGGATACAAAGGCGGTGAGCACGGACAGATAGACATTGAAGGCATCGACAAAGAAGAACTTTCCTCCTGCGAGCATGGGTCCCTGCATATACACCTCGACTGCCAGCCCGAGGCCTGCGGCAAAGGTGGCGGCCGACCCCAGGATATTCAACTCAGGGGCGAATTTCCGGTCGCCCACAAAGGCCAGCGCAGCAGCGGCGCAGAGAGGGACTCCCAGGAGTATGAGAAGCATCATGCTGCTATTCACCGCTTTTCAGTCCTCCTCCTTCAGCCTTGCCATCTGATCGACATCAAGGCTGTCAAAGGTGGTGTGTATATGAAAAAAGAATATTCCGAATATGAACGCGGCGATAAGGATATCGAGTGCGACCCCGAGTTCTACAACCAGC
>JACRHE010000083.1 GCA_016217695.1 Nitrospirota bacterium | reverse complement strand
TTTGAGATATGCAGGTCCCCGACATAATGTTTGCCTGCCGATCCCTGTCTGAACCACTGCAGGTCCGTGAAATTCAGCTTCCTGGAGCCGGCAGGATCGATCGCAGTGCAGTAGTTTTTGCCGTCCATCCCTGCGACAAGGATATTCCTGTATTCGGGATAGGCAGGCAGCAGTTCACTGAGGAGTCTGTCGCATTCCTGAGAATCTTTGGCAGCTACAGACGGATGCCGTGAAAGGGCGAGAAGGACACTGAAGGACCTGCTGATCATCTCGTCAATATCATCTGCAACTTCTTTTGAGAGCCTGAGGTTTGCTTTTTGTATCTCCTCCCTCTCGTGTTTCAGCATATCATAGAAGTGGTATGCCGCAAAGCTGCCGGAGCTTACGAGCACAATTACAATAATAGCAAGAAGCTTGTACCTTAACGGGATCCTGATCCTCATCCTCTTTTTCATACACCCCCTGACATAAAATGCCGGTTCTCCCCTTCTTATCGAACGGTTTTAAGATTTACTTTAAGGAGATATGAGGAGGCTGATAAGAGCGGCGTCAGGCCCTGAATATGAAATAGACCGCACCCATAAGACATAAACCTGCCCAGAGAAAATCGAGTTTGACCTGCTGGTTCATGTAAAGGACCGCAAAAGGAACGAAGACAGAGAGGGTTATGACCTCCTGAAGTATCTTGAGCTGGGACAGGTTCAGGGTGGTATAGCCTATGCGGTTGGCAGGCACCTGAAGGAGATATTCCAGGGAGGCTATGCCCCAGCTTGCGAGGGCGGCTATATACCATGCCTTGTTGCCCAGGTTCCTCAGATGGGCATACCATGCAAAGGTCATGAATATGTTGGATAAAAGCAGTAAAAAGGTCGTCTGAAAAATTACCGGCATAATTCACCTCGTAAAAAATTGCTCAGCATAACAGGCATCGATAACCTGCTGAACATCGTACTTTTTATTTTACAACGTTTGCCGGGAAAACTCTCGTTTGCAGATCAGCCATTCCCTCTGGCAGAGGGAATGGCTGCTTATTCAGGATTAATGCTTGATCACGAAGGGATAAAATTTCGGTTGCAGTTATTTTATTTGTTTTCCCTGTAAACGAAGTCTTCCTTCAGTTTCTTTTCATATTTTGTTACCTTGATCTCGCCGAGATACTTGTTGGCCAGGGGATACCCTTTATCTATCCAGCCTGCTATGCCCTTGTCAACCAGAAAGACATTCTTATAACCATATTTGTACAGAAGACCGACAAAGTATGTTGCCCTGTGCTGCGTCCTGCAGAAGACCCAGATCTCGGTGTTCTGATCAGGCCATTTTTCCGGCATGGTATAGGCATGGCCTGAATCCACGTTGTTGGATCCTTTTATATGGCCGCTGTCGAATTCAGACTCGGTCCTTATGTCGATGATGACCGCCTTGCTCGTGCCTGCCTGTATCTCCTGCCATTTTTTAAAGAGATCGTCAGCAGATTTTATGCTGCTCTGCGGGATCGATTTCCTGAAGTCTTCCATTACTGCCTTTTCACCGTCCTTGCAGTCAGCCGCCCACGAACCTGCTGCCAACACTGCCTGAAGGATCACCAGACAAAATAATACACCAATCTTTTTCATGCTCTAAACCCCCTTTGTTGTTTCCATTTTATGGATATGCTCCTGAAGCAGGAGTGGGAAAAAATCATAGCGGCGTAATATTTGCAAAGCAGATGCCAGGCAGTCGGGCAAGAAAATCTTTATATTAAGGGGAGGTTTATTACCTGTTTTGGGGTTACTATGCAGAAATATTCACGGATTATACGGAAAGTTGCCGCATGGCATGTTCCCCTCATTCACCATCAATTTAGCCGGGGACTGCATTTTCGACTCATTCTCGGTCGAAGCTCCCTCCGAGGCACCGGCGTCCATCACCGTCCCGGTGATGCGATACACGCCGCTGAATCCGCTCAAATGCAGTTCCCGGCTAAATTTTTGATGGTGAATTCTGTTTCCCCTCAGCCCCTCAAAAAGAATAAGCCGCGAGAGCGGACCGCGGCCTATTGTCTCCGAAATACAGCTGTTTCAGCGCTGCAAGGATGCTTCCTGATAAGCCCCCATGTAGTGCATGATGAAGGATACACCATTATGAGACCAGGTAATATCTTCCTGATACGATTCACAAACAGGATTAAAGCACTGATACGTGTTTCTCAGTGACGACGCCGCGTCATCATGCGTCTGCACTGATGATGATTCAAGTACGGCATGCCCTGTCATAACCAATCTGCCTCTGCACATAGGACATATCATCTCTTTTCCTCCTTTGTGATTTGTCGTTACCCTCTTTTCGGAATGTGACGTGGATTTCTTTATCTGTTAGTTGCCTCAGGGTAGGGGTAAATATTTTTCTCCCTCCGGCATTTCCTCTTGACAGGGAATTCCTGTCTATGATAAAAAATTGCACATTTTAAAATAAGAGATCGGGGGATTTCTTGGAGGAGTTTCATATCACAGGCCTTTTCTCATCTGGTCGGGTAACTGATCAGGCCTCGTATTTGCTCAGTCAGTCAGTCAGTCAGTCAGTCAGTCAGTTTCTATTCATTAAAAGGATCATCTTCCCAAATAATCCCCGTTCCGGCTATGGAGGGGATATTCTTGGGTTCACAGCATAAAGACCTGCGTATCTTATCCGGCGTTCCTCCCTGAAGTTGCCCCGAAGGCTAATCGAAGTTTTTCATTAAGGAAAATAAAAAACACTTCAAAGGAGAAGAAAATGACTAAAAAGATTATGCTGTTGTTTCTAGCTTTATCGATTGCAGCCCTTTTATCTCTACCCACACAGGTATTTGCTTCCGTTTCGAATGACCAGGTTCAATCGCAGCATATTAGGGAGGCGGACGGTACATCCGGCCAGAACACGAATTCCGGGGCTGGAGTCAAGACAGGGCATATCCAGGACGGGGCGATAACGACCAACAAAATTACAGATAATGCAGTGACTACGCAGAAGGTAGCTGATGGCGCTATTACGACACAGAAAATCGTGGATGGGGCGATACCAACATCAAAGGTAGCTGATGGCGCCATCACAGATTCAAAGATTGCGGGACCGATCTCCGGCTCCAAGATATCTTCAACTGGGCTTAATGCAGACACGGTTGACGGAATGCATGCGTCCGATCTGGCGACAGCGGTTCATAGCCATAATCAGGGGACGTGACTGGGCTAACCAGCGCATTCGCCGGTAAAGCAGATGTGACACATAATCACGATACTGTTTATCAGGAAAAATACGCAGGAGTGGCAGTTGTAGCACAGAGTGGTGGAGATTATACAGACCCAGTGACTGCGATGAATGATAGTGCAGTGTGGTGTGGTATACCATCTGCAACAAATCCCTGTCTGCTGAAGATCATGCCTGGCGTATACGAAATGGGGGCCAATACGCTGGTGATGCAAGGCTACATTGATGTAGAAGGTTCTGGAGAAAAGGTGACTAAGCTGCCCGGAAATGCGAATTACTCCGGTGTTGTATCTGTTGTCTCGAATTCTGAACTAAGATTTGTAACAGTTGAAAGTAGGGGCATGGCTGATATGGCGCGGGCAATAGTTACGACCGGTAGTAACCTGAAAATCGCTGCGGTTACTGCTGCAGTCACTGCCAATAACGATGCCAATTACGCTGTAGGTATATACAATGAGTCGTCTTCAGTCATAATAATAAACACTACAGTAACAGTTTCAGGAGCAATATATTCAAATGAGGCTATTTCAAATTATGGAATCGGGGCACCTGTCCTTATCAATGTGGCTGCTACTGCCACTGGTGGTCAAAATAGTTACGGTCTGAAAAATTCTCAATACGTGACCGCTATAGTTCGAAATTCATCTCTACGGGCCTCTGGAAGCTCGAATAATACTTGGGGTGTCAGCAACTATTTGAATACTTCAGTTGAGATATCAAATTCAATAATAGAAGGCGCGCCATGGGCGATTCAGAATTGGCAGGGAGACAGCCTGAGCCTCAGTCATTCCGAAGTTAGAGGAGGTGGAATATCTCTTGCCCAGAATACCCAGGCTAAGCTGTTTTTTACAAAAGTCAGTGCCGGGATGTACGGTCTAGGATCAAGAACTTGTGCTGCTGTTATTGATTCGGGCAACACCTTTCACGCAAATGACTGTCCATAAATAAAAGTAGTCGATGTTGTTGGCTGATATAGGGGGGGCAGCTGCCCCCCTATATCAGCCAACGATTACGCTGGAAATAACAGGAAATAGGCGTTTCTCGCTTTCTTCTTGCATTCACCGTTCTCAAAATTTTATCTTATTTTGTGCGGGACCGCATATGAGATCAAGAACCTTGAAAATAAGTCTATCCCTCCATCGATAGCATGGTCACTGTCAAAGAGAAAGTCGTCTATTTTTCTGCGGTCTTAATCATTGGCTTTTTAGCGTATTCGAACACCTTCCATAGTTCTTTTCATTTTGATGATGAGGATTACATAGTTAAGAACAGAATAACCAGAGATTTGAATCTCTTCGCGGCGCCTGTAACGGCTCAGCAATACACAAGACATGTGGAATATCCTTCTTTCAAGATGAGGTATGTTGGTTTTCTCACCTTAGCGTTGAATTACAGGCTGCATGGCCTTGAAGTGGCTGGCTACCACATTTTCAATCTTGTTCTGCATATCGTAAATGCTCTGCTCGTTTATTGGTTTTTCAGCCTGACTTTCAACACCCCGTATCTCAGGGAAGAAAAGTTTTGCGAAGGAAATAATCAGCTCCAGTTTGTAGTTCCATTTTTCTCTGCTGCTTTGTTTCTTGTCCACCCTGTTCAGACCCAGGCGGTTACATATATAACGCAGCGGTTCGCCTCCCTTGCGACCATGTTCTATCTCCTTTCCATATGTGCGTATATAAAATGGAGATTCTTGACCCGGTACTCTGATGCCTCACCGCACGAAAAGAAACGTATGACTATAACCGGTCCGGTCTTTTACGGCGCATCCATGATATTTTCAGTGCTGGCTATGAAAACCAAGGAAATTTCGTTCACGTTGCCTTTGTGCATAGCGCTTTATGAATACTTCTTTTTTGAAGGACAGGCACGAAAGAGGCTCGTGTATCTAATACCATTCATACTGACAATGTTTATTATCCCTGTAGGCTTGATGGGCGCCGATATCACTGCTGGGGGCCTAATTGCAGCAGTGAACGAGGCAACAGTGTCATTGCCGGCTATTTCGAGACATGATTATCTTCTTACAGAATTCAGGGTGATAGTTACTTATATCAGGCTTCTCTTTTTTCCCCTTAACCAGAATCTTGATTATGACTATACAATCTATTATTCATTTTATCATCCGGCAGTGATGCTATCCTGTCTGATTCTTGTGGCGATGCTGTCCTCTGCTCTTTATTTCCTTTACGTGTCACGTTACGCTACTCGCCTTTTACGGCTAATCGCGTTCGGTATTTTCTGGTTTCTTATAACCATATCTGTTGAGTCTAGCGTCATTCCGACCCGGGATGTCATTTTTGAGCACCGATTGTATTTGCCTACGATAGGGGCATTTGTTGCGATGACCACCGCTTTTTTTTCGATTTGGTATAAGCATAATACCCGCCAACGATCAGTCGGAAACGAGTTCGTTGCCCTTTTCTCTATTATTCTTGTTTTATTTTGTGTCATAACTTATGAAAGGAATGCAGTCTGGCTTGATGAAATCAGTCTTTGGCAGGATGTCATAAGGAAGAGTCCGAACAAGGCGCGGGGGTTTAATACACTTGGTGCCACTTTTGCAAATAAGCAGGACTTTGATACTGCAATCGGACTGTTTGAAAAGGCCATTACCATAGCGCCTGATGAAAGTCAGGCTTACAACAATCTTGCACTCATCTATTTTCTAAAAGGAGACCGCGATAAGGCTTTTAATCTTTATACAAAGGCTATTGCCGGCACGCCGAAGATTTCTTCGGCGTATAACAATAGAGGCGTAATTAATTACTCAAGAGGAAATTTTGCTGACGCGATAGAAGATTATGACAAAGCAATCGAGATAGACCCGAATTATTCGGATGCACTATTTAACAGGGGCAACTTATTCCTTAGTATGGGGCTATATACAGAGGCACTAAGAGATTTTACTGCAACGATAATAATGAGTCCGGACCAAAGCAAAGCATATTTGAAACGCGGACGCACTTATCTTTCGGAAGGAATAATAGATAACGCCATATCTGATTTTCGGCAGGCGTGCCTCATGGGAAGTGATGAAGGATGTACGGAACTGCGCCGGGTTTTGAATTATAACGGTGACAATTGAGGAGAAATACTTCGCTGAAAATAAACCGGACAAGGCTATTGCAAGTTTTTTAATTACTAAGCCAGGAAAGGGGGGACAATGTCCCCCCTTTTATTGGTGCGCCCGTCAGGGCGCACATACTTGGAGGTGAAAGTCCTCTATGGACCCTGATGACGGGAACCATTAGCTGAACCGCAAGGGCTGCCGTCGTGAGGCGGGGTCTGAAGGAAGCGGCAGGCAAAACCCCGGCCCGAGGAACACGAAGCGCATAAGAGGCAACCATGTTTGGGCGAAAAGGCCAAAAGATTCAAAGCCCAATAGTCATTCGGGAAGGCATGGGAGTATATGCGACGGGTATGTGGGGGGAAGGTGTGTGCGCAATACACGGGGAGATCTGTTTGTTTGTCCCGAAAGCTTTCGGGACTATCACCGTCGAGAGGCGGTGAGATGAACGGACAGAAGTCAGCAGATGGCATAGTAATCGCAGCGAGACTGGATTCCACGGAGAGTGCTATTTAAAAAAAGAGAAGGCCAAAAGATACTATTCTGAGACTGTTCTCTCTCGTGTCAGCGGCCCGTCCCTTGATGCCAGGCTCGGCAGGCATATGGAGGCAAGGGCAGAGTTTGAAGAAGCGTTAAATGTCGAGCCCTTTTACGTGCAGGCCATCATCAATTTAGGTAACGAGCACATGATAGTCGGCGATTATGATGTGGCAAACAGCCTATATATGAGGGCGCTGAAGCTTGATCCGGGGGACGCACGAATTTACTATAATCTCGGGCTTCTCAGAAGGAAAACAGGCGAATACGCTGAGGCCATAAGGTTTTTCAGCCTGGCCCTTCAGGTCCGACCTGATCATACAGAAGCCCGCGCAAATATGGAAGAAATGCTGAGATAAGTTCCAGTGGACGTCTGTCATCTTACCATGGGGTTAGGCTTATTCTCTTTTTTCGTCATCCCGACACATATATGATATGATCGAAGGTATGGATTTTCGACGGGGGATAAGAGGCATGAAAAAAATCAGGCGGCTCATTATATTCCTTTCCGTTATGTTCATTTTATCCGCTCTGAATGTTACCGCTGCCGAAGCAGTAGAGAGGATACTCCTGTTCCACAGCGATATTACGGTTCATCAGGACGCCTCCATGACTGTCACGGAGACGATCAGGGTGAAGGCTGAGGGTGAAAAGATCAATCACGGAATATACCGTGATTTTCCTGTGAGGTATTCAGACCTCCTCGGAAACAGCTACACCGTGGAGTTCAGCGTTACAGAGGTGCTGAAGGACGGCTCTTCCGAACCTTACCATATCGACAGTGTAGACAACGGGCAGCGTGTATATATCGGCAGCAGGGATGTCACAATCCCTCCAGGTGAATATGCCTATACCATCACATACAGGACCGACAGGCAGATAGGCTTTTTTCATGACTACGATGAGCTCTACTGGAATGTCACAGGCAACGGATGGGAATTCCCTATTGATAAGGCCTCGGCCTCGGTATATCTTCCGAGAGATGCAGGAAAAAAGGTCATCTCAACCGATGGTTATACAGGCTTCCATGGGGCAAAGGAAAAGGACTTTAAAAAGGTCATTGACACCAAAGGGACTGTGCAGTTTTTTACGACCGCGCCCCTTTTACCGAATGAGGGTCTGTCGATCGCTGTGTCGTGGCCGAAGGGAATCGTTAAGGAACCCGGCAGGGCGGCAAGACTCGGCTATTTCTTTTCCGACAACAAGGGGACAATCTTCGGGGTTGCGGGACTTCTGCTTTTGCTTCTTTATTATCTCGCTGTGTGGTCAAGGTTTGGGAAGGACCCCGAGGCAGGCATCATCGTTGCACGTTATACGCCTCCTGATGGAATGTCTCCCGCTGTAATGAGATATATAACGAAAATGGGCTATGACGAGAGGGTCTTTGCCTCGGCAGTCATTAGTCTGGCTGTGAAGGGCTATATAGCTATAACTGAGAAAGACGGCGAATATACCCTGAGGAAAAAGGATGGCGGGAAAGCGCCTCTTGCGCCTGAGGAGGAGAGCTCATACAAGAAACTGCTCGGAACAGAAGGCGAGATCACCCTTGAAAAGACAAATCATCTTAAGATCGGCAGCGCTGTAGAGGCCCTGAAGGACAGCCTTAAACTCCGGTACGAAAAGAGCTATTTTGTGACGAACCTCGGTTATTTTGCCGCAGGATTTCTGATCTCGATCATGGTTATCGGCCTGAGCGGGTTCTGGGTCTCGCGGCAGAAGGGGATGCTGCCGCCTTTTCTCTTTATGTGTGTCTGGCTCACGTTCTGGAGCATAGCTGTAGCAGCGTTGATGTCTCAGGTGATTCAGAAGTGGAAGGCTGTCTTCCGGGGAGGAAGACGCATGGCAAAGACAGGAGGGGCCTGCTCAAGTACTGTTTTCGCCATACCTTTTTTTGCCGGCGAGATAGGCGGTATATTATTTCTTGGCTTTGTGACCTCGGTCATTACTATAGGGATCCTTATCATTGCGGTCGCGGTCAACCTTCTCTTCTACCATCTCCTGAAGGCTCCCACCCGGGCCGGAAGGAAGATATTGGATACTGTAGAGGGTTTCAGAGTGTTCCTGTCGGCGACGGAAAAAGACCGGATGAATATCCTCAATCCACCGGAAAAGACTCCGGAGCTTTTCGAGCAGTACCTCCCCTATGCTCTTGCCCTTGACGTAGAACAGAACTGGGCAGAACAGTTCTCGTCTATCTTCCCTGTCATGGAAGAAGGGAGGAGAGGATATTCGCCCCTCTGGTACTCAGGGACAACAGGTCTTGATATGAGCACAGGGGATTTCGTCTCCTCTGTTAACAGTTCGCTTGCAGGCGCCATATCTTCTTCATCAACTGCTCCGGGTTCGAGTTCAGGAAGCGGGGGAGGCGGCTCATCAGGCGGCGGTGGTGGCGGCGGTGGCGGTGGCGGCTGGTAACCCCTGTTGTTGGATTGGACGGGGCATGCAACCCTCAGAGCCTTTCAAGGCGATGAGATTTTATCAGGGCATGGCGTCGAGAGGGCAAGGCCTTTTTCTAAAGTGCATCCATCCTATGGTTTTTTAGCGCGGCTTCCGATGCCATAAGGGATCGCTGCGAAAGGCTTCTCGGGCCGCCTGCCCCGTCTTGCCCGAAATATTATTTTACAACTGCAAGGTAAATATTTCAGAAGAGGAGGGTCTGTCCCTTCATCTTTTTTTTTCAGGCTTTCCGGTGATGCTGATCTTTCCGTACTCACCATCAAAGCCGGGGGCAATGGACACATCTCCCGAGCGCATGCACGAGATCGCTTCTCCCAACAACGGAGTGCCAGCTTCGGCAATATCGGATATCGGAATATCCATGAGTATCCCGAATTCGCTGCCGAGTCTTTCAATTAGATTGAAGTATGCCGTGGTAACCGCCTTGCTCGAAACCCCTACCTTTATTGTCCCGGAGATGATCTCCGGCATGGGTATTATGGAATTAAATGAGGGCCTGTCTGCCGGTCTGAACCCTTCTGCCCTGTCTGCCAGTTCTTCGACCCTGTGCATTACACCTATGGTAACCTTTTTCCCGCAGACAGGGCAGAGGCCGTGATTGCGGATCGTCTCCTTTGGGGTGAAGCTGACTCCGCAGGCCCGGTGTCCGTCAACGTGATATTTCCCTTCTTCAGGGAAGAACTCGATCGTGCCCGAAAAGCCCTGTCCGGTTTTTATGGCGTCCATTATGTCGTGATACGATAAGCCGGTGTCGAAAATGTTCGCTTCCCTTCCTATCTTTGCAGGTGAATGGGCGTCGGAATTCGAGATCAGGGTGAACCTGTCCAGCGCTGAAAGGCGCCAGTTCATCAGCGGATCCGATGACAGGCCTGTTTCGATCGCAGGTATGTGAGGGGTCAGCTCATCAAAGCATTCCTCGATTGAATCAAATCCGGAAGATGCTCCGAGCACAGAGAAATGCGGAGTCCATGCATGGGCAGGGATGAGCATCGCATCAGAAGAGGCGTCGAGGGTGATCTTAAGCAGCTCCTTTGCATCGAGGCCGAGGATGGGCCTGCCGTCGGCTGCGAGGTTGCCGATCTTTGAGAGAGAGGCGCTGATCCTTGCGGCAGATGCAAAGTCAGGGACAAAGAGCAGGGAATGTATCTTGCGGGTCCTGTCGTTTTTCCTGTAGATGCAGCTGATCTCGGCTGAGAGCATAAAGAAGACGTCAGCCCTGCATGAGGCAGGTACTCCGTCAGTTCTGAATTTTTCTTTGAGACTGAAGAGCCCGTTGCCGGATGGTTCGAGTTTTTCACCCAGTTCGCTGAACCACTGGGGATGAGTGAAATCGCCTGTGCCGATGACTGTGATCCCTTTTATCTGCGCCCATCTCCATAGGCTCTCAGGCGACATGTCCCTGCTTGTTGCCCTTGAATAACGCGAATGTATATGGAGGTCTCCGATAAAACGCATGAGGGATTATAGCATGGAGGAGATATGTTATCGGGAATAATGCTTATCAAAACGGCGCAGACATCCTTAATAAAGCCTTTCAAGTAAGGGCATGGCGTCGGGTAATCAGCTGCTCCTTCCGACATAACCCTTTTTATGATTCATGCGCGGCTTCCGATGCCATTGGGAATCGCTGCAAAAGGCTTATCAGGCCGCCTGCGCCGTTCTGAATAGCGTCGGGTGTAACTGTATGGCATCAAAGGCGAAATCCTTTGACCCTGAACTTATGGATTTGCTAATATAGATGCGAAGTAGCGCAACAATTAAACAAGGAGAAGGATAATATGAGAAGGACGATTTTAATTTCGATGGTGGCTCTTTTGATCTCTTTGGCCGGATGCCAGGGAGGCACAGGAAGCGGGCCTGCAGCCAATGCGGCTCCTTTGAGCACCCCGGAGCTGCAGCAGGCCATAGGGTCGGGGAAAAAGACCGTTGTCTTCTTTCTGAATCCTGAGGGAGGCCCCTGCAGTGCGCAAAATGAGATTCTGCAGAAGCTCCAGCAGGACAGGAACGGAAATTTTAATGTGGCCTATGTTAATGCGACTAAACCTGCGGATCAGCAGGCCTTTTACGACTATGGCGTCAGGAGTCTTCCTTCATTGGTACTTGTGGACGGCAGCGGCAGGATCAGCTCTTACTTCCCGCCGGGGATACAACCATACGAAACATTGTCACAGGCCCTCGACAGCGGCCAATAATGGACCTCGGTTTTGCGAACATCTCACTTGCTGTGGGAGCCGGACTGGCAAGCGTGCTCTCTCCCTGCGTGCTGCCGGTGATCCCGGTCATTGCTGCGGGGGCCGAGCAACGTGACCGTCTGCGCCCTGTGCTTGTAGTCATCGGGCTCTCCCTGAGTTTTATGGCCATGGGCGCAGTCTCATCACTCTTCGGCGCTCTATTGGTCGGACGCACCCGCTATGTCGAACAGGCAGGGGGGGTGATCATTCTTATCATGGGGCTAATGGTTCTGCTCGACAGGAGCATCTTCAGGCGGTTTTACCGGCTTTCAAACATACAGGTGAATACGGGGGGCAGGTTCAGCGGGCTTATCCTCGGCATGGCCCTGGGTCTGATCTGGGTTCCCTGCGTGGGGCCTTTCCTGTCGAGCGTTCTCGCAATGGTCGGTACCGGCGGTCAATTGGCAAAGGGCATTGCTCTTCTCGGTTTTTATTCCCTCGGCTTTTCCATTCCCATGCTGGCAGTTGCATACTCCTCTCATCTTCTGCAGCGTCGGCTGGGGGCAGTCGCCGGCAAGGCAGCGCTCCTGCGGTATCTGACAGGCGGCATCCTCATAGTCTTCGGGCTCTATACGGTAATTGCGGGCAACGTCGCTTTTTAATCCGGCTTACCAGTGAAACACCGGCTTCAGGGCAGGACGCACTGCGCTGGTTTGTGATACTCTAAAAAGTATAGGAATTCCAAAACAGCAGTCGGGAGTGATAATTATGAATATACTTAAGGCCCTGGACCAGCTCGAAAAGATCGAAATGAGGATCGGGCATCTTTACGAATGGTTCAGTGAGAATTTAAAGGATGATCCCGAGGCCGCGGCGTTCTTCTACCGCATGAGTATTGACGAGTCGGCCCATGCAAATCTCGTGAAGTATCAGCGGCGTCTTGTATCGCGGAATATGAAACTCTTCGGCAGCCTGGAGATAGATCTCGATGGTGTGCAGAAAGAGATAGCACGGGTTGAAGCGATTCTTTCAGGGGAGCCTCTCCCGGCCGAAGCTGCGGTGAAGATCGCCCTTGAGATTGAGAACAGCGCGGCCGAGACCCATTACCGCAGTGCCATCGAGAAGGCTGAATCGGGAATAGCCAACCTCCTGGGCAGTCTCAATTTCCTGGATTGCAAGCATGTGGGGGTCTTTGAGGCATTCGCCGCGGGGCGGGGCTACTCCTTTGCTCCTGCTAACGTGAAGATCAGCGAGATCCATGCAGGTCCGCCTCTAAAGGCCCCTGAGGCTGCCGGAGGGGAACAGTCTGAGATTTCAGGCGAAATGCTCGAAAAGATCGAGCATTATCATAAATGGATCGAGACTATGGACTTCTACGAAATCCTCGGAGTTAAAGACTATGCAAGTGATGAGCAGATCAGGCATGCTTTCAGATTGCGTGCCATCGAATTCCATCCTGACAAGCATATGCACATTGCGGAGGATACAAGACAGAAACTGAGTGCCATCTTCGCCTGCATGACAAACGCATATGCGACACTCATGAGCCCTGACAAGAGAAACGAGTACAATAATACCCGAAGCAGAAGGACCCGTCACTGACTCCATCCGTGCAGAAACAGGGACTACTCAAGTATTATGCTGAGAGGGAGTTATCCCGCAAGCTGAGAAATCTTGACCTTTTCGAGCGCCTCGCGAGCCATCTTTGCAACAATGGGGTCGAGGTGGGAGGCTGCGCGGGTCAGTGTTTTTACGGCATCTGAACTGCCGATCTGGCTCAGGCTCCTTATCGCGTTTTTGCGGACGATATATGAAGGGTCATTGAGAGCCATAGTGAGCGGCGTCACAGCTTCCGCAGCCCCGAGCATTCCGAGTGCCTTGGCAGCGCTCTTCCTGACCCATTCTTCCGGGTCTTTAAGTAAAGGAAGGAGATAAGGTACGGCTTCGGCGGAGCCCAGTTCACCAAGAGCATAGGCGGCGTTATTCCTGACCCCAACATTTGTGTCCTTGAGCGCCTCTATAAGGGGTTTCAGTGCCCTTCCTTCTTTCAGCTTTCCCAGTTCCGATGCTGCCTGCGCCCTTGTGAGTCCGCTGCCTTTTTTCAGGTCGTCTGTAAGTTGTTCAAAACTCATTCTCTCCTCCCAGCTCATGAAACTAAATATCTTATTTATTATACCCGACTCAGATTCTGAATTAGCGACTGCAAGTAAGAAGACTGCAAGGAGAGTGCCACCAGGAGGAACAGAAAAATGCTTTATTTTCGAAGGGATTTCAGCGTCTTGTATGACTTTCGTGTCCGGACCCGGCAGAAAGCCGCAGGGCGACTGCAGAAAACCTCATGGTGATAAAATGCTTCTGAACTCGCGCTGGACTCTATTTACTCTGCGTCAACTCCTGCTGACCTCGGCTGTCAATGGTGCACACCAAACCACCTTTTCTTGTCTGGAAACCACCCCGAAATTGTGATAAGCTTTGAGCAGGAAAGAGGCCCTGCAGCATGCCTCATCTGCAGGGACCACACACGAAAGGGCGGATCAATTATGCCGGAGAAGATCATTGAGTCATTTAACGTTAAACGTCTGGATATACTGGATGAGCAGGGGAATGCGGATGCCTCTCTCATGCCTTCTCTTGCAGGCGATGACATTAAGAAGATATACGAACAATTTATCCTCCTGAGGACTTTTGATGCCCGCGCCCTGAACCTTCAGAGAGAGGGAAGGCTCGGGACATATGCCTCTGTGCTGGGGCAGGAGGCCTCTCAGATCGGCAGTGCCCGTGCCTTTGAAAAATCAGACTGGATATTTCCCTCGTTCAGGGAAATGGGTGTGTCGATCACGATGGGATATCCGATGGATATGCTCTTTCAGTACTGGTCAGGGGATGAAAGGGGGATCAGGACCCCTGATGATCTCAATATTTTCCCTGTATGCGTGCCTGTCGGAACTCAGATTCTGCATGCTGCAGGAGCCGGCATGGCAATAAAATACAGGAAGGAGAGGAAGGCGGCAGGTGTCTATTTCGGGGACGGCGGAACATCAGAGGGCGATTTTCACGAGGGCTTTAATATGGCGGGCGTATTTAAACTGCCTGTTGTCTTTATATGCCAGAACAACCAGTGGGCGATATCCGTTCCAAGGGAGAAACAGACAGCCTCAAAGACCCTTGCGCAGAAGGCGTTTGCCTATGGCTTCGAGGGTATCCAGGTGGACGGCAACGACATCTTTGCCGTTTACAGGGCGACAAAGGATGCCTTGGACAGGGCCAGAAACGGTGAAGGGCCAACCTTTATAGAATGTTTCACCTTTCGCATGTCTGACCACACAACTGCCGATGACTCCTCAAGATACAGGAACACCGAAGAGGTGGAGGACTGGAAACAGAAGGACCCTCTTCTGAGGCTGAAGAGATTCATGGAGAAGCAGGGCCTCTGGACAGCAGAGTTCCATAAGCAGACAGAAGACAGAGCTATGAAACTTGTTGACGAGGCAGTGAAAAAGGCTGAGTCAGTGACCCATCCCGATCCGAAGGACATGTTCATATATACATATGAAAAACCCACGCCCCGGCTTATAAAAGAGATGACGGACCTTTGATATGCCCAGGCTGAATATGGTGCAGGCGATTAACATGGCCCTGAAAGAGGAGATGCAGAGGGATGAGGATGTCGTTATTATTGGTGAGGATGTCGGCAAGGACGGAGGCGTCTTCCGCGTTACAGAGGGTCTCCTCAGTTTGTACGGACACGAGAGGGTTATCGATACCCCGCTTGCAGAGTCAGCCATTGTGGGGACAGCCATAGGCATGGGTGTCTGCGGGCTGAGGCCTGTAGCAGAGATACAGTTCATGGGTTTTATCTATCCTGCCATAGATCAGATATTCTCCCATGCTGCCAGGATACGTTGCCGCTCCCGCGGCAGGTTTTCCTGCCCGATTGTTGTCAGGACTCCTTACGGAGCAGGCATCAAGGCCCCTGAACTTCACTCGGAAAGCACCGAGGCCCTGTTTTGTCATATGCCGGGCCTGAAGGTCGTTGTTCCTTCAACACCCTATAATGCAAAGGGCCTGCTCATCTCTGCGATAAGGGACCCCGACCCCGTGATCTTTCTTGAGTCGACAAGGCTCTACCGCCTCGTCAAGGAAGAAGTCCCTGAAGGGGAATATTCAGTTCCTCTCGGAAAGGCCAGGGTCGCCCAGGAGGGCGGGGGCGTTACTGTGATCGCCTGGGGGAGCATGCTCCACAGGGTGCTTCAGGCTGTGAGCGGCCTTGATGTGGAGGTGGTCGATCTGATGACCCTCAGCCCTTTTGATGAAGTGACTGTAGCTGCGTCTGTGAGGAAGACCGGAAGGGTAATTATTGTTCATGAGGCCCCGAAGACGTGCGGGTTCGGCGCCGAACTCTCCGCTACAATTGCAGAAGACCTTATGCTGCATCTGAAGGCGCCGATCATCAGAGTCACCGGGTATGACTCGGTCATGCCCCTTCCGAAGCTTGAGGATACTTATATCCCGACTGTTGAAAGGATAAAAAAGGCTGTTGAAGAAGTTTTGAGATACTGATGGAGGGATCTTTATTTATGAGCCGGAAGATATATATTGCAGGAATGTTAGTGATCATGATTCTAACCCTTTGTCCGACTGCCATGAGGCATGATTCAGCCGCAGCAGCAGAGGACGCGGCAAAAGATGCGGGGAGCAACGGTTTGCAGGAGAAGGAGCAGACGGAGCTTGCAGAGGAAAACGGTATAGCTGACCCGCTTGAGCCGCTGAACCGTCTTTTCTTTAATTTCAACGACAGACTCTATTTCTGGGTCCTGAAGCCTGCGGCAAACGGTTACATCTTTTTGGTCCCTGAATGGGGCCGTATAAGGGTGAGAAATGTGTTCCACAATATCTCCACCCCTGTCCGTTTTGTTAACGCTCTCCTTCAGTTCAAGGTTGAGAAAGCAGCAAGGGAGCTTGCCCATTTCATCGTCAACAGTACTGCAGGCGTGGGCGGCATGTTCGACATCCCATTGGACAATCCAGGGGCAAGAGGCAGCGAAGAAGACCTCGGCCAGACCCTTGCCGTATACGGGATCGGAAACGGTTTTTATATAGTCATCCCTGTCCTGGGACCGTCCTCTTTAAGGGATACAGCTGGCCTCGCAGGAGATTATTTTTTGGACCCTGTCAGTTATATCTCTCCCTCCGGGGATCAACTGATAGTCCGTTCCTATGACAGAGTGAATGACACCTCTCTCAAAATAGGAGAGTATGAGGACCTTAAGGAATCGGCCATCGATCCTTATATCTCTGTCAAGGACGCCTATAATCAGCACAGAAGGAGCAGGGTTAAAGAGTAGCTAGTTTGTAGTCCATATTATCCGGAACCTGCAAAAGCCGGGATATCGCCTCAACACACTGTCAAATGGGGTATAATCTTGTTAGATTCTAACTATGGAAATAAACTTATCACGACATGCTAAGCGACGGGCGAGACTCTATGGAATTCCAGAAGCCACGGTATCCGCTATTTTATCGAAAATGAACTTGCCTCAGGGCGAACATGAAATTATCAAAGATGTAGGGCAAAAGTATCCGTTGAAAATTGTTGTCTCTGTCAATAAGGATACAGTGTCAGTCATAACGAATTATCCGTTGAAGAAAGGAAGGAAACAAAATGAAAGTGCATTACGATAAGGAAGTTGATGCCATCTATATTAAATTGGGGACTCAAAAGCCTGACGGGGTGATTGAAATATCTGAAGGTGTCAATTTGGACACAACTTCTGAAAATAAAATAGTCGGCATCGAAATTCTTCATGCCTCCAAAAAAATGAACATCAAAACTATTTTCTCATATGAGCTTGAACTCGACGATAAACTGCTGCAAAAGACGGCTTAAAGCCACACAGGAGGGACGTCAGGCGTGATTTGGGGACTTTTCAGACCCGAAGTATCTGCAAAAAGATTCTTTCCCGTCTTATTTGTGATACTTGTGGACCTTATCGTCTTTTCAGCGGCATTCGCCGGGCCTGCCAGTGGCATTGTGTTTGAGGTGACACAGCCTGATGGAACAACATTTATGGCGATGGGCTTTGGCGACGAGTGGTGCAATGGAGTCAGCACAGAAGAGGGATATGGAATAATACAGGATATAACGACAGGCTGGTGGTATTATGCAGTGCCGGACGAAATGAAAGGTGCGATTATGAGCGGCTATCCAGTTGGAAAGATCGTGCCTGCAGATTACAGCATCCCGATGGGACTCAGGGAATATTGCGGTTTTCATTTTTCAGATGGAGTCGGGTTCTCAGTCTACCCGACTTCTTATCAGGCTGGTTGTTTTTTTGGAGGGGACTCTCGACGAAGCCGTCCACTGGCTTTTAGCCTGGAGCTGAAACCCGATCCTAACATCCTTTTCAATCTCACTATTGACGTAAACGTGGAATTCTGCCGCTTTACTTCCCCTGTGGACATCTACATCGGAATTTATGCTCCGCAAATAGATCCTGATATCTATCTGATGATGTCTGACAGCAGGCTTCAACCTCTTACAAAAGGAGCGGCAAAATGGAAGGAGAATGTGTGGGGAATAGTCAAGGAAACGATTATTAACGATATACCCTTGTACTCGTTACCGGGAGGCGACTTTGATTTCTATATTATGGTGACACCAGCTGGAAACATGGATATATATTATTTATGGAAAACATATTTCTAGTCGTCGAAGTTAACATCGGGTCGCTGATCATCCCCACCTTTTACGGTTCCTTCAGCATCTTGTTTCTGAGCCTTTTGACAAGCTCTTCGTAAGAACCCGATCCTATTATCTGGCCGAACTGTGACCTGTAGTTGTTCACAAGGCTGACCCCTTCTATCACTATGTCATACACCTCCCATTTGCCTTCTTTTCTGAAGATCTTGTAATCAACCGGTATCGTCACCTCTTTTGTAGTGATTATGTTCGTCTTTACAACGGCGTAGGGGCCGTCGGCCTTTTCGCTGAGATAGGCCACTTTCTCGTTTTCATATCTCTCGATCTTTCTGATATAGGTATTCTGGAGCAGGTCGGAGTAGAGCGCTACGAACTCTTTCCGCTCCTCAGGAGTCCTCTTGGCCCAGTGAAGGGCAAGAGACCTTTTTGCCATCTCCTCAAAATCGAACCTTCTGTCCACCACCTCGCGTATTTTTTTGCGCCTCTGCTCCTTTTTTTCAGGCTTCTTAAGCTCCTGATCCTTTAAGACGTCCATAACAGTATCCACTGTCTGCCTTACCTGCTCGGTGGCTTCACCGGCAAAAGCAGATCGGGCGACTGAAAAAAGGGAAAGACAGAAAAAT
>JACRHE010000082.1 GCA_016217695.1 Nitrospirota bacterium | reverse complement strand
TCGTAAGGCCGAGGTAATTATTGGAGCCGACCATGACCATCTTCTTGCCGTCGATAATGACCTCCGGGTCCTGCGCGCTCTCGATAATCCTGAAATAGGGATACAGGCCGGAAGACATGAGCTCCTTTGCCTTGGTAAACTTGTAACATTTATCGAATATATCCGCCGTCTTATCTATATCCATCGGTGTATTCTGTACCAGTCTGCCGTCCATTTTATTCCTTCCATCAGCGTTGTATTTGGCCGAAATCCCAGCTCCTTTTTTGCCTTTTCAGAGCTGCACGTCCAGTTCGAAAAGCGCAGTTCCCTGACTTTATCCATGTTGATTATACCTCTTTTGTGCATCTTTTCACCCAGGAAGGCGATAAAAGGCATTATAGAGAGAGGCATTCTGATTTTCAGTGCCTTTCTTCCCAGGGCCAGGGATATTGCCCCGACAATTTCCTCGTTAGTATATACCATATCGTCCGATAAAAAAAATGTCCGGCCCTCAGCTTCCATACTCTCTGCAGCCATGATCACCCCGCGGATAAGGTCTTCAACGTAAAGCAGGGAATAAGAACATTCCCCCCAGAAGGGGAAGATGCCTTTCTGTATTAATTTGAACATGACCAGGAGATCGGTATCTCTCGGCCCGTATACTGCAGGCGGCCTTATGACAGTTACGGGCATCCTCTCTGCATACTCAAGAACCGCCTTTTCGCCTTCGAGCTTGCTCCTGCCATAGAAGGAGACTGGGGAGGGCTGAGTCTCCTCACACACCGGCCTGCCGTCGACCGAAGGGCCGACCGCAGCAAGGCTGCTGAGGTAAACAAATCTCTTCATAGACGGATTCCTGCCTGCCACGACCTGAAGCAATTTTCTCGTGCAAAAAGCGTTCGCAGCAAAAAACTCCTCGTCTGTAACCGCCTTGGTAATACCGGCAACGTGGAAGACATAGTCAAAATCCGAGATCTGTGCAGCGCATGATTCGATATCTGAGAGGTCACAACAGATATAATCAATAGTGAGATCTTCAATCCATCTGGGATTCGAGGTCCCTCTGACAAGACATGTTACTTCATAGCCTCTTTTGATCAGGGCTTCAGCGAGATAGCTACCTATAAAGCCTGTAGCTCCTGTTACCAGGGCTTTCATAAAGTATGTCTATTGTTATGCAAAGCGTTGCGAATAGTCAAGGTCAATGAGTCTCACTCCAGACATGTCATGCCCCTGCTGATGCAGGCAGTATCAAAAAGAGGTTTATTGAAGCGACAGCTCAGTGGGCTGAGCTTTCTGAGAACTCGCCTTCGAGGCACTTTCTTAACGTGTTATTCAGCTCATCCAGCTTAAAAGGTTTCTTGAGTATGCATATCCCCTTACTTCTGAATTCATCTTCCAGCTCAGTTGTGATAAAGGCCGAGCAGACGATAACCCTCGGTTTTTTGTGCAAATCACCCACTTTTTTTATCAACTCTGTGCCATTTCCCTCAGGCATCCTGAGATCAACAAAGAGCAGGTCTATTTCCTCAGAGGCAAGTTTTTCCGAGGCCTCTCCTATGTTAGACGCTGTAATGACATCGTGGCCGCCCTTCTTCAGCGCCCTGTCAAGAAACCAGCGAACAAGCTGTTCATCGTCAACCACAAGAATCTTCATCCTAATATATCCCAGTAGCAAAAAGCATGCAACGCCTCATGTCTTTTCCGGCAAAAACCCGAATTTCTGCATCCTGTATCTCAGGGCATCCCGCGTCAGATTAAGAAGCCTCGCAGCCCTTGTCTGGTTCCATTTCACCTGGTCCAGAGCCTGCTTGATCAGCTCCTTTTCCACCTTTTCAATATCCAGACCTCCCGGCGGTATCTTTATCGGAGCGCCGACACTCTCCTTATCCATCTTCTCAAAGGTGGAGAGTTCGAGCGGAAGGTGTTCCGGCAATATAAAATCTTCATTCTCAAGGATCATTGCCCTTTCAATGACGTTTCGAAGTTCTCTAATATTGCCCGGCCACGGATAGCTCATAAAGGCCTTTTCCGTATCCTTGGATGTGCCGCTGACATTTTTTTTGAATTCACGGTTAAACTCGTCGATGAAATGCTTCACCAGCAGAGGAATATCATCACGCCGGTCCCTGAGAGAGGGAAGAACGATCGGAATAACCTTCAACCGATAATAGAGGTCTTCCCTGAAGTTTTCCTTCTTTACCTCTTCGACCAGATTCTTGTTGGTGGCAGCGATGATTCTGAGGTCCACGGTGATATCCTTTATGCCTCCGATCCTCTTAAACGTCTTGTTCTCGATGACCTTCAGCAGCTTTGCCTGTGTGCTGAGCTTCATATCCGCGATTTCATCAAGAAATATCGTCCCGCCGTCAGATAGCTCGAAGAGCCCCTTTTTCATCTGTTTGGCGTCTGTAAACGCCCCTTTCTCAAATCCGAAGAGCTCACTTTCGATCAGTGTTTCAGGGAGCGCCGTGCAGTTAATGTCCATAAACGGTTTTTCAGCTCGACTACTCTCATAGTGGATAACCTTAGCCACAAGGTCCTTGCCTGTTCCGCTTTCTCCCTGCAGAAGTACCGTGGTAGCGTCACTCTTAGCCACCTTCCTGAGAAGATCGTAGATCTTCTGCATCTGTTCTGATTTGCCGATAATATTGTTGAATCCGTACTTTTTTGAAAGCTGGGAGCGGAACTGAGAGACCTCCTTTCGCAGGGAGACTGTCTCGACAGCCTTGGCGATCAGGATCTTCAGTTTATCCATATTGAAGGGTTTTTCGACAAAATCATAGGCGCCGATCTTTATGGTCTTGACAGCTGTCTGGATATCGCCAAATGCAGTCACCATGATGATAATGGCGTCTTTATTCTCTTTCTTTATGCTCTCAAGGACATGTATCCCTGAGATATCAGGCAGATGGACATCCAGGAGAGTAATATCGGGCTGCTCTTCGAGGAACATCTCAAGTCCTTCCGAGCCCTTTTCAGCGGTAATCACATTAAAACCTTCTTTTGAAAGATTCTGTTGGAGCGACCACCTGAGCAGCTTTTCATCATCAATGACGAGTATCTTGGCTTTTTCCAATGTTATCCCTTCTTCGGAAGCATTATTCGGAACGTGGTTCCCTCACCTGCCCGGCTCACGAGCTCAATCCTTCCCTTATGATTTTCCACAATATTCCTGCTGATTGCAAGCCCGAGTCCTGTCCCGGAGCGTTTCGTGGAAAAGAGCGGTTTGAAAAGACTCTTCAACTTTTCCTCGTCCATAACGCTGCTTGTATCGGAAAGTGAGATCTCCACCTCGCCGCTGTCTGCATTATAGCCGGTCATCCAGGTAAGTTTTCCGCCGCCTTGTATTGACTGTATAAAATACCGGGCGATATAAAAGAGGGCCTTCTCCATCTGATCCGGATCAACCATAACTTCCCGCGCTGTGTCAGATCTGAAATCGATCTGGACATTGGACGCAAGGGCCTCAGGAATCAGCAGGGCCCTCATTTTATCGATAATAGCATTAATATCGGCCTGAATCAAATTGAGTTCAGGAGGTCTGGCAAAAAACAGAAGGTCTTTAACCGCCATATCAAGCCGCCCTATTTCATGCAGAATCTCAAAGGCTATCTCCTTTCTGGGACTGTCATCAGGAAAGTCTTCGGCCAGAACCTGCAACGCCCCGCTAATTCCCGCAAGGGGGTTCTTTATCTCGTGTGCCACAAGGGCGGCAAGTTCGCCGAGGGAGGCCATTCTCTCCAGATGCTTGTCCTTATCCATGCGGCACTTGTCGACCTCTTCCTTAGATTTCCTGAGGTCCGACATAAGGGCCTTGACACCTGCTGCAAGAGTCCCAAGTTCGTCACTTCTTCCCCTTGACAGGCCTGAGCGCCTTTTACCCTCCAGCATACTTCCGGCAATATCCGCTATCTGAACGAGCGGTCTTCTCACAAGGTAGAAGCTGACCAACCCTACAGACAAGACAAGAAGGATGACCAGAAAAAAGGCATCCCGCATGATCCGCCTTCCTTCTTCATGCACCTTCAGGTCGAGTTCCCTGGTCGAGATCTCTACATCCAGAATGCCCCTGAGCGTTTCCTCTCCGCTGTGGCATCTTCTGCAGAGCATGTCATTTCTGATAAGGATGACCTGGGAATAGATCTTTTTCCCTTCATCGTAGCCCCTAAAAATACTCAGGTTACTCCGCGCCGGAGGTGGCGTGATATCCTTCCGAACGCTCTGCCCGACTTCTCCTGGAATGGAGGAGTTGATGATCCTTCCACTTGCTGATATTATACGTATCGCCTCAATGTCCTCATGGATCAGCGTCTCAAGAAACTTCTGCAGATCTCCCGCCCTCCCCTCAGGCATCGTGGTCTTAAGGCCGTTACTGACGATCTCTGAATACATCTCAACCCTGGCCATCTGCCCTGCCTCGATCAGTTCCCTGTTTCGCTGAAAGCTCTGCCAGGACATAAGCCCAATAGCGACCGCAAAAAGGCAGGTGCAAATAAGAGTGAGCTTATTGTGAAGGTTCATCCGATTCAGTCAATCCGTATCATATGAAAAACCCGGGCGCCGGTCTTCCGGCAGCCCAGGCGGTTACTGAAAGACGTTTTTATTGCGCCCCATAGCTGTGAAGGCCGGAAAGCAGCAGGTTCACGCCAAGGTAGGTAAAAATCACAGCGATAAATCCCAGCACCGCTACTATCGCCACCTTCTTTCCCTTCCATCCCCTCATAAGGCGGCCGTGAAGATAAAAGGCGTAGAAGAACCAGGTTATCAGAGACCAGGTCTCTTTGGGGTCCCATGTCCAGTATTTCCCCCATGCCTGATCAGCCCATATGGCGCCGAAAATGAGTCCGCCCAGGGTAAATATGGGAAAACCGACAGCGATCATCCTGTAGGTAATATCATCAAGGGTCTCGGCCGATATGCTGAAGCCGGAGATGATCTTCTTCAGTGTCCCGCCGTATCTCCAGATGGCAAAAATGAATGCGGCTGACACGGCAAAGCTCAGGAAAGATACCACGGCCGAGCTGCTCCGGAACGTAGCCTTGAACAGAAAGCCTTTTATCAGCTCCTCCTGGCTTTTCACCAGGACCTTGAAGGTCATATAGTCAAGACCCATTGCAGCAAGGACAACCACAAATATGCCGAACATAACCGTCCAGAAGATGTAGGCAGGCTCGCTTCTCTTTTCCGTTCGTACGATGAGGTACATAAGCCCGGTGCTGAAAGAGATGGAGAACATCGCATAGGAGATAAAACTCATCATCACATGGGCAAGGAGCCAGTTACTCTGGAGCGCAGGGACAAGCGGCTGGATGTTCTTGGACATGCCGGAGATGTCGATAAAGGCCAGGACAAGGCCTGCGACAGGTGTTATGAAGGCTCCGAATGAACGATTCTTATACCTGAATTCTATAATCAGATAGGAGAGGATCAGACACCACACGAAGAAGATGAGAGATTCATAGAGATTCGTCAGAGGTACCGCCCTTAGCCATCCCATCTGTCCAAGCTCCTTAAATTCACTCCACCTCAGCAATATAGCAAGTGTCTGGAATACAAAGCCCGCCACCGTAATAATTGTTGCGACAAAACCTACCTGGTTCTTCTTGAATGCGAGATAAACTATGTATGTGATCATTGCCAATATATATGCGACTGTTGATAACCCAAAAAAGACAGAGCTGTTCATCTATTTTCCTCCCTTTCGACCGGCACTGATCATGCTGGTCAGCTTTTCTATCTTTGATTCGAAGGCTGCCTTGTTCCTGTGCGCAGATGCTCCTATCACAATACTGAGATTCCCTTTTTCTTCCGCCAGATTGACCCATACACGCCTGTGGCTCATGAAAAATGTGATATAAAGCCCTATAGACATGATAATGCAGCCGAGGTATACGATACCCACGCCTGGGTCCTTTCTGACCTGCATGCCCGTATACTCCGCCCCCCAGTAATCGATGAACTCCACCCTGTTGCCGTCAGGCAGTGTCCAGGTCTGCGGAAATCTCTTGAATATCCATCCGGAATACTGCTTTCCTGAGCCTGAAAACTCTATGGATACGGCAGGGTTTTTCATGTTCTCGTCATAGGTGAACGCCTTGCCTGCCTGGTCAAAGGTAAGCGCAGGACTGAAGTCAGATATACGTCCTTCGATAGAGGTCCCGGGGATGACAAAGCTATCGCCTACCCTGGCATTGATCTCTTCAGATTTCCCGTCTTTTGAGACAGCCCTTAATATGAGTATCCCTCTGCCTTCATCTTTAGGTATAGTCCCGAAACTCGACTGATAAAAAGTGATGCCTTCATAGGTTAGGGGATCATTCACCACGATCGCCTTCTTCATCACCTCTTTGCCGTTTTTGATCACCGTCAGCCAGCTTTTATATGCCTTCGGCATATCACTTTCGCCGTAATACTCGACCTCAAAGTTATCGCAGCGGAGCTCGAACCCCAAAGGCACCTCGGTACCCCTGTTATCTTTATAGGCAACGGATGAAACCTGTCCTTCAGGGAGGTTCAGAAACGCGTTATAGCCGAAAAACAGTCCTATGATAGCCCCGGCAAGGATTATGAGAATGCTCAGGTGGGTTATATATACACCAAGCCTCGTATAATTTCCCTTTTCTGCATATACCTGAACACCTTTGGCATCCTGCGACTCAGACGGTTTAAACCCGATCTCTTTGAGCGAGACGACGACAGTGTCTTTGGCAGCCGAGAGCTTCCCCCTGACCGCCACAGTCTTCCTGATCGACATCTTGTCAAGATGCTCCGGCTGCAGGGGACGGATCGGCTCCCTGACGAGCTTCCATATCCTCGGCAGTCTGTCAAGGGAGCAGACAATGAGATTCACGGCAAAAAGGAGAAGAAAGGCCACAAACCACCATGAATGATACATATTCATAAAGCCGAGTTTTTCCAGGACATTGTAAAATGCAGGAGCCAGCGATCCGCCGAACATCTTTGTGAGGATCTTGATATTCTTCTCGTAGTCGGCATTCTGTTCGAGCACCGTGCCGACCATAGACGTACCAGCTATGAGGACAAACAGCACGACCGCAGTTTTTACAGAGGCAAGGATATCCCAGATCCTGTCTATAACCGTCTTGTTCTTTTCCTGTTCCATGAGAGGCTCCCTTAAGATATAATTTTATATAATAGACTATCTATTTATCACAACACAAGGGAATTCACCCTCATTTCGCCTGCTTCAGGACCCTCGGTTTATCCCTCTTTGCATTGACTATGCAGATGAAGCCGAAGGGCTCATCATAAGGATTTTCGAGCTGATGGGGGGTGTCCGGAGATATATATACAGTATCCATAAAACCGACCTCTCTTCTGACCTTTCCGGTCCTCACCATGCCCCTGCCTTTGACGCATATCACAACGTGCTCGTGCCTGTGCCTCTCCAGGCTGCTGCAGCCGAGATGTGATATCTCAAAGTACCTGACATGGAATCTCGTCGATTCTCCGTGGGAGCCGATCAATACCCTCCTGATTATTCCCGACCATTCATCACCTTCGGTCTTATAGGGCACGTCTTTTATTCCCTGCCATTGAAAATTGCCCTTGTGTCTATATAGAGCTGTCCTGTTTGTTTTTTCTTTACCTGTCTTTCTGTCGTCTATCTCACAAAAAGAAGCTTCTTTGCTGCGTGTTCCTCTCATCTGCAATATCTCCTTGTCCGCATCTTCCTTATCAATCAAATACAACCAGAGACTTAAGTGAATCTCCGGCCTCTGCCGTCAGCCGAAAGGCCTCTGCCGTCTCTTGTATCGGAAATCTGTGTGTAATGATCCTGCCTGCCGGCACAATGCCCTTGCTGATGAGGGCACAGGCATCGGCAGTGTCATTTGGTCCGCAGGAATAACTGGTTATGATATTGATGTCGTTAAAATAGAGATAGTTAGGGTCGAGGGTAAGCATCTCGTCCGGTTTTGCAGGTGTGAAGAAAAGGACCTGTCCCCCCGGCCTGACAGCCTGAACCCCCTGCAGCATGACCTCGACGCTGTTAGGACCGACGATGACGAGCTCGGCCATCTCGCCGGCCGTCAGATCCCGCAGTCCTTCAATGAGGCCGGCTGACGACACATCTATAACATCATCAGCACCGAACTCCGGAGCCCTGTCAATCCGGTATTTCACCCTGTCAGCGCCGACTATCCTTCCTGCCCCGAATGTCCTTGCCATACTGAGTTGCATCATTCCCATAACCCCGAGACCGATGACCAGGATCGTATCTCCCTGCTTTATATGAGCCCTCTTCAGACCCTTCACAACACAAGCTGCAGGCTCGATCAAGGCCCCTTCTTCGAAACTCATATTCTCGGGAAGTTCGATCGTATCATGCCCGAGGTTCGTCTCCGGCACCAGAATATATTCTGCTATACCCCCAGGCATGATGCGCGACCTTTTCCATGTCAGGCACTGCACATAATCTCCCCGCCTGCAGTGCCTGCAGGTTAGGCAGGGGGCATGATGATGGATAAAAACCCTGTCACCTCTTCTGAACGACGTCACCTCCCTGCCGATCTCAACGATCTCGCCTGAGGGCTCATGACCGAGGACAAGGGGAGCCTTTTTCTCTATATACCAGGGCATGACATCACCTGAGCATATGCCGCAGGCGCGAGTCTTTACCAGTGCTTCGCGCGGACCTACCACCGGTATCGGCATATCCTCTATTCGGATGTCGGTAAAGCTGTATAAACGAGCGACCTTCATTCTAAATTCGGCATTTGGGAGAGTGGGGCGGAGCGACATAGCGCACGCTTCGTTGCAGTTCTTGGCGAAATGTCACGGATGCAGTGGAATGAGCGCAGAACGGCAGAAGCTGAACTCCCGGAGCAAGAACCCGTTCTCCCAACTGCATTTCCCATGTTCGCAGCCAGGTTCAGGGGATGATCGCATATTTCAGTCCCTCGCCCTTTGCCAGTCTCAAAAAAGCTTTGTGGATCTCTTTCAGGGGATAGGCCCCTGAGATCAATTTCCTGACGTTCACCTTTCTATTTATCAGAAGGGAATAAGCCTCCTTAACATCTTCAGGGGTAAAATGGAAGGTCCCCCGTATCGTTATCTCGTCATAGTGAAGCCTGTCTGTGAGAAATCTGACGGTTGTGCCGGACTTGCATCCCCCGAACATCACAACATTCCCGCCCTTCCTGACATAATCTATCGCCGCCTCCCAGACTATGGGCTGTCCTGTGCATTCGATAACATGATCCACCCCCATGCCGCAGGTAAACTCGCGGACAGACCTGACTGTATGGGAAGGATGAAAAGCAAGCTCAGCTCCCAGGCCCTTTGCCGTACCCAGACGGTCCTCTTCCAGACCTGTGACAATGACCCTTGCGCCTTTTGCCTTGGCCAGTATCAGGTGCAGAAGCCCGATCGGTCCGGCCCCTATGATAAATACGGTGTCCCCCTTAGTGATATTCAGAGGCTCCATGCCATGTACAACGCATGCGAGGGGTTCTAGGAACGCCGCCTCCCTAAAGCTCAGAGATTCCGGTTTCAGAAAGACATTCTGCCTTACAATATGCTCCGGAAGAAGTATATACTCTGAAAAGGCTCCGAGCACCTTTGAAGACATGACGTTCTGGCAGAGATTGAAAAACTTCCTTTTGCAGTATTGACATTCAAGACAGGGAGCGCTGTGAACCGCCATTACCGCGTCACCTACATTGAATTTTCTGACCCCTTTCCCTTTATCTATCACAACTCCCGAGAATTCGTGACCAAAGGGGCCGGGCATAGGTATCAGGCTATGGCCCCTGAGAAAGGCCTTGAGATCGGTCCCGCACGTCAGTGAAGCCTTGATTTTGACGAGAAGCTCACCAGCGGAAGGCTCGGGCATAGGCATTTCACAAAGATCGATCCTGCCAGGAGTAGTCAATACTGCAGAGATCATGGCTTAAAACTCCAGCTTTCCGCCGAGTATCTGTCCGAACACGGCGGCCAGGACAAAGACCGGAATGTATCTAAAGCCCAGTTGCGAAGATACCCTCGCAAGGATGATAAACGGGATAGGCAGGTGTATGCATAAAAACCAGTTAAGAGAATATTTTTTTGTCTTATTCCTTAGGAACCCGAATGAGAGGTTGATCATAAAGGTAAGTGAAAAAAGGCAGAGAAGTATCGTTATCTGAGACGTTAAATCCATAAAAGAAGATAACTGATAGGGGATATTATGGTCAAGTCAGCAGCAAAATGGGATAACAGGGTTAGTGATGCCGGGGCCTGTGAGCTCGGCAACTACAAGAAGATCGGCTGGGAGGCTCGGAACATTGCCTCCGACATCGATGTTCGGGAGGATGAGGTTGGTATTGACTGCCGTGCCTGTATTGAGCGGGACTGTCTGGGCTGAAGGGTCGGAGGAAAGGCCCATGCCGAAGACGTAGAGCTTGCCGCTACCTATGGGGGTGGAGGCTTGTGCGGGCGACAATGCGGTAAAGAGCATGGTCAGCAGAATAAGAGATACGAGTATGGATTGTCTCATCGTTCTTTGGTTAAGCATTCTGTGTCCTCGCTCGATTGTTCGACATCTCAATGTACTTGTGTCCTTCGGCTCATACTATGTTTTGCCAAGTCATACCAATACTGCGATTTCGATAAATCAACTTTTTCACCTAACAATCCTTCTCCGTAAATTTTGCCTAATAACTGTGCAGAACGCGGATCACCACCCTCGGCCGACAATAGATACCATTTAATCGCCTCTCTTGCCTTTTCAGCAGAATGCACACCTTCATATTCATAATCCTCGCGATACTTTTCTCCAACATAATATTCAGCGGCAGCTGCTCTATCACGATGGTCTGCATATTCGAAACCGGCGCGTCGAAACCACTTAATTGCTTCGGTATCCTCCTTCTTTACACCCCATCCAAAGGCATACATATTACCTACCTGATACTGTGCTATTGTATTACCTATCATAGCCATAGGTTTCAAATATCGCTCTGCCTCAGAATAGTCTTCTGTCTTAAGTGCGTGTAATCCTTTATCAAGCATTCTACGAGAGATAACGATGCCTCCAAGAACAAACCCGGCTATAAGCAGTAAGCCAATAGCACTTCTTATTATTTTCGCCATTTATGGCGCCACCTTTAGATAATTGGATTCAATTTCAGACTTCAACAAGTCATTGATAGCTCGATATTGAAGCATTGCCTTTGCATCGCGCTTCCTAACGGTGATGCATCCAAGAGAAGCTGACCCTGGATGAAGTAAAAAACCCCCTCGTGCACCAAGATAATATTGCCAACCAGAAACCTTAGGATCGGCCTCTAATCGCCAAAACAACCCATGTTTTGCACGATCATCAGAATTCATTTTGTAACGTCCTGTTGGAATGGGGCCTATATCCTTACTTTTAATGCACCTCTCACTGCTATTATTCTTACATTCGCCGACACCTGAAAATACTCCATCAGGCCCCAAAGTGACAATTGACTTATTAAATTCGTAGTCATTAGAAATACACTGAAGCGTATGTGCTGAAATATAATAGGTACAATAAGCCAGTCCTACAGAATCTATCAAATTGGACGAATTATTTCCGACATACGAAAAAAGGTTAATCCCCCCCGCCAACCCTATCGGATCAGCCTCAACATATCTTCCTATCTGCGGGCTGTAATCCCTGAAGTAGTTATAATGCAATCCCGTCTCTTCATCGTAATACTGCCCAGGAAAGCGAATGTTCAGAGTTGACGATCCCATGATGTTCGCATTATCTCCAAACGGCTTTGCCTCAATCTCCCACACCTTTTGACCACCTGCATTCGTCATCATCACCGGTGTTCCAAGGTGGTCGGTGTGGATGTAACTGATCCCGGCTGAATCGATCTTCGCAATCGGCTGGCTGTTCAGGTAAACATACTGAACTAGCGGATTCCCATTGCTGCCGCTCTCGGCGATCAACCGGCCGCTGTTGTCAAAGTGAAATACCGTAGTGACTCCGTTAGCCACCTTCTTCACTCTCTGCCCGTTGGCGTTATATACGTACTCACCAAGTGCTCCGGCCCCTTCAGCCGCCTTTATCAACCTCTGATTCTGATTGTACGTGTACTGTCTGCTGTTTTCGGCAATGGTGTTGCCGTTACTGTCATAACCAAAGGACAGCGTCTTTTCCCCAGTGCTTGCCATGAGCTTGTTTGCAGCATACGTATAGTCCGTGACTCCAGTTGCAGTCGTCTCAATCTTCCTGTTGCCAACCCCGTCATAGGTGTAATTCAGAGTCCCCCATGGTCCGATTGCTCCTGTGAGCCTGTCCAAGGCATCATAGGCATACGTCTTGGTCTTCGTCGACTCTACGTTGTTCGTTATACCTGTGATATTCGAGTTTGCATCATATGCGTATGCCAGGCTCTGGATATTGCCTGTGACGATGGTCCCGATACGGCCATGATTGTCGTAAGTTATCGTCCGGTTC
>JACRHE010000081.1 GCA_016217695.1 Nitrospirota bacterium | reverse complement strand
TTCGATGGTTGGCCCAAAGAGGCTAAAAACATTACCCTTCTTGACCCTTGTATGGGTAGCGGTCATTTCCTGGTCTTTGCCTTGCCGATTCTCGTTGCCTTTAGAATGGCAGAAGAAGGACTTTCCACGGAGGCTGCAATCGATGATGTGCTCCGTGATAATTTATTCGGGCTTGAGATTGATGCTCGTTGCACTCAGATAGCAGCTTTCAATCTTGCTTTAGCAGCATGGCGGCGGGTTGGATACCGCACGCTCCCGGCACTGCATCTGGCATGTTCGGGGCTCAGCTTAGCCGCTAAGAAAGAGGATTGGTTGGCCCTTGCGTCTGGATCAGAAAAACTACAGACAGGCATGGAGCAGCTTTATCATCTCTTTCAGAAAGCTCCTGTATTGGGCAGTCTGATAAATCCGGCTATTTTTGGAGGGGATTTGTTAATGGCCGAGTTCCGTGAATTACAGCCACTTATGGAACAAGCGCTTAAATTAGAGGCCACTGACGAAAAACATGAATTGGCAGTAACAGCTAAGGGCATTGCAGAAGCAGCAGAAATCTTATCAGACAAATTTACGCTGGTAGTCACTAACGTCCCATATCTTGGTCGTGGCAAACAGGATGACGAGCTTAAAGAGTATTGTGCGCTGGCGCATCCAAGAGCAAAAGCCGATCTTGCAACGTGTTTTGTCGAACGATGTATTGACTTCTGTGCTGTAGATGGGACAGCGGCTATAGTCTCAACTCAATATTGGCTATTTCTCACTACATATAAGAAATTACGGGTTCATCTATTCGAAACCATCCAGTGGGAGTTAGTAGCGAGACTCGGTGCCGGGGCGTTTGAAACAATAAGCGGTGAGGTCGTAAATGTGGCGTTGCTGGTGCTTAGTCATGCTACACCAGCAGCGGGACATTACTTCAGTGGATTGGATGTTACAGAGAAAGTAACACCTAGAGACAAAGCCAAGGCATTGTCTCTGAAAACTGCTGATCGACTTATTCAGAAAGATCAGTTGAACAACCCTAACAGTAAGCTTGTTCTTCAGTCGCTCGTGTCAGCTCCGCCGTTTGAAGAAGTGGCAATTGTGAGTGAAGGATTGCACACAGGCGACTATCCCCGATTTGGTAGAAAGTTTTGGGAAATATCGCGGATTGATGGAGGAGGTTGGTCCTTTCAGCAAGGAGGAGTTACAACTGACAGTTTTTATTCAGGGATGGAGCACATTCTTTTCTGGCAAAATGGCGAAGGCGAACTGATTGATTTTGTCAGAGAGAGGTTGGGTACGGAAACCGTATCCCAATGGATCAAGGGTGATCAGGTTTGGGGAAAAAGCGGCGTTGCTGTAGGCATGATGGGTGACATGAAGCCGTCGCTATATCAGGGCGCAGTCTTTACCCATGGGATTTGTGCTATTGTGCCAAAAGAAGAAACAAATGCTGGTGCAATTCGCGCATTTTGTGAAAGCAATGATTTTTGCGATGAGGTCCGCAAGTTGGATCAGAAAGTCTGTGCGGCCCGGGATAGCATTGCTAAGGTTCCCTTTGATCTTGCCCACTGGCAGCAAGTAACGGCTGAGAAATATCCGGATGGGTTGCCCATGCCGTATTCAAGTGACCCGACGCAGTGGCTATTCAATGGGCACCCAAAGGGCTCTAATCAGCTTCTTCAGGTCGCAGTTGCACGTCTCCTCAACTACCAGTGGCCCCGACAGACAGGATCGAGTTTCATGGACTGCCCTGCACTGGGGCCAGACGGCCTTGAAAAACATGTAGACGCAGACGGCATTGTCTGCCTCACCCCTCTTCGCGGCGAAGCCCCGGCTGATCAGCGGCTGATTGATCTACTGGCTGATGCGTTTGGTGCAGAATGGTCTGCTGGCAAACTCTCCTCTCTGCTTGCTGAAGTCGGCTTCAATGGAAAGACGCTGGATGACTGGCTGCGAGACGGGTTCTTTGAACAACATTGTGCCCTTTTTCATCAGCGGCCGTTTATCTGGCACATCTGGGACGGACGGCGCGACGGCTTCCATGCTCTCGTCAATTATCACAAACTCGCCGCTCCTGATGGAGAGGGCAAGCGCACATTAGAGACTCTCATTTATACCTATCTCGGCGACTGGATTGACCGGCAGCGGGCTGATCAAAATGCCGGAGTCGAAGGAGCTGATGGCCGGGTAGCTGCTGCTGAGTATTTGAAGACTGAACTGAAGAAGATCCTCGCCGGCGAGCCACCTTATGACATCTTCATCCGCTGGAAGCCGCTTTATGAGCAGGCCATAGGTTGGGAACCGGACATCAACGATGGTGTGCGCCTAAACATTCGACCTTTTATGACTGCTAAACCCTTGGCTGTTCGCGCGAGGGGCGCATGCATTCTGCGCTCAACACCAAAGATCAAATGGGAAAAAGACCGGGGTAAAGAGCCTAACAGAAGCAAAGAAGAATTTCCATGGTTCTGGAGCTGGAATCCGAACGATCCGGCACAATCTGTCGACTTCACCGGCGGTAAAGATCCCGACGGCAATCGCTGGAACGACCTTCACTATTCGACTGCCTTTAAACAGGCTGCACGGTCAAGGAAGAAATAACGATGGCTAACCAGACAAATCTTTTTAAGGCTCAGCCGGGACAACAAGAGCAAGTTGAAAAACTTATCATCGAGATTATTGATCAGCGCCGCCAGCCTTCAGCCTGGGAACTGGTGCAGGAAGTCGAAAAGAAAGTGGGAGTTCTCGCGCGATGGGCTGTCAGACCGACTCTAATATCTTTTCAGGAGGGAAAAGAACTCACTGCCCAAGGACAATCTTATGTAAGATCTCTTCTCGAATCTGAAGACCTTATGCTCGCACTATTAGGGACTGATTCACCGTCGAGGGAGATTGTTCCGAGCATTGATGAGTTGATTCATCGCAGCCTGAAACATAAAGGGTCGGAGCAATTCAGGGAGATGATAGATTTTATGGCACGGTTCCGTGAATACGCTCCATACAACAATATGCTCGTAAGAATTCAGGACCCTACCTGTTCCTTTTATGCAACTGGCAAGGACTGGAAAGAAAAATTCGATAGAAACCTTAAGGAAGACGCAAGGCCAATGCTGATATTGGCTCCGATGCATCCGGTGATGCTTGTCTATGCGTTGGACCAGACTGAAGGACAGCCCTTGCCTGAGAAGCTACAGAATTTTGCGCGATATGAGGGAGCATTTCAGCAAGATTGGCTCAAGAGAGTTATCGATAATGCAGCACGTGATCGTATCAAAATAGTATTTAAGACGCTTTCGTCCACGAACGCTGGATTTGCAACCTTTTCGCGCGAAACACACTCATGGAAAATGCGGATCGTCATACATGACGAGTTAGATGAGCCGAGCAGATTTGGGATTCTCTGTCATGAACTGGCACACATATATCTTGGCCACCTGGGAACGGACAAGGATCATTGGTGGCCGAGCCGTCAAAATCTTAATCTTCAGACTGTCGAGATCGAAGCTGAATCTGTTGCGCACATTGTAACAACGCGGTTGGGTCTTTCGGGCTTCAGTGAGGCATATTTAGCCGGGCATATAAAAAGCCCAGAATTGCCGGAATCAGTTTCAATGGATTTAATAGCAAAGGTCTCTGGAAAACTCGAACAAATGACAAAGGTATTGCTTCCCAAAAGGCGAGAGAAGCCACGGAAGAAGGGATGATTTGAATGACTATCAGCAATGAAAATATCAGCTCTCTAATATCAGCTTTAAGAAAGTCTTTGATGGCATCTGCACGCACCCCTGAAGGTGTTGAGCAGCCTGCCGCGCTTCTCTGGGCCGATGCGGACAGTCAATGGCTGCCGATTATTCCGGCATTGCGAAATGAGATGACGTATGTCTATACGTTGGGCCAGTATGAGCCAGATGAAAACAGAGGACCTGCGATCTGGCTCAGATGCATTGTTGACAGGACTCTGACTGATATTGCTCCACCTGCTGGGGTTGTGCCTGTTATCTATCTTCCGGGTGTCAATCGTCAGGACCTTCGTGCAGGGACTGATTGTCCAACTCACCTTATGCCCCTTGTCGAGCTTCAATACCGGGGTGCGCTGTGGCATCACAAGAACGGTCGTGACTGGTCTGTGATGGGATTTCTGATCTCTGAGGATGGGCTCGGACTTGATGTGTCACACGATGCACGAGCACAGGAGGCAATGTTGCGAGCGCTGCCTCAACTTGCAAAGGAGCCTCTTGAACATTTGCAAGGACATCGCCTTGAGGCAGAAGACTTTGATCGGCTTACTGTCGGTGATCCTATCCGCGACATCCTTGGGTGGATGAATGATGAAAAGACATTCAGAGAGAGTTGTGATGCTGCAAAATGGGAAGCATTCAAAAGCATATGTATGGGACAGTTTGGCTTTGACCCTGATCTGCAGGGGCTTTCCTCTGCAGCCGAGGCGCTTGTCTATGAAGATGGAAAATGGGATCACGTATGGCGGCGTTTTTCAGAGGCTCCCCGCCTCTATCCTGGCATAGTGAAAGTCTTGCGCGATGTTCCCCCTCGCGGACTCTTTGACTTGCCGTTGCGTCATCCCTCGGTAAACTCCAAGGCAGAGGATCGGCTTCGAGCCAAACTTCTTGAAGTGTCCTCCCTCCCGCCACAGGATGCCTGCGATCTCATTCTGAAGCTTGAACAGGAGCACGGCATACGCCGGACGTGGGTATGGGCTCAGTTAGGCGAGAGCCCCCTTGCCCTTGCACTGGAGCCTCTCGTCAGACTGGCAAAAAACGGTAGGTCGCCGCGTGGCGGGACAGATGTCTTATCAGTTGCTGAAGATTACGCCTTGTATGGATGGCCTTGCGACAGGGCAGCAATTGATGCGACTGCAATAGCAAAAGGATCTGACAGTGATCTGTTGTATCGGGTCGTTGCTGCGATCTATTCTCCATGGCTCGACAGTACTGCCAGAAAATTTCAGGAGCTGGTTGTAGCTCACGCAGGAGGCTTTCGTGAGCTTGTCAAGGCAGTTGATGCTGAACGTGATACATGTATTCTGTTTGTTGATGGTCTTCGTTTTGACATTGCCGGCCAATTGCAGGCCATATTGGAGATTCGCGGCATGCAGGTCAAGTTGGGGCATAGAATAGTCCCGCCGCCAACTGTTACAGCAACTGCCAAACCTTTAGCATCGCCGGCATACAGCGCCTGCACAGGTGATACCTCTGGTGATGATTTTGCACCGCTTATTTCATCAAAAAAACAGCCGGCTACAACAGTAAAATTGCGCGAAGAGATGGTGAGTCAAGGGGTGCAGGTCTTTATGCTGCCAGAAACAGGGAGTCCCGCTGATGCTCAAAAAGGTGGTTGGACAGAGATAGGATCAATTGATGAGATGGGCCATAAAATTCAATTGCGTATGGTGGGACAGCTGCCTGATGAGATCGAGAACATAGCTGACCGGATAGCTGCACTTCTGGCGGCTGGTTGGCCGTGTGTGCGAGTTGTTACCGATCACGGCTGGATTCTTATGCCTGGTGGACTGCCAAAGGTCGATCTGCCTAAATATCTGACAGCCACGAAGTGGTCGCGCTGCGCAGTATTCACTGGCAAATCAGAACCCGACATGCCGGTCGTTCCCTGGTATTGGAATGCAAATGTGAAGATAGCTTCAGCACCCGGAATTCATGCCTTCGTGTCAAATATGGACTATGCGCATGGAGGAATCAGTCCGCAGGAATGTGTAGTCCCGGACATGGTCGTTTCTTTTGGCGCCAAGGCTGCCCATGCAAAAATACTTGATGTGCAGTGGAGAGGAATGAGATGCCGAGTGAAGGTGGATACTAATATAGACGGGTTAATCATAGATCTCCGTCTGAACGCAAAACAGGCTGCAACATCAGTGGCACATACTCCAAAACAGCTTGATCAAAGTGGAGAGGCAAGTCTTGCTGTGGAAGATGACAAATTTGAAGGGGCTGCGGCAGTGGTGGTCGTAGTCGATAAGAACGGGCTGGTGCTCGTCAGCAGACCGACCCAGATAGGAGAATAATTATGAGCATGGAAATGGATCATATCGATAAACTGGCAGCGCCGGTATTTGACGGATATTTAGTGCGCAAGGATCTGGTTAGAAAGTATGCGCGCCAGTATCCAGTGCCTACGTATGTTGTGGAGTTTCTCCTTGGCCGTTACTGCGCAAGCACGGACGAACAGGAGATCATGGAAGGTCTTCAGATTGTAGAAAAACAGCTGAAAGACAGGACAGTCCATACTGGAGAAGAAGAACTCTTTAAGGCGCGCGCAAAAGAGACCGGTTCAGTCAAGATCATTGACATTATAAAGGCACGCCTCGACGCCAAGAACGATTGTTATCTTGCCGAGCTTCCGAGTCTGATGCTTCGCGATGTGCGCATTGAAGACCAGATTGTTCGTGATAATGAACGAATGCTGACTGATGGCTTCTATGCAGAGGTGACGCTCACTTACGATGGTATTATCGCCCAGCAGCAGGGCGGGAGACCATTCAAGATAGAGGCACTGAGGCCTATTCAGATGTCAAAAGCAGATGTTCTCGACAGCCTTGCAAAAGGCCGGCATGCCTTTACAACAAAGGAATGGGTGGATTTTCTTATTCGTTCCATAGGTCTGGAGCCGCAGGCATTTGACGATAAGGCCAAGAGAGTGATCCTTCTCCGAATGGTATCCTTTGTCGAGCGCAATTATAATTTTGTGGAACTCGGGCCTCGTGGCACTGGCAAGAGTCATCTTTTCCAGCAGATTTCGCCCTATGCCCATCTTATTTCGGGTGGCAAGGCAACGGTGGCAAAGATGTTTGTGAATAACTCCACGGGTCAGCGCGGTCTGGTTTGTCAGTATGATGTCGTCTGCTTCGATGAGGTATCCGGCATCTCCTTCGATCAAAAAGACGGTGTGAACATTATGAAAGGATATATGGCAGCCGGCCAGTTCAGCCGTGGCAAGGAGAACATTCGCGCAGACGGAAGTATCGTGATGGTTGGCAATCTTGATGTTGATATTCAGCAGCAGCAACGGATTGACCATCTTCTCGGCCCTCTGCCGCCAGAGATGAGAAGCGACACGGCGTTTATGGACCGCCTTCATGCGTATGCGCCAGGATGGGATTTTCCTAAGCTGAATCCTAATGATCATCTGACCGATCATTTTGGTTTGGTCAGCGATTTCCTGAGCGAATGCTGGAGTAGATTGCGAACGGGTAACCGTCTTTCGATTCTTCAGGGTCGCATATACTGGGGCGGCGCTCTAAGTGGCCGTGATATTGAAGCAGTCAATAAAACAACGAGTGGACTGCTCAAGCTCATGTTTCCTGATCCTGATATGCCGGTGTCTGATGAAGATCTTGAGTGGATCGTCAGGGTGGCGCTTGAAGCGCGCAGGCGAGTGAAAGAGCAGCAGAAGCGGGTATTCAAGAGTGAGTTTAGAAATACTCATTTCAGCTACACACTTGGTCCTGACGGTATCGAACAATTTGTTTCTACTCCTGAGCAGCATAGCGACGAAGCAATAGAGAGTGATCCACTTCCTCCTGGCCAGGTATGGGCCGTGAGTCCCGGTGCATCAGAGACCGGACCGGGCTTATACCGCGTTGAAGTTACCTGTGGACCTGGCAGCGGTGTAAAGATTCTCAATCAGCCGACTCCTCCTACATTTCGTGAGAGCGTGAGAGTTGGCGAGCAGAATTTATACGTTCGCTCAAAAGAGCTTGTCGGAGACAGGAATCCGCGCGAAGAGGAGTTTTCGATCCAGATGAGGGCAATTGACTCTGACAAGACAGGGCAAGGGTTGGGCTTGCCAGTGCTCGTAGCCTTTTGCGGTGCCTTGCTTGGCAGAAATTCCCGTGGAGGGACTATAGTGATTGGAGCACTTAATCTGGGGGGCTCAGTCGAAATGGTTCCGAATGCTGTTCGGATTGCTGAGCTTGCAGTTGATAAACAGGCCCAGACTCTGCTCATGCCTGTTTCAGCCCGCCGGCAGCTTAATGACCTGCCCGATGACCTCTGGACTAAGATCAACATTGAGTTCTATAAAGACGCACAGGATGCCGTCTTTAAGGCATTGATTGAATAGCGCTGGGCGGAGGGCTGCTGAACGATGGACATATCAGCTGATTATGTTAGGAAATTCAAGAATGGACCATACTCTCTTCCTGAATCGTTCATAAGCTACCACTATTTTTCTTTATTTCTAACTGTAGTACAACATATTGACATTTCATTAACACCATTTTCACTCATATTTCTTATTTATTACAAGAGGTTATCAGTTTTTTGCAATATCATTGACTTATACCATATATTGTGGTTTAATTTCTCAATGCTTAATTTTTACCAGAATAAAAAAACCGAGAGCTCCTGGAAGAGCATCTCGGTTTTTATGGGGATGTCGGGAATCTTAACCCGCATTCCACTTGACAGGGAAAGCAGGACGATGATAACCCCGGATTCCCCCTATTGCCTGCAGGAATCTTATCATCAGCCTACCTCCCTGTCAAGATTTTTTTGACAAGGGGGTATTGCCATGAAACCAACCTAACTCATCCAGTCTGAACTGCTTCAAAAATGAAGGCACGAGGGTCGGGGCCTACCTCTCTGTTTATTAACCTGTTGTATTTTCTTAGGAGGAATAGGTTATGAATGTTTTAATCAGAAGATCTGCAAATGCACAGTCTCTGCACGACTACATGGTGAAACTGAGAGCAAATGCCCTGCTTGCAGACGGGTATTCTGTCTCAGCAGATTTGCCTGGATTTCCACAACCGCCAGAAATAAGGGGGCACATTCCCGATATCTACGCGGTGAAATCCTCGTCAAAAATAATTTCCGAGGCAGAGACCTGTGATACCATCTGTTCTGAGCACACCAGGGACCAGTACACTGTCTTTTCAAATGTGCCGGGCTCAGAATTTCACGTTATCGTCCCGCATAGCTGTTTGGAAAAGGCTCAGGGCTGTGCGACGCAATGGAGAATCAGGGTCGACAGATGGTGGTATCAGGAAGGGTATTAACCCCTATAGTGGTAGAGGGGCAGCAATAGCTGCCCCTTCTCTAATCTGATTTTATATGAACGACAAATAAGGAGATATATGATGAGCAAAAAAACGGTACATGTAACCCGGAACAACGACAACTGGCAGGTTAAGATCAGCGGAAACGAAAGGGCCTCAAACGTGACGCCGACACAGAAAGGTGCAATCGACATTGGAAGGCAAAGAGCCAGAGATATGAACACTGAGCTTGTGATTCATGGAAGAGATGGCAAGATCAGGGATAAAGACAGCTACGGCAATGATCCTTGTCCTCCGAAAGATAAGAAAAACTGATTTTAGCACGGGGGCTTGGCCGAGGCTTGCTGAAGCTCGGCCTTCCTCGCAAGGCGCTGGACAAGCATCGGAGGAGCGAAGGCATGTGCTTGCCCCTGGCGTGAGCTTGAAGCTTGGTGCGAAGACGAAGGCCTGCCCGGCGCGGAGCAACATGCTTGAGGCGGACCCTTGCCTGTGCTGGAATGTTCCGCGAGAAGTCAAAGGATCATGAAGGCACTCTTTGCAAGGGGCATGACAGGAGTGCAAGCTAAGTGACTGAGCGATTGGGGGCTACGGTTAAAACAGGTGGCTGCGGAGTGGCGGGCGGGTGCAGCAGCCACACCGCTTTGATGGCCTTTTCAGGCGCTGTGATAAAAACGTGATAATACGACAAAGAAAAGGATATGATCATATCGAAATATGTATAAATAAGAGAGACGGCTAAATCCTTTGCTGGTGCTACTTTTCCCGGTATTTTCAAGCACTTGTCAGGCCCTTACTGCTGGGAATGGCATTCAAGAGGTCGTCGGTTCGATCCCGATCAGCTCCACCATTAAAATCAGAGTGTTCCAAGGATTCAAGAGGACGTCCCGATCTTATCGGGATCAGCTCCACCATTAAAATCAGTGGGTTACGCTTATCGGCGTGACCCTGGTACCATCCGCTGTGATAAAACTGTGATAATTTCCTGTCAGCTTCCTCTGCTGCCGCCCGGGAAGGACCTTGAAACAAAGGCAATACACGCAATAAAATCGTGGCGATCAGGGAACTGCTCGAAAAGACTCTTGAGGATGCCAGAAAGAAATTGCCTGCCCGTGTATATTCCAAGGAGTTGATCGGACTGCTCTTTCATCAGCCATATACGAAAGGCCAGTTCCTTGTTGATGCCGGCAATGCAGAAAGGCAAACTGCAGCTGAGTACCTGAAAGAATTAGAAAAGACCGGGATTCTCAAGGCCCATAAGATAGGCAGGGAGAATCTGTATCTGAACGTGAAGCTCTATAACCCGATGCTCTTGCAACTTCTCTGCACTGACTGGCTGTGCTCTGCTACCAGATACTGCAGCCTCACGTTTTTCAGACGGCCTTACAACTTTTTTTCAATCAGGTTCTTCAACGCCCTGTTTTCAAGCGCCAGATCAGCATACATTCGTTTCATCTGGCTCAATTCCCGTTCAATAACTTTCATCTTCTTCAGATCAGATGCCTCCATCCCCCCATACTTCGATTTCCAGTTGTAGTAGGTCTGATCGCTGATCCCATGCTTGCGGCATAGGTCCTTGACTGGTACTCCGCTGTCCGCTTCTTGCAGGACTGCCAGGGACCTGCGTCTCGGTAAATCTCGTCTTCTTCATTTAGAACCTCCTGCCTGTTATTGCGCCAGAAAGCTCTACTTATCAGGTGTCTACTTCTTAGGGAAGCTTACGTTACCACCTCAAAAATCTTTAGTTCCAAAGAGTTGGACGAAGAAGCAACTATCCGGAAGATCCGGATAGTTCAAAAAGAGGGCAGCCGAAATGTTGGCCGTGACGTGGAGTTTTAGAACCTCGACGCGATCATTGCAGTCGGCTGCCGGGTGAAGAGCTATCAGGCGACTCAGTTCCGTATCTGGGCAACCAGGACCCTGCGTGAATTTATTATCAAAGGCTTTGTGCTGGATAATGAACGGCTGAAGCAGGGCAGGCACTTCGGCAAGGACTGCTTTGGTGAACTGCTTGAGCGCATACGCGAGATACGGGCATCTGAAAGGAGGTTCTATCAAAAGATCACGGATATCTATGCGCAATGCAGTATTGACTATGACCCGAAGGCAGATATAACACTTGCCTTTTATAAGAAGGTCCAGAACAAACTGCACTGGGCGATTACCGGCAAGACAGCGCCGGAAATTGTTGCGAGCCGGGTTGATGCGGATAAGCCATACATGGGACTTCAGACATGGAAGAACGCGCCGAAAGGGAAAATCCTGAAGTCTGATGTCGGCATAGCAAAAAATTACCTTACCGAAAAAGAGATAAAAGCACTGGAACGCATTGTATCGATGTATCTGGACGATGCCGAAAATCAGGCTGCAAGGCAGATACCGATGAAGATGAAGAACTGGGCCTCAAAGCTGGACGCCTTTCTGAAGTTCAATGGATATAAAATTTTGAAGGATGCCGGAAAGGTCTCGCATGACGTCGCCGCGGCAGGCGTCCTAAATGTATCCTGGACATTTATGCAATTTAACTGCATAATATCCGCATGTGGATAAAGAGAGATGCGGAAAACCTTATTGGAGAGCTCGGGAGGCAATTTCCTGTGGTCTTCGTCACCGGTGCGCGTCAGGTAGGGAAAACCAGCATCTTAGACCACCTGTTTCCTGATCTATCCTATGTCACCTTGGATGATCCGGCACGGGCAGCGGAGGCGATAAATGCGCCTCAGGATTTTATAGATGCACTGAAGCTTCCGGCCATTATAGATGAGGCTCAGTATGCTCCTGACCTCTTTAGGCATATCAAGCTAACCGTTGACAGGTCAAAAAAGAAAGGGCAGTTCTTTATTACGGGCTCACAGAGTTTTCCTCTCATGCAGAATCTTTCAGAAAGCCTGGCAGGACGCTGTGGGATAGTCAGTCTGCAGCCACTGTCTGCTCACGAATTGAAACAAGGGAACAAACTCTCTTCTGTCGAGGATTACATAAGCACCGGGGGCTTTCCGGCCCTTTATGCAGCAAAGGATACAAACCGGCAGCATTGGTACCCTTCATATATAGCAACCTACCTTGAGAGGGATGTCCGAAATATCATGCATGTTGGCAGCTTACGTGACTTTAATCGATTCCTTCGGGCTGCAGCCATCCGGACAGCACAAACCCTGTCGTTTGCGGATCTTGCGAGGGATGTTGGAGTCGCCCCAAATACCATTAAGGCCTGGATCTCGGTGCTTGAGGCATCGCATATGATCCTTCTGCTTGAACCCTATTACAGAAGTCTTGGCAAGAGGCTTGTTAAGTCGCCAAAGCTCTACTTTCTTGATACGGGCCTTGCCGCTAACCTGATGGGTCTTTATTCGTGGCAGGACATAGCTAACTCTCCCATGGCAGGGGCTCTATGGGAGACTTATGCTTTTAGTCAGATACAACGCCGCCTGTTTTCTCAGGGAATCAACAATCCGCCGCTTTATTACTGGAGGACAAAGGACGGAAGGGAAGTCGATTTTATTATTGAAAAAGGCGGTCAGTTTATAGTGATTGAGGCTAAATTGACAGGCGCCCCAACCCTTGATGCTGCAAAGGGCTTTAATTATTTCAGGAACTACTACGGAGAGAATTCCGTATTGAAGGAGTATGTCGTCTGTCGGGTTAAGAAAGATCATGCAATCGGTAAAGACGTGAAGGCTGTTAATGGGATACAGCCTGTTTTTTGAAGAGGCTTTAGTGCCCTCTGGCGAACTCTTTAGTATGCTAAAATATATTTTAATTCCAGCTAGTTATATTTTGGATTATTGATATTTAGGTTTTCCGGTGTTATTCTCAGTCATGCCGGAAAGGACCTTTAGTTTGCGGTGAGCTACGACGGACGTGTATGCACCGCACTGCTGAAGGATTAGCAGGGCGTCGCTCGGAACTGGTTGTAACCTTACTTCTTTATCCCCCTGAGCACTGCTTTTTTTCCGCCAAAGCCAGGGCGCTGCTCCACGTCAAAGCCTGCAGCGATCAGGCCGCGCCTCACAGCCCCGGCAACGGTATAGGTGGCGCAGGTGCCGCTTCTGACGGTCTTTTCTCCGATTGCCAGCAGAAGCTCAGGCCGCCACATGGAAGGGTTCTTCTTTGGGCCATGACCATCCAGAAACCACGCGTCACAGGGAATTGTGAGTGCCCGGACCATTTCAAGGGCCTCCCCGATCCAGAGATTCAGGGTCAGAATGCCAAAAGGCCGCGTAAGTTGTATCTGGTGCCAGCCTGGTTTTGTAATCTCGACGCTGCTGTAAGCCCCGACAAGAAGATCAATAAGCGGACCGACCTCTGCCCTGAACCCTTCGAGAATTGACGCCATCCGCTCAAAAGTGACAGGATGCAGTTCAACTGAGTTGAAGGTAATCGAAATATCTGTAATGCCGCTATTGTCCAGAAAATCCATAAGGGCGATAAGTACGCGGCCTGCGCCGAAGCCTGTTTCACCTATTCTGAATTCTTTCCTCTTCCGCCCCGCGGCTGAAAAGATATCCACGATGCCGCTGCCCTGAAAAAAAACATGCTTTGCCTCTTCAATGGCATTGACCACATCGAAATAGCGGTCGTCATAATGTTCATTTACAAGATAGGGAGGAATCTGCACGGTAGAAGGACCTAGAAATCAAAGCGCGGGGCCCAATAGTCCTGATAATTTCTGCATTTTATTCTGACACGACACCTGTTGCAGACGTTGAGATGCCTGAAACACTCGAAGTGCATGCACCATATCGCATCAGCTGAAGAAAGAGCTGAACTCAGCTTATGAAGCCTTTCAGCTGGCGCCGCAGTTTCCAGTATATCTCCTGCTCTGCTTCTCTTCGTCTTCAGAGAGATGGCACTTTTTATATTTCTTTCCGCTACCGCACCAGCAGGCCTCATTTCTGCCCGGCCTTTGGACGCAGGCAACGTCGTCTTCAGGCTTGAAAAAATTTACAATACTCTTCATCAGTCCCATGTCATAACCTCGTATCCTTAAGATAAATTTCGAAATTTAGAATTAATTATTCTACCAAAATCACGAGATTATTTCCGCTGTACAGGCACGGGCGTGAGATTTATGAATAATGGCTAATTAGGAGCCTTGCCAGGCTCATATTTGCCGGCAGGCAGCGGACGGGATAAGGCAGCAGGGAAATGAAACACAGCGCTGTCTTCGACAGCCTTCTTTTTTACCTGTATCTTGAGGTACCATATGCCTTCTCTCCTGATATTGAGGTTCGCCACTGTATAAAGCCCCTCGCCTTTATCCTTTATGACCGGTTCCTTTGCGTTGTCTGCGGCAGGCTCAGCAGTGATTGTAAGCTTTGCACCTTCCACATCCTCATCATGGCTGTTATGTATGACAAGCCCGATGACATCTTTCCCTATTTTGTATTCCTTTTCGTCGGGGAGGAGTTCTAGGCTGAATTCTCCCTTGTCGGTTACCAGAAAAAGGCTTTCACTGAAGTGCTTCGTGAACTCTGTTTTTCCTGCTACAGTGCCTTTATCTCCGGCAGAGGCATTCTCAAAGCTATTAAATGCAGCAATGGTAAAAAGTATGACTATAATCCTGATCGCCGGTTTCATTGTTTCTCCTTTATCATCTTTTATTCAGATCCTCAGGTTATATCAAATTCTCGGGCATAGGCCTGTTATCAGAAGGTCACGCCTATACCTAATAAGGTCCGGGTTCCCGTCTCGTTCTGAATGCCGTTCATATCCTGAATAACAGGAAAGCCAACAGAGAGAAACGCTGAAAATTGTCTGTTCAGCGAAACTCTGATACCGGGAGAAAGAAATAAGACATGCTCCCCGCTATTTTCATCTTTGACGCCGTTGATCTCCTGTTTTTGCTTCCACTCACCGTTGACCTCCGCGATGAGGTCCCAGGACACCGGTCTGCCGGCGACGCGGTATGAGAGAGACATATTGTAAAGAAAGACATCTCCCAGGTCGGTCTCCTGTGCTCCCTTGGTAGAGATGGTGTAGAGAAGATTGGCATCAAGAGATACTTGGCCATAACGCTTTGTTGCTGCTATGCCTATGACGGGGTTCCACGACCCTGTGCCGGGCTGGAATTCAGTCTCGAACTGTTCACCATCGATGTCTTTATCACTGGTGGTTCCGGATGGCATCTTGATCCCGAACTGTACCGCTGATTCAAAATTACTCTCTTTCAGGGAGACGAAGCGGTAATGACCGAGCAGGGTGATGTCTCCAAGGCCTTTTGCGTCTCCATGGATATGGATCTCTTCCGGCTCATCATGGTGGGCCTCACGTATATTGTCCAGATGCGCATAAGGGATTTGCAGACTCAGGGTAAGGTCATCTGTGAGGCCATAGCTGATGCCGAGCACAGAATGGAATATGGAATCGGCACTATGGACGTCATTGCCCTTCTTTGCATGTCCTCTCAGCTCATAGTCGGAAAAGGCGTCGAAATTAATAAACTCGGTCTGTAATGCGATCGCCAGTCGGCCTTTTCCTGCAGGTGAGGCCGGAATCGTTTTGACAGGGCCTGCCTGGCCTGTGCCTGCGCCACCGGTAGGATGATGGGCCATGGCCCTGCTCGAAATAAGTACGAATAAGAAACAGCAGATGACAGTTAATTTTTTTTGCATTAATGAGTCCTCCGGTATCATGATTTTATTCATAGTCCTAATATGAAACAGCACTAGGATTATGTCAACCATTTAGTGCAGGGCTGTTTCTTGATTTTCATTCAGGATAACAAATAAAATGTTAACCATGGAAATAAGGATTACAGACGAAAAAACGGTCCATCCACAGGCCGGTGAAAGCCTTTATAAAACACTGAAGGATAACGGCATATATCTTATCGCATCCTGCGGAGGCAAGGGGGTATGCGGCAAGTGCCGCGTTAAGGTGCTCGAAGGTCAGGTCAGGTCCGAGGCAACCGGAAAGCTCCTGAAGAAAGATATCGAGGAGGACGTTGTGCTCGCGTGCAAGACCTTCCCGGAGAGCGATATCCTTATCGAGATACCGGAGGAGTCACGGCTGGTAATAGGGGATAAGATCGCTGTATCAAAATCAAGGCATCTGACCGATATGCTCAGGTCAGTCGAGGCCGGTTTTTCTCCAAAGATAAGGAGGATATCCCTTGAGCTTACTCCCCCGACTATTGAAGACAATATCAGCGATCTTGAGAGGATCAAAACGGCCTTGCAGCAGCAGGGTATCGAACATATCAGGTTTTCCCATGGTTTTGCCTCATCAATGGCAAAGGCCCTGCGAGAGGCAGGCTGGCGGGTCGACCTGGTATACACAGACGATTTCGAGGCGGTCTCTCTCCGTCCCTCCAGTCATAAAGACAGCTTTGGGCTGGCAGTGGATATCGGCACTACAACAGTTGTCGTATATCTCGTAAACTGTTCTGTCGGAACTGTTATTGACGTCGGCGGGACCTATAATTCCCAGATGCGTTTCGGCGATGACGTCATAACAAGGATCGTCCATGCCACTGAAGGAGGAGAGCTCTTTGAGCTCCGCAACGCAGTTGTCAGCGACATCAACGATATCATCCTCCCGATCATGGAGAAAAATAACATATCAGCTGAAGACGTGGAGTCTGCGGTTATATCCGGAAATACGACGATGTCTCAGCTCTTCTGGGGGCTCGATCCCCTGTCTATCAGGGAAGAGCCGTATATCCCGACCCTCAATGCCTTCCCTGTATGGAAGGCAGGGACTGCACGGATCAAGATAAATTCCCAGGCCCCTGTATATACGCTTCCCTGCGTCGGCAGTTACGTGGGAGGTGATATTGTGGCGGGCGTGCTTGCATCCCGGATGCACACGAAATCCGAGATCGCACTTTTTATGGATATCGGGACCAACGGAGAGATAGCTATAGGGAACGATGAATGGCTGATTACTGCTGCATGCTCGATGGGACCTTGTTTCGAAGGCAGCGGGATACGACACGGCATGAGGGCAACGGAAGGTGCGATCGAATCAGTAAAGATAGACCCCACAACCTATGAGCCTTTCCTCGGCATTATCGGCAACACCACCCCTCATGGCATCTGCGGTTCCGGCATGATAGATGCAATCTCCGAGCTTTTCTTCTCCGGCATAATTGACCAGAGGGGTAAGCTCAGAAAGGACCTGGAGACAGACAGGATCAGGGTGGAAGACGAGGGGCCCGAGTATATCCTCTACAGGGGAGAACGCAGGGACATCGTCCTTACAGAGGCCGACATAGAAAATGTCATACGTGCGAAGGCGGCCCTTTATGCGGGTGTTTCTGTTCTGCTTAAGGAGGTGGGCCTTTCTCTGGATATTGTCGATAGGGTGTATATAGCCGGCGGATTCGGCAACTACCTTGATATCGGCAAGGCGATAATGATAGGGATGCTCCCTGACCTGCCCAGGGAGAAATTCTCTTTTATCGGCAACACATCCATAGCAGGCGCTTACCTCTGCCTGCTTTCAGAGAAGATGAGGACAGAGGCTGAAGAGATTGCCCGGAAGATGACGTATATGGAGCTTTCAGTCTCGCGCGGATTCATGGATGAGTATATGTCTGCGCTTTTCCTGCCCCATACCGATATCGGTCTTTTTCCCACTGTAAAAGAGTTTTATAAAAAATAGAAGTCAGATACGGAGGGGGACGTTAACTGACGTTCACCAGCATATTGTCGATCAGCCGCGTCTCTCCAAGTCTGGCAGCTACAGCAAGCAGCAGTTCATCCTTGATCTCTGTTACTTCATCCAGCGTCTCAGGATCATAGATCGAGGCGTAATCTATCTGCGTTATCAACGGCTCTGAAGAGAGCATCTTCACCATGAGGCTTCTTATTTCTGAAACTGATCCGCCTGAATGTATCGCAGCCGACGCAGCATTCAGGCCGCGGAATATTTTTGACGCTGCCGTTCTCTGTTCCTCATCAAGGTAGCGGTTTCTCGAACTCATGGCGAGTCCGTCGTGTTCCCTTATGATCGGGCAGACCACGGTCTCGATATTGAAATTGAGGTCCCTGGCCATGCGTTTAATGATTAAGGCCTGCTGAAAATCCTTCTGGCCGAAATAGGCCCTTGTCGGAGACGTAATATTGAAGAGCTTCGCAACGACCGTAGCAACACCATTGAAATGTCCTGGCCTGAACCTGCCGCAGAGTTTTTTCGCCAGATGGCCGGCCTCTACACGAGTTTCAAAACCCTTCGGATACATGAGGCCATCATCAGGGAGAAAGAGCATGTCAATATCGTGTTCTCGCAGCTTTCTTACATCATCCTCAATATCTCTCGGGTACTTTGCGAGATCTTCAGCAGGGCCGAACTGTATCGGGTTGACGAAGATACTCGCTATAGTTATATCATTTTCCATGCGGGATCTCTTTATGAGGCTGAGATGCCCCCCGTGCAGCGCTCCCATGGTAGGCACGAAGCCGACAGACCTGCCCTTCATGCGGTGCTTATTGCAGGTATCCTGCACAATGCGCGGTATCCTTATAATTTCCATCACTCCACCTTCGGGTTGATTTTGATTCATCTTGTGTTGCTTACTTCCCTATTTCCTTCATCAGCGCGGAGAGCAGGTCTTTCTCCTTCAGCCGCTTGATGATCTTCCCTTTCCTGAATAAAAGGCCTGTTCCCTTTCCTCCTGCTATGCCTATGTCGGCCTCTCTTGCCTCTCCCGGACCGTTGACTGCACAGCCCATCACTGCTACGGTTATCGGTTTGTCGATGTCCTTCAGCCGGTCTTCCACCTTTGCCGCAAGTCCCCTGATATCTATTTCGCACCTGCCGCAGGTCGGACAGGATATGATAGTGGCCCCTTTTTCCCTGATGCCAAGAGACTTAAGGATTTCGTATGCCACCCTGACCTCCTCCACCGGATCAGACGAAAGGGAGACCCGCATGGTATCTCCTATGCCTTCTGCCAGCAGTATGCCGAGTCCGACTGAACTTTTTATGATCCCCGTAAATGAAGGGCCGGCCTCCGATATTCCGATATGGAGAGGATACCTGAAGGTTTTCGAAAAAAGTCTGTATGCCTCCACAGTAGTCGGCACATTCGATGCCTTCAGGGAGACCTTTATGTCTCTGAACCTCATTGATTCGAGTATGTCAATGTGCTCAGCGGCGCTTTCGACCAGTGCAGCCGGCGTGGGATGTCTGTACTTATCCAGGATTTTCTTTGAGAGTGACCCCGCATTTACTCCGATCCTTATAGGAATGTTCCTGCTGCCTGCTGCTGCGACAACCTCGGCAACCTTCCAGCGCGCTCCGATATTTCCGGGGTTGATCCTGAGGCCATCCACCCCCTGCGTCATTGCCTCGAGCGCAAGCCTCCAGTCAAAATGGATATCTGCAATGACAGGTATCGAAACAGATCTCTTTATCGGCCCGAGCGCCTTTGCCGCCTCACTATCAGGGACCGCGATCCGGATGATTTCGCATCCGGCCTTTGCAAGTTCCCTTATCTGTTTTGCCGTTGCCTTTACATCCCTTGTGTCTGTCTTGGACATCGACTGGACACTAACCGGATTGCCGCCGCCGACAGGCATATTTCCAACGCGGACTGTCCTGGTCTTTTTCCTCGGTTTTACCATGCCTCTTATCCTTCCTCTTTCATCCTTTTTTTGTCCCTGTAGGCCTTTACAGCCTCTGCGTGTTCGCCGAGCGTAACTGAAAAGTTATGTGTGCCGTCATTGTTTGATACGAAGTAGAGGTACTTCACATCAGCAGGGGTGAGGGCCGCGATGATGGATTTAAGCCCCGGCGATGCAATAGGGCCCGGCGGAAGCCCTTTTATCAGATATGTATTGTAAGGGGTTTTCCTCTGCAGATCCGCCCTTGTAATCTTTTCCCTGGAACTCTTGATGCTGTATATACTGGTCGGGTCTGCCTGAAGAGGCATATTTTTCTTCAGCCTGTTATGATAGACGGCCGAGATAAGAGGCCTTTCCTCATCCACAACAGCCTCTTTTTCTATTATGGAGGCGAGGGTCAATACCTCAGCTTCGGTCATGCCTATGGCCGTTGTTTTGTCCAGGAGGGTCCCGGAATATTTTTCACGCATCCTGTCTATCATCAGACCTATCGCATCCTCCGGCCTCACTCCTTTTGGAACAAGGTAAGTGTCTGGGAACAGATAGCCTTCGATGCCGGGTGCATCGATGTTATAGGAGGCTAGAAAGTCCGGGTCTTTTGAGAGCTTCATGAAGTCTTCCCTGCTGATAATCCCTGTCTGAGCGAATGCATCCGCTATCTCATAGACGGAATCACCCTCCAGAACCTTTATCTCATATTCTATGATCCGGCCTCTTCTTAAAACCCTGAGAATATCAAGAGGGCTCATGTTTAACCATATGGAGTAATACCCGGCCCTGATCTTTCTTGTAGCTCCGGTCAGTCTCCCTATGAGCAGGAAGACCTTCTTGTCCCTGATAAGCCTTTCTCCTGCAAGAATATCCACGGCCTGTCTGAAGGTCGCGCCCCTGGGGATTTCGATCTCTATGTTTTTTGAGGCAGACTGGGCAGGCACGAGCATCTCGAATGCCGCATAGATAAGTGATAGAAAAATAATGCTGAAAAGGATGAAGGTCAGGTTTTTCTTCATATGTTTAGAATGACAAATGAGTCCGAAAATGTAAAGAAGGCTGCGGACAAAGAGAAGGCGGGGTTATCCCCGCCTTCAGGCAAAAATTCTGTTTGTTATTAGTACATACCGCCCATGCCGCCACCAGGAGGCATAGCAGGCATCTCAGGCTTCTCCTCCGGAAGGTCAGCGATCATTACCGACGTGGTGAGCATGAGGGATGCGACTGATGAGGCGTTCTGAAGCGCGTACCTCGTGACCTTTGTCGGGTCGATGATTCCGGTCTTCAGCATATCGACATATTCCTCGCTGGCGGCATCAAATCCATGATTGACATCCTTTGAGTTCTTCACCTTTTCAACGATCACGGACGGTTCGAGGCCCGTGTTGTTGATGATCTGGCGGATCGGCTCTTCAAGTGCCCTTTTCAGTATATCGATGCCGACATTCTGGTCGTGATTTTCGAGTTTCATGCCCTTAAGTGCTGATACGCACCTGATGAGGGCGACTCCGCCGCCGGGCACAACGCCTTCTTCAACAGCTGCTCTTGTTGCATGGAGCGCGTCTTCGACCCTTGCCTTCTTCTCTTTCATTTCCGTCTCTGTAGCAGCTCCGACATTGATGACAGCAACTCCGCCGACGATCTTTGCAAGACGCTCCTGGAGTTTTTCACGGTCATAATCAGAGGTAGTCTCATCTATCTGGGCCTTGATCTGTTTTACCCTGCCCTGTATCTTGGCAGTGTCTCCTGCCCCTTCTACGATGGTAGTGTTTTCTTTGTCGACAGTGATCTTCTTTGCCCTGCCGAGGTCTGTGACTTTGACGCTTTCGAGCTTGATGCCGAGGTCTTCGGATATCACTGTGCCGCCGGTAAGGATGGCGATATCCTCAAGCATGGCCTTTCTTCTGTCACCAAAGCCCGGCGCCTTGACCGCACATACCTGTATGGTACCCCGCAATTTGTTTACAACGAGGGTCGCCAGCGCTTCACCTTCTACTTCCTCTGCGATTATCATCAGGGGCCTTCCCATCTTGGCGGTCTGCTCAAGGATCGGGAGAAGGTCTTTCATGGATGATATCTTCTTTTCGTTGATGAGTATAAAGACATCTTCGAGATTGCACTCCATCCTCTCCGGGTCAGTCACAAAATAGGGAGAGATATAGCCCCTGTCGAACTGCATTCCTTCCACGACGTCCAGGGAGGTTGCCATGCTCTTTGCTTCTTCAACAGTGATGACGCCGTCTTTTCCCACCTTGTCCATGGCGTCGGCAATCAGTTCGCCGATCGTCGGGTCGTTGTTGGCGGAGATTGTACCGACCTGGGCGATCTCTTTTTTATCCTGAACAGGCTTGCTGATCTTTTTCAGTTCTGCAACTACCGCTTCCACACCCTTTTCGATACCGCGTTTGATATCCATGGGATTGGAGCCGGCAACTACATGTTTTATCCCACCACTGTAAATAGCGTGGGCAAGGACAGTTGCGGTGGTTGTCCCGTCTCCGGCAACGTCTGATGTCTTGCTTGCCACTTCACGCACGAGCTGGGCACCCATATTTTCGTATGCGTCTTTCAGCTCGATCTCTTTTGCTACGGTAACTCCATCCTTTGTGATGGTTGGAGCTCCATATTTCTTGTCGATTATTACATTTTTGCCTTTCGGTCCAAGGGTCGCCTTGACTGCGTCAGTCAGCTGGGTGATACCCCTCAGTATTGAGCTTCTAGCTGCCTCATCGAACAGAAGCTGTTTTGCCATAGTGTTATTCCTCCTTTATTCTTTGTGTAGGGTATTATTCAACGATACCGAGGATGTCTTCCTCTTTAATTATCAGATATTCATTGTTGTCGATATTTACCTTTGAGCCGGAATATTTGTCAAAGAGAATGGTACTGCCGACCTTGATCTCCTTTACTTCTGATCCGACGGCCTCTACGACACCTTTCTGGGGTTTTTCTTTTGCAGAGTCAGGGATATATAGCCCCCCTGCTGTTTTTTCTCCTTCTTCAGAGTATTTCACAAACACCCTGTCCTTCAATGGCTTAAACTTCATAGACACTCTCCTTTCTTTGATTTATGGTTTTAAGGGGTTATTAGCACTCACTGCGAGTGAGTGCTAATATACTAAGAATGAAGGCAATAAGGCAAGTTTTTTTTTGGGGAAGAAATCCTGAAAAATTCTCTTTTTCTCCAATTATCTGAAAAAAACGTTAAATTTCTGATAAATCAGGAGAGGTTCTTCTTCTTTGCAGAGATGAAATTCTCTATAGCTTCCTTATAGAAATCATTTATAGCTCTGATCTCCTGAGGTATCCTGTTGTCATAGAGCTTCTTCCCTTCCTTCAACTCAGATGAAAATACCGCATAGAAGTTGTCATTTCGTATCGAATCCTCTACCTTTGCCGCATTGTAAAGGTGGATGTCGTTAATGATAGTCCGCGCGAGCCTTTTTGCTTTTTCTATCTTTTCATCAGAGGGGGCTTTATCAAACGGAGAGACCGCCTCCTTCACCGAAGGCGCCTGCCTGACCTCAGTCCTCGGCGTTTCTGCTGTTTTCACTGCAGCCTCTTCCGGCCCACCCGCCTTTCCTTCTTCTCCGAGGCCGCGAAGCTTATTGATTTTGGCGATAAGCTGGGAGGACAGGTCATGCTCCTCAATATATTCATCGGCGTCGTAAAGGGAGACAGGATCGCGCCTGTATTTGGTTTTGTCATGTATTGAGGGGAGCAATATGAATTTCATCTCCTTTGTCTCGGCCCTTGTCTTGAGCCTCTTGCATATTTCAAAACCGTAGATTTTCGGCAGGGCAACTTCAACGATCGAGATGAAAGGGAGTTCTTTTAATGCCTTGACCATAACATCTATGCCGTCAGTCGCGGTGATGACTGTGAACCCATACCCTGAGAGCAGGGTCACGATCTTCTGCTGGGTTTCGGTATTTGAGTGAGCAACCATGATTTTGTTGCTGTCGAGAGCCTTCCTGGCCTGCTCAACAGGCTTCTTGACGATTAGTACGGCGCTGCATTTCGGGCATTTGAATCTTGAGCCCTCGGGAGAGAGCCTTGTTTCATCGACCTTAAGCCTTACTTTGCATTTCGGACATATTACTACCACGTGCCGGTCCTCCTTGGCAGCCATAGTTTGATCGTGAACAGACCTGCGATGAAACCTCCGACATGGGCAAACCAGGCAACGCCTCCCTGATTCAAAGTCCCCTGAGGGACCAGGCCGCTCACGAATTGTATAATAGCCCAAAATCCTATAACTATCAAGGCAGGAATTTTAACTACCTGCACAAAAAAGCCCAGGAAGATGACGGTATGAACTCTGGCTGAAGGAAAGAGGAGTATATATGCGCCGAGGATTCCGGCAACCGCTCCACTTGCCCCTATCATCGGTACGGTTGAATCCGGAGTTGTCAGGGCATGTGAATAGGCCGCTGCAATACCGCAGAAGAGATAGAAGATGATGAATCTCACGTGACCCAGCCGATCTTCGATATTATTGCCGAATATCCATAAATAGAGCATGTTGCCGCCCAGGTGCAGCAATCCTCCATGCATGAACATGGAGGTGAAGACAGTCAAAAACGGCGCTATCGGCTGCGTGGACCCGGAGAGTATCAGATTGTGAGGTATCGCGCCATATGCATAGACAATGTCCCTGCCTTTTCCTGATGACATGACCTGCAGCACTAAGACAAGAAAGTTGAGGGCAATAATAAAGATCGTGACGAAAGGGAAGGTGCGTGTCGGATTGTCGTCTTTATACGGTATCAATAAATTACCTTACTGCCTCGACCTTTACCGCTCCTCCCTGTGCAGTTCCGTTTGCCGACAAAGAAGTAAGAGAATTGACGCGGCCATGCGGGAAGTGAAGAGAAGTAAATGCCGTCCCCGCAGGTACAGAGTCTGTGACCTTTGCCTTAAGGTATACCGAGCCCCGGCGCGACGTAACCTTCACGTGGCCGTTGTCTGCAATTCCATATTTCCCTGCGTCTTCCTCGTTGATCTCTATGTATGCCTCGGAGACGACAAGATCAAGGGCCTTAGATCTCGTTGACATGCTGCCGCTGTGCTGAAGCACATCTCTGGTGACAAGCGCCATTGGATATTCCCTGTCCGGCTCTTCTGCCGGCGAATATGTTACGATGTGGCATATCCTTTTATCTGACACGCTCGGCTCTTCCTTGATCGTGCGCTGAATCTCATCCGTAACATCATCCACATGTCTGATTGCCGTTTCCCTGCTCATGGTAAGAAAGAGGTTTCTAAGTATCTGCCAGTCAGGCAGGGCCTGGCCGGGAGCATCGATAATCTTCTGCAGTTTCTGGGTTATGCCTTCAGCATTGATGAAGGTGCCGCTCTTTTCAGACCAGCCTGCAGCCGGAAGCACAACATGAGCCAGTTTGGCCGTTTCCGTCATAGCCATGTCCTGAACAATCAGCAGGGCAAGAGACTTGAGGTTATCGATAACTTTTGAGTTAAACGGGAAGGTCGACACCGGATCCTCTCCCATGATATACAGGCAGCTCAGAGTTCCCTGGTCATAGAGCATTTCCCGGATATTCCTGCCGATGGTGGTGCCGCTGTCAGGCCGTACTCCCATAGTATAAACTCCGTAGGTATTGGCGTATTCTGCCGGCATCTGGAGTATATCGCTCTCATCACCGAGCACAATTGCAAGATTGGCAGCTGCCAGTGCGGTATCCTCCCCTTTAGAGTTCTCGGGCATGCTTACAGTAAAGGAGATCATTCGTCCCCTGGCGCCGGCCAGGGCCTCTGCTGCCCCGATCAGATCCTTTTCAGGGATGCCGGTGATCTTTGATACGTAGTCAGGGGTATAACCGGCAAGACTTTTTTCGAGGTCCTCAAACCCTCTGGTTTTGGATACGATCTGCCTGTTAAAGAGCCCCCTGTCCAGGATGACCTTTATGAGCCCGTTTATCAGAGCTACAGATGTCCCCTGCTTCATCCTGAGATGGCTGGTGCTGTGCCTGGTGAGCTTTGTTTCTCTGGAGTCGGCGACTATAAGTTCTGCGCCTTCACGCTTGGCCCTGAGGATGTTGAGACCGAAGACGGGATGGGTTACACTGATGTCGGATTCTATAACAAATATTACATTCTTGCCCAGCGGGGCTTTCATATCAATAGGGTGGGCCTTCAGGCCAAAGGCCTTATTTAAAGCGCTCTGGATTTTTTCGTAGCCAAAAGACGCCGATGAATCCATGTTGTTGGAGTTCACGACATTCTGCATGAACTTCCTGAGCATATAATTGTCCTCGTTGGTGCAACGGGGAGAGCCTATGGCGCCGACCGACTCAGCGCCCTGAGATTTGATGATTGACTGGAGGTTGGCGCTGATAAAGGAAAGTGCCTCATCCCATGATGCCGGAACGAGTTCCCCGTTTTTCCTGATGAGCGGCGTTCTGAGCCGGTTCTCGCTGTAAACAAAGTCAAACCCGAACCTCCCCCTTCCGCAGAGGTTGCCCTCGCTCCTGCCGCTGTCCTCTTTTGCCCTTGATCTCAGTATCTTGCCTTCCCTGAGCCCGATGGTGAGAGTACAACCACATCCGCAGAACGGGCAGATGGTCTCTTTTTCCTCGAGAAACCACGCACGGGCCTGGAACTTAAAGGGTTTGGACAGGAGTGCTCCTGTGGGGCAGATGTCTATGCACTGGCCGCAGTAGTCGCACTCAAGGATCTCACCGAATGCGGGCTGAACAACTGTCGGGAACCCTCTGCCGATGAAGCCCAGGGCGCCTCGTCCCTGGTGCTCAGAACAGATTCTCACGCATTTGCCGCACAGGATGCACCTGTTGGCGGTCAGTTCCACGAGAGGTCCTCTTACGTCAGGTGGTGCCGCCTTCCTGTGCCGGATAAAGCGTCCCTCGGGTTTCCCGTATTCATAGGCAATATCCTGGAGATCGCATTCTCCAGCCTTGTCGCAGATTGGACAGTCAAGGGGGTGGTGGATGAGGAGAAGCTCCAGTACAGTCTGCCGGGCCTTGCGGAGTTTGGGGGTATCTGTCCTGACTACCATGCCGGGGGCCGCAGGGGTTGAACATGAGGCAAAGAGTCTTGGCTGTCCCTCCACTTCGACGACGCAGAGCCTGCAGCCGCCATAAGGTCTGAGCCTCTTGTCATAGCACATGTTCGGGATCTTGATTCCGTTTTGCTGGGCAGCCGTAAGTAGAGTAGTCCCATCCTGCACAGATATCTTCTTGTCATTTATGGTGAGTTCAACCATTATTCATTTCCCCCTTTAGCTTCTCCCTTTGCCTCTGAGCCGAGCAGTTCATAGGGATCTCCTTCAAAGCCCGCGGGCAGGATCTTTATGGAGCTGAATTTGCACGTCTCGTAACAGGTCCTGCAGTGCACGCAGAGCTCCTGTATGATCTTGTGCGGCACCTTCTTCTCTCCCACGATCGCCTTTGAAGGGCATGCCCTCAGGCAGGCTCCACAGGCCTTGCAGAGTTTTTCATCTATCCAGAAAGTAGTCAGGTCGCGGCATACTCCGGCCTTGCACCATTTGTGTCTGATATGCGACTCATATTCGTCCCTGAAATACCTCAGTGTGGTCAGGACCGGGTTCGGCGCTGTCTGTCCAAGACCGCAGAGAGAGGTAGCTATAATATCCCTTCCGAGGTCTTCGAGAGTTGCCATGTCCTCTTCCCTGCCTTTACCCTCGGTGATATCTGTGAGTATGTCGAGGAGTATCCTGGTGCCGACCCTGCAGGGCACACACTTGCCGCAGGATTCATCAGCGGTAAAACCGAGGAAGAATTTTGCTGTTCCGACCATGCAGGTATTGTCGTCCATAACGACCATGCCGCCGGAGCCTATGATAGCCCCGGTCGCGACGATATCTTCATATGTCACGGGTATGTCGAGAAGGCCTTCAGGTATGCATCCGCCCGAAGGGCCGCCCAACTGCACAGCCTTGAATTTTCTCCCCTTCCTCATGCCGGCGCCGATATCATAAATGATCGTCCTGAGAGGTATACCCATCGGGACCTCAACCAGCCCGACATTATTTACAGCGCCTGTCAGCGCAAATACCTTTGTCCCGGCGCTCTTTTCAGTGCCAAGGGTTCTGTACCAATCCGCACCGTTGAGGATTATGGGCGCGATCTGAGCGAGCGTCTCGACATTATTCAGAACCGAGGGCTTGTCCCACAGGCCTTTCTGGGCAGGAAAGGGCGGCCTGGGTCTCGGCATGCCGCGTTTGCCCTCGATGGAACGCATCAGTGCGGTCTCTTCACCGCATACAAAAGCCCCTGCACCGAGGTATATTTCGAGTTCGAAGTCAAACCCGGTTCCGAGGATATCCTTTCCGAGGAGACCCATCTCCGTTGCCATGTCAATGGCCATCTGAAGCCGCTTTACAGCCAGAGGGTATTCAGCCCTTACATAGATGTATCCGTTATGGGCACCTATAGCCTTTGCCCCGATTATCATGCCCTCGATTACTGAATGCGGGTCGGCCTCCATCACAGACCTGTCCATGAAAGCGCCCGGATCACCTTCGTCACCGTTACAGAGCATATATTTCACATCAGAGGAGACCTTCGATGCGAACTCCCATTTTAAACCTGTCGGGAACCCTGCCCCGCCTCTCCCTCTAAGTCCTGAATCCTTGACGACCTTTATGATATCCTCTTGGGTCATCTCAGTGAGAGCCTTTGCAGCTGCCTGATACCCGTCGCGCGCTATGTATTCCTCTATCTTTTCAGGGTCGATAAGACCCTTGTTCCGTAACACCCTCAGGACCTGATATCTGAAGAAAGGGATGTCCTTCATCGCCGGGATAGAGCTCTTTTCCTCAGGCTCCCTCATTATCAGCTTCTCGTACAGCCTCTCATTTACAAAGTGCTCTTCAACAAGCTTCGGGATATCTTCTGCGGTCAATTTCTGATAAAAGACCTCATCCGGATAGACTGACAGTACAGGTCCTTCAGAGCAGGAGCCGCTACACGCGGCGAGGCTGAGATTAATATCCTTCTCAAGCCCCTTTTTCTTTATCTCTTCCCGAAGGGCATCCCTGACCTTCATGGAACCGCCTGCGACACAGCCTGTTCCTGCGCAGAGCACGAGATTCTTGCGAAACTTTTCCATCTATATCCTCCTCTGTCAGTGACCGGTTATCTTAACGGACAATGAACTGCAGCCTGATTCATAACTGCACGATCGATCTCTTTATCAGCAATCTTCCTTAATATGTTGTTTCACAGCCCCTGACCAGGGCGTATTTTTCTACAGGGTTTCCCCCGAGTATGTGCTCTTTGAATATCTCCCGCATTTTTTCTCCGTTCAGGTCGCAATATCTTACAGGCGGATGGTTTATGATCTCGACTGTAGCCAGCGGCTCACGGGCGCAGAGCCCGGCACAGCCGGAGGTCGTAACTATAATGTTGTCCATGCCGGCCTTTGTTACTTCTTCAGTCAGTGCAGACATGACGTCCCGCGCCCCGGCAGCGATGCCGCACGTGCCCATATGGACGGTGACCTTTGCACTGTAGCCCCCTTTTCGCAGGCTGAAGTCAGAGCTCTGTTTTTCTTTGATCTTCCTGAGGTCATCTATAGTCAGTCTTGCCATTTCATTCCCCCTTTTCATCCATCATTTCTGCACCGGCAGCAGCGGCACTCATAACCGAAGGGTCATAATGGCTGATTATCTCCATCGCCTTCCTGGGAGTCATGGCGCCGTAAGTTTCCTCATCAATCACCATGACAGGGGCCAGTCCGCATGCGCCGAGGCAGCGAACGCCCTCGATCGAGAATTTCCGGTTTTCCGTTGTCTCCCCAATATCAATCTTCAACGTCTCTTTGATCTTTCCGAGAACCCCTTCGATCCCTCTCACATAGCAGGCGGTACCAAGGCATACCCTTATATTATGGTCTCCCCTGGGGTTCATGGTGAAGAAAGAATAAAAGGAGACGACGCTGTGAACTTCAGCTATCGGGATGTTGAGGCCCTTCGAGATTTTTTTCTGAACCATAGGCGGAAGATACCCCACTATCTCCTGGGCGCGCTGCAGTACCGGTATGAGACTGCCGGGTTTCTTCCTGTATTCGCTTATCACCCTTTCGAGTTCGGCTTCCATGGCAGGCGGGAATTTCTCGGTCATTTTCTCTTCTTCGACCTTCTTCCCTTTTGTCCACTCAACAGCCCTTTCAGTGACATCAAGGAGTACCGCCGGAGTGAAAGGTTTCGGCACGTAATCGATTATGCCAAGCTCAAGGGCCTCTTTTATCGTGTCCTGCGACGGGTACCCGGTAATGATTACAATACCTGTCGAGGGTCTCGACTTCTTTATCCATCTTATTAAGGTTATGCCGTCAACCTCGGGCATTTTAAGGTCTGTGAATACAAGGTCATAGCTGTCCTGTTCGATCTTAAGGATAGCTTCCCTTCCTCCGAGGGCGCCTTCAACAACATAGCCCTCGCTTTTCAGGACCCTTTCGGCACTTTTTATGACAACTAGTTCATCGTCTACAATTAAGATTTTGGGCTCCGCCGCCATATAATCCTCCTGATAGTATGTTACGCTGAGAACGGCTGAATCCTTGCCAGCCAGAGAAGCCAGCCCTCGCTAAGGTTGTCGCGGACAAGGGCGCTCAGCGCTGTATTGGCCTGATGGTTGAGTTCCACTACCCGGCCTGTCATGGGTGAGACAAGGTCATCAGCCTGGCCGCTGCCGGAGAGGATCTTTGCGAAGGTCTCTCCTGCAGTTACCGTCTCCATCTTTTCCGGCAGGTCTATAAATGTCAGCTGACCGCTCAGCAGCCAGTACCGGATGTCGCAGCCTATCTCCCACAGGCCCTTAGGCGTTGGTCTTGCCCACGTGCCTTCCTTGTAAAAAATCGCCTCGTTCTCTGTCCCTCTGAGCGGTACGATTTCATTCCTGAATTCATCTATGAATGCCTTCCTCAGTATCCATCCCCTGTTGTCAAAGACCTTTCTTGCGACATTCAGCATGAACTCAGGCGTAAAGGGCTTCTCTATGAACTCGAAGGCCCCCAGCTTTACTGACTCCCTGGCGTCTTCGAACGTTGGATAACCGGTTATTATCACCACATCCAGCTTGGGCTGGACGATCTTTGATTCCCTCAATACAGTGATGCCGTTGACATCAGGAAGCCGTATATCGGTAATGAGCAGGTCGAACTCTTCCTGGCCGACCTTTTTTATCGCGTCTTCGCCGGTTCCTGTCGTGATAATGTTATAACCTTCAGCGCCGAGGATCCTCTTGCAGCTCAGTGTCACAACCGGATCATCGTCAAGGACTAATATCTTCCCTTTGGTCTCCATACGTATCCTCCTGATCGCAATTAATCGAAACCCGAACTCATCTTTTCTTCTTTTCCAGCGCCTCGGCAACAGCAGCCAGGAGGGCATCCGGAGTGAAGGGCTTTTCTATATAATTGAACGCCCCGAGCTTTATTGCCTTCACGGCCGTATCAACTGTCTGGTAGCCTGTGATAATGACCACCTCGGTCCCAGGCCATTTCTCCTTGATCTTGCCCAAGACTTCAATCCCGTCCATATCAGGCATCTTGAGGTCAGTAAGCACCAGGTCGAATCTCTCAGTCTCGAGCATCTTCAGGCCCTCGATGCCGTTCTGAGCTGTTTTCACCTCATAACCCTCCGGTGAAAGTGCCCTGCTGCAACTGGTTCTCACGATGCCTTCATCATCAATGATCAGAATGGAGGCCTTTTTCATGCCTTATTCCTCAAGCGATGGCAGCGTGACGAAAAAGCTGCTTCCTTCGCCGGGCTTTGTTTTTACCGTAATCTTTCCGCCATGGTCCTGGATGATTCCGTGGCTTACGGCAAGTCCAAGACCGGTGCCCTTGCCAACAGGCTTTGTCGTAAAGAACGGTTCAAACAGCTTCTCCAGGTTCTCATCGCTTATGCCTGTCCCTGTGTCGTGGAACTCGACCTCTACAAAATTATTGGCGTTGTCTCTTTTGTTTCTTGTTGTAATGGTAATGGACCCTTTCCCTTCAATGGCGTCCGCTGCGTTCATGATCATGTTCAGGAAAACCTGCTGAAGCTGGGAAGGATCGGCCTTCACCATTGCCAGAGATTCATCAAACTCCGTGACGAGCTTTATATTGAAGAAGTCGGCCTTGTTGCGCAGGATATTGAGCGAACGGTTCAGTACATCATTTACATTTGTAGCTGCTTTTTCAGCCGCTGACGCCCGCGCAAAACCGAGCAGGCCTCTAATGATGTTGGAACAGCGGTTGGCCTGTTCAATTATTACCTCTGTATCCTCGTATTCCTGAGTTCCGGCAGGAAAGCGTTTCAGGAGGAGATGTCCGAAGGTGACTATGCCGGTTAAAGGGCTGTTTATTTCATGGGCAACTCCTGCTGCCATCCTTCCGAGGGAGGCAAGCTTTTCCGAATGGATGAGCTGGTCCTGGGCCCTCTGTATTGCCTCTGTCTTTTCCTGAACTTTTTTCTCGAGGGTATTTCCCCACTCTATCAGCTCCTGCTTTGCCTTCTTGAGGTCCGCTGTCATCGCGTTGAACGCCTTCGCAAGCTCTCCCATTTCGTCTTTGGAATTAATGTCGAGGGAATAATCAAGATCGCCGGCTGCTACTTTTTCCATGCCCTGGGTAAGGAGGCTGACCGGCGTAGAGACGAAGTTCCATAAGATTGTGCAGAGAACGACAGATATGACGAACAAAAACACGAGTATGTAAAGCGTTATCGCTATTCCCTGTTGTCTGATGCTGTGGTCAAGAAGGGCCAGAGAAAGGTTTGCCTCGACAAGGCCGAGGACTTTTTGGTCCGCGCTGTGGAAATGGCAGGACGACGTATAGCACGCCGGCTCATTCATTATGGGCTGCACAATATTCAGGACTCTGGTATCAGTATTATCCCTGCTGATCGACCAGGTCGGGATCATCTGCGGCCCTCCTGCAGCTGCGTGACAACCCCTGCAGGCCCGATCATTTTTATCGACCACGGTCCCGATCTCTTTTTTGTCCGATGAATAGGCAATCTTACCCGTGCATCGAAAAATGCGGACACGGAGGACCCCTTCTGCCGACCCGGTCGCTTCAATCGTCTGCTGTATGAGAAGTTGCTGGAAGGAGAGCATGCCGTAGCGCGTACTTTTTATTACGTAATCGACAAAGGAATGGCCGTATTTTACGGTACTGCCGATGAGCTCTTTTTCCTGATGTTTAAAGAGGAAAAACCAGAAGACTGCACTGCCGGCTATCATCAACGTGCCGATGGTGAGAAGGAGCTTACCGGTCAATGAATGTAGAGTTTTTCTTACCAGCATTCTAAAAAAATGTATATCATTTGATTAATTAATGCAAGCTAAAACCTAAAGCTGTAGGTTCAATTTTCCCCTTGACAACCGAAGGTGTTTTGTCGAAAATTATACCGTCATGCCCGGAACTTTTACACCGTCAGCATATTTGCCCATACTGATTTTCCTGGTGGTCGCAACGGCCTTTGGAATAGGCGCACTGCTGATCGGCGAATTATTCAGGCTGAAGAGGCCGTATCCCGAGAAGCTGATGCCGTATGAGTCCGGCAATGAACCGGTAGGTGAGCCCCGCATCCGCTTTTCAGTAAGGTTCTATATTATCGCGATGCTTTTTGTGGTCTTCGATGTTGAAGCTGTGTTCCTTTACCCGTGGGCAGTCGTCTTTGACAGGGTCGGATTCTTCGCCTTCATAGAAATGATTATCTTCATTATCATTCTGCTCGTGGGTTATGTCTACGCATGGAAAAAGGAGGCTTTTGTATGGGATTAATAACGACCGCTTTTTCCCCGTCGCTTGTTGAGGTTGAGGAGGGCACGAAAATTTTGGCCCCCAATATCATCATCACCTCAATGGACAAGCTGATTAACTGGGGAAGGAGTTCATCCTTATGGCCTGTGACATTCGGACTTGCCTGATGCGCCATTGAAATGATGACGACGGGATCGTCACACTATGACCTGGACAGGATGGGCATCATATTCAGGGGATCTCCCAGGCAGGCTGATTTTATGATCGTTGCCGGGACAGTCACAAAAAAGATGTCCCAGATAGTCAGAAGGGTATACGACCAGATGCCGGAGCCGCGTTATGTGCTTTCCATGGGAAGCTGCGCGTGCAGCGGCGGCATATTCAATACCTACAGCACTGTGCAGGGCTGTGACAGCTTTGTCCCCGTGGATGTCTACATCCCGGGATGCCCCCCGAGGCCCGAGGCCCTTCTTGACGGCATAATAAAACTTCAGGAGAAGATAAAGGGGGAGCACTTCAGGTGGAGCCGCTGGCGATAGCGGGGCATCAGACTCAACAATCCAAAGCCCAGGACGAAATCCGATAGCTGAAAGACGAAAAAGGACAGATGGAACCGATAGAGATTGCAGAAAGATTAAAAGAAAGATTTCCTGCGGATATCCTTCATATAAAGGAGTTCCGGGGACAGGTCTCTGTTACTCTCAGGAAGGACCGGATCGTCGAGATCTGCAGATACCTGCATGACGAGCCGGACCTTTCTTTCGATTACCTTACAGATGTCTGCGGGGTTGATTATCTGGGTAAGAAAGAAAAAAGATTCGAGGTCGTATATCACCTTTACTCGATAAGGCACAGGCATATGATACGCCTGAAGGCAGAGGTTTCGGAAAAGGATCCTTACATTGATTCCGTAATGCCGGTATGGGTTGGAGCAGACTGGCATGAGAGGGAGGCCTATGACCTCTTCGGGATCGTCTTTAAGGGACATCGTGACCTTAGGAGGATTTTAATGCCTGAGGACTGGGAAGGGCATCCGCTTAGGAAAGACTATCCGGTGAAAGGGCCTGAGAAGGAATGGCCCGGATTCCTCGATGTCCTTGAAAGGGCTAAGAGGTTCAGTGAATTTGAGTGGCATGAAAGATAGTGCCGCCGGTGAAAAGCGTGTGACTGCAGAGAACATATGGAAGATATAGAGCAGACTGAAAAGACATTCGAGACAAAAGAGCTGACGATAAGCATGGGGCCCCAGCATCCTGCGACGCACGGCGTGCTCAGGCTGCTCCTTACGCTGGCTGGTGAAAATGTGGTCAAGTGTACGCCCTATGTCGGATATCTCCACAGGGGGATAGAAAAGCTCGGCGAGAACAGGACCTATCTTGCCGCCCTGCCTCTGACTGACCGCCTCGATTACATCTCTTCGATGAACAACAACGTGGGGTATGTCAATGCAGTTGAAAAGCTCTTCGGGATCGAGGCGCCTGAAAGGGCAAAGTTCATCAGGACAATAGTTGCCGAGATGGGCAGAATATCGAGCCATATCATCTGGCTCGGCACACATGTTCTTGATATCGGGGCAACTACGCCTTTCCTTTATGCGTTCAGGGAAAGGGAAGTGATCATGGATCTCTTTGAAATGTTATGCGGGGCAAGACTCACCGTAAGCTATCCGAGGATCGGAGGTGTCAGGAACGACATCTCCCAGGAGTTTCTCGATGAGTTATATGATTTTGTCCTTGATTTCCCGTCAAAGATGGACGACTACGAAACCCTTGTTACGGAAAACAGGATCTGGAAGGACAGGACTGTTGGGATAGGGGTGATCTCTGCGGAAGAAGCGATAAACTGGGGCCTGACAGGCGGCACCCTGAGGGGCTCGGGCGTGGATTATGACGTGAGAAAATATGCGCCCTATGATGCCTATGACAAGGTTGAGTTCGATGTTCCTGTCGGCACCAACGGAGATTGCTATGACCGCTATCTTGTCAGAATGGAAGAGATGAGGCAGGCCAACAGGATAATAAGGCAGTGTATAGAAAAACTTCCTGCAGGTCCGGTAATGGCTGACGCTCCGAAGTTTACCCTCCCGCCGAAGGACATGGTCCTTAAAGATATGGAGCACCTCATACACCAGTTTATCCTGATAACAAAAGGTCCTACAGTCCCTGAGGGTGAGGTTTATATGGGAACCGAGGTCCCAAAGGGAGAACTCGGTTTTTATTTCGTCAGTGACGGCTCAGGACGACCCTACCGGATGAGGGTTCGCGCACCTTCTTATGTCCATGCGTCTGTGCTGCCCCGTCTGTGTGAGGGCGGAATGATAGCTGACGTTATCGCAAATATAGGGACGATCGATATTGTCCTTGGAGAATGTGACAGATGATTCATCCGGATCAGAAGAGACTGTAAACAGAGAGGAAAGCACAGGGAAATGTTTCGTGAGACTGCGATAAAAGAGATAGAGGCGATAAGGGAACAATATCCCACAGCAAGGGCTGCGCTTCTGCCTGCGATTTATGTTGCGCAGAGGGAGTTCGGCTGGCTCTCTCCTGAGGCATATGAATCCGTCTCCTCTGTCCTTGGAGTTCCAAGGGCAACAGTGAGGGGGGTCGCCACGTTCTATGCCATGTATAAGCACAGGCCGATGGGCAGGCATCTTGTCCAGCTCTGCACCAATGTTTCCTGCATGATTCTCGGCGCTGAAAAACTCGTCGATTTTCTGAAAAACAGGTACGGACTGGAGGCCGGCGGCATGAGCTCTGACGGCAGATTCTCTCTTGTCATAATGGAATGCATCGGAGCCTGCGGCACCGCCCCTGCCATGCTGGTTAATAACGATTTCTACGAAAATCTCACTGAAAAGTATATAGAAGAGATCCTGGAGAAATACCGGTGAGAATAAATCCGAAATCCGAAATCCTAAATTCTAAACAGGGACAAAAAATAAAGCGGTTTAACTTTTCGGGCTTAGGAGTCAGGATTTAGGGCAATTATGGAAAGGGTACTTCTAAAAAATATAGAGAATCCGGAATCGGCTGATATTAACGAATATAAGAAGGCCGGCGGTTACAAGGGCCTTCCAAAGGCGCTTGGCATGCAGCCCAGGGAGATCATCGACGAGGTTAAGAAGGCCGGACTGAGAGGCCGGGGCGGTGCAGGTTTTCCTGTAGCCATGAAATGGACCTTTGCGTCCGCGGATCCGAAATTTCCTAAATACCTTCTCTGCAACGCGGATGAGGGGGAGCCCGGTACATTCAAAGACAGGCCTATCCTCGAGAAGAATCCCCATATCCTTATAGAAGGAATGGCCATCTCAGGCTATGCTCTCGGGGCTGAATACGGATATGTCTATCTAAGGGGTGAATACCCCGGGGCAAAGGATGTGCTGAATAGAGCTATTGCTCAGGCCTATGAGCAGGGGTTTCTCGGCGACAACATCGGGGGTAAGGGAGTCAGGTTCCACCTGGCAGTGCATCAGGGCGCCGGGGCATATATCTGCGGCGAAGAGACCGCCCTTATAGAATCTCTTGAAGGGGACAAGGGACAACCGAGAATAAAACCGCCTTTTCCTGTGAATGTCGGCGTATTTTCGAAGCCGACGGTTGTCAACAACGTAGAGACCCTGTCAAACCTTCCTTATCTCATCGAGATAGGCGGCGAGGCCTATTCCAAAATAGGAAGTCCTGATTGCCCTGGCCCGAAGATCTACTGCGTAAGCGGTCATGTTGAAAGACCTGGTGTGTATGAACTGCCGATGGGCACGAGTCTGAAGGATATCATTTATGATCACTGCGGCGGGATGAAGGCCGGCAGGAAGCTGAAGGCGGTCATCCCCGGCGGAATTTCGACCCCGGTACTCCCGCCGGATAAGATCGACTGCCCCATGGACTTTGTAAATATGCCCAAACACGGAAGCATGCTCGGTTCTGGAGCGGTGATAGTAATGGACGAAAGCGTATGCCTTGTGAAGGTTTGCTTCCGGGCCCTGAAGTTTTTTGAGCATGAATCATGCGGGAAGTGTACCCCTTGCCGCGAAGGCACAGGATGGCTAAGAAAGATCCTCGGAAGGATAGAACACGGTGAAGGGGTTGATGGAGACATCGAGCTCCTCCTCTCTGTTGCCGGCAATATTTTAGGCAAGACCTTCTGTCCCCTTGGGGACGGGGCTGCGTCAGTTGTCCAGAATTTCATAAAGCATTTCAGGCCCGAGTTCGAGGAACATATCAGGGCAGGGAAGTGCATGGTAAACGGGTGATGGGGCTGAAACAGTGATAACAGTCACGATAAACGGCAAAGAGATAAAGCTCGAAAAGGCTGTCACAGTCCTTGAGGCTGCCAGGTCGGCAGGAATAAAGATACCGACCCTCTGCTGGCATGAGCAGCTCGAAAAATACGGCGGCTGCAGGCTCTGTCTTGTGGAGGTTGAGAAGATGCCGAGGCTTCAGACTGCCTGCACGCTGATGGTTGCCGACGGTATGATCATAAGGACAGAGACCGACACTATCGCAGAAGTCAGGAGGGGAGTGCTCGAATTTCTTCTCATAAATCATCCTCTTGACTGCCCGTACTGCGACAAGGCCGGAGAGTGCGAACTGCAGGACCTTGTCGAAAAATACGGCCTGACGAAAGGGAGGTTCAGGGAACAAAAGAGAAAGGTTCCTGAAGCCCTTGAAGACCCAGTGCTCGTCAGGAACATGGAGCGGTGTATTGTATGCACAAGATGCGTAAGGATGTGTGAAGGCGTGCAGGGGGCCTCAGCGATATCAGTCATTAACAGGGGAGGCCATTCCCACATTGAGCCGTTCTCCGGCGGCAGGTTTGACTGCGAATACTGCGGAAACTGCGTCTCGGTCTGTCCTGTCGGCGCGATCATGTCCAGACTCCACAGGCACAGTTACAGGCCGTGGCAGCTGGGAAGTGAGACCAAGACGGTATGTCCGTATTGCGGAGTCGGCTGCACAGTTGTTGTTCAGGTGAGGGATGACATCATCAAGAGGGTTGTGCCCAAACTCGGTACGGTGGTCAATAACGGCCTACTCTGTTCGCGGGGAAGATTCGGTTACGAGTTTGTAGGAAATAAGGAAAGGCTTACGACTCCGCTTATTAGAAAAAACGGCCTGCTTGAACCCTCTACATGGGAGGAGGCTATACGTCTGATTGCCTCGAGGCTCAGCGAAATAAAGGATAAGCATGGCAGCAACGCAATCGCAGGGATAGCATCGCCGAGGTGCACCAACGAGGACAACTATGTCTTCCAGAAGTTTATGAGGGTTGCTGTCGGAACCAACAACATAGACAGTACGGCAAGGACGGGCTTTGCAGGCGCCCAGGGCTTTATCGAGAATATATTCGGGCAGGGTGCAACCGGCAACATCATATCCGGACTGGCAAATTCTGATGCTGTCTTTGTTATCGGAGGAGACCCTACAACCATAAATCCTATCCTGGGGCTCCAGATAAGGGCCTGCTCCCGAAGAGGCGGCAACATCCTGACCGTAGGGCATATGAAGGGGCTGAGATACTATACGCCTCTTGAGCTACGCCCTTCCGTAAATACGGAGATAGCCCTGCTTGAGGGGATCGTATCCGCATTGATGAAGAAAAAGGGACCCCCGGGATCTCACCCTGTCCTTGAAGCAAGGCTGAAAGACCTGAATGCTCAGGAAGCGGATCTTCCGAGGATATGCGGTATCCAGGGCAAAGACTTCAGCCGGTTTATCGATACCCTGGCCGAGGCTGCTACGCCTTCGTTTGTGATCGGGAAGGACATGATTCAGAGCAAGGGCGGAAGCTATGGCCTCTTTCTTGTGTCAGCAATAAATTATATTGTCAACGGCAGGATATACCTTCTTTCGGAGCGCGCAAATGAGCAGGGTCTTCTGGACATGGGCTGTGCTCCGGACCTCTTTCCAGGATACAGGCCGATCACCTATCCCGAGTTCAGAAAACGGTATGAAAATGCCTGGAAGACCGGTCTGCCGGATAAGCCGGGGCTGACTATCTTCGAGATGATGGAGGCTGCCAAAGCAGGTGCATTAAAGTGTATATATGTAATGGGAGAGAATCCCGTGTTTAATCTGCCACATACAAAAGACGTTGAGGCCGGCCTCAAGAACCTTTCATTCCTTGTTGTTCAGGATATCTTTCTGACTGAGACTGCCAAAATGGCCGACGTTGTTTTGCCGGCCCTCAGCTGGGCGGAGAAGGACGGTACCTTCACAAACATGGAAAGAAGGATACAGCTCGTGAAAAAGGCTGTGCATAGGGAAGGGATGGAAGACTGGAAGATTCTATCAGAGATATCATCCAATATGGGCGTCAGGATGAACTACTCTGATGCTGAGGAGATATTCGGAGAGATCTGCCGGGTCTCCCCTCTTCACAGAGATCTGAATTACGAAGAGATAGAAAAGGGAGATGCCATTTATCCATATAAGGGTGAACCGCTGAGGGGAAGCACAGATGAGATTCATATCGAAAAAAGTGCAGGCCGGGAGGAGCGGGGGAAGCTGTATCTCAGGGTCGAGCGCCCGCTTTTCCATTCAGGGACACTAAGCAGGAAGGCTCCTGCCCTGGTGAATATCTGCCCGGAGGCGGTTGCTCGTATAAGTCCTGCAACCGCGGCAGCTCTGTCCCTGAAAGACGGCGATATTGTGCGGGCATCCTCGAAGACAGGCGCGCTGGAGCTTCCGGTGGCAGTGGATGAGGCTATAGACGACTCGGCAGTTATGCTTTCGAATAACTTTCAGGGGAAAGGGGCGTTCAGTCTTATGGAGTATGAGATAGATCCGGTGACAAAGGCCCCCTGCCTCGACAGCAACCAAATCATCCTTGAGAAGGTAAATAGATGAGCGCGTTTCTCGGAGCTTTTTTGCCGCCTTTTATAGTGCAGCTTGTGATCATCCTCCTGAAGATCGCGGTTGTCATCGCGATAGGATTGCTCCACGTGGCGTATGCCACTTACTGGGAACGCAAGGTGATCGGACATATGCAGGTGAGGCTTGGCCCGAGGGAGGTCGGTCCTTTCGGGCTGCTCCAGCCCATCGCTGACGGCGTAAAACTCTTTTTTAAAGAAGACATAATCCCTGCCAATGCCGACAAACCGCTGTTTTATCTTTCGCCCGTCATATTTTTTATAGCAGCCATATCTTCGCTGTCGGTAATTCCGTTTTTTGAGAGCTTTGTAATTGCTGATATCAACATCGGCCTTCTCTTTCTCTTTGCCATGTCGTCGTTGGGAGCTTACGGCATTGTGCTTTCCGGCTGGTCATCGAACTCGAAATACGCATTTCTCGGAGGTTTGAGGTCTGCCTCACAGGTCATCAGCTACGAGATATCGATGGGGCTGAGTCTCGTAGGTGTTATGCTCATGGCTGGCTCTCTGAACCTCTCTGATATTGTCAGGGCGCAGCATCAGTATCCGACCGGGATGTTCGCTGTTCCGCAGTTCATCGGCTTTTTTGTCTTTGTCGTTTCTGCGTTTGCGGAGACGAACAGGCTTCCCTTTGACCTTCCTGAGGCTGAGAGTGAACTTGTGGCAGGCTATTTCACGGAATATAGCGGCTTCAGGTTTGCGCTCTTTTTCCTTGGCGAATATACGGGCATGATCATCATGTCATCCATTTCTTCGATATGCTTCCTGGGCGGATGGACGATACCCAGGTTTGTGACGGATCTGTTGCCGTTTCTGAACTATGTGCCCGGCATTTTATGGTTTCTCCTGAAGGTCTATTGCTTCATGTTCTTCTTTTACTGGGTCAGGGCTACACTCCCCAGGTATCGTTATGACCAGCTCATGGCCATAGGCTGGAAGCTGCTGATACCTCTCTCACTATTGAATATTGTGATTACCGCGATAGTAAAAATCTGGTTCAGGGGAATGGCATGAGAGCTGGAAAATTTATACAGACTATTTTCTTTACGGAGATTATCAAGGGTATGGCCCTGACGCTCAGGACCCTTTTTACGCCTCCGGTAACAAGGCGATACCCTAAGGTCAAAAGACCGGTAAAGCCGGGGTTCAGGGGCTTGCATGCACTTGCCAAGAACGAAGAGGGCAAGATGAAGTGTGTGGGTTGCGGTCTCTGCGGGGCATATTGTCCGTCGCAGTGTATCTATATCTACACATCTGAGGGGGAAGACCACAAGAAGATCGTCGACAGGTACGAGATAGAAGTGCTCAGGTGTGTCTATTGCGGGTTTTGTGTCGAGGCATGCCCCTTTGGTGCCATTACGCTGAGCGAGCATTACGAATATTCCGATTATTCAAGGGAACCCCTATATATGACGAAAGACAAGCTGCTTGCAAACTGGGACAGGTATTTTGCCGGAGAGAAAGGCCTGCGCTACTTCAGGGATTTCTGGAGGCCGAAGGCAGAGAACTTTTCTGCTTACGAGGGTCAGGCGATGTTTGACAAGGTGAAAGCCAGGAGGAAGGAGCAGAAATGATATCTCAGCTTTTCTTCGGATACTTCGCTGCAGTCATTATCATCCTCTCTCTCCTTGTTGTGACGAGAAAGAACCCTGTGCATAGCGTTATGTGGATGCTCCTTATGTTCTTCCATATAGCAGGCATGTATCTTTTTCTGAATGCCGAATTCATAGCTGCTATACAGGTAATCGTCTATGCCGGCGCGATCCTCGTCCTTTTCCTCTTTGTAGTGCTCCTTTTGAACCTGAGGGAAGAGCTCCAGACGAACAGGTTTATAGGGTCGTGGCCTGCGGGGCTTGTCATTGCAGCATCTCTGCTGTTGAGCATGATTGCTGCCCTGAGGTCTTTTGTGCCCGGGCCTTCAGGCCCGTATACGATCGCACTGATAGAGAAGGAGACCCATACAAGGGTCCTGGGACAGGTCTTGTATACCGAGTATCTCTTCCCTTTTGAGATAGCGTCCCTCATCCTGCTTGTGGCGATCATCGGCGCGATTGTGCTCGCAAAGAAGAAGGTGAGGAGTTAGATATGGTACCGTTGACCTGGTATTTAATGCTCAGCGCCGTTGTTTTCATGATAGGGGTATTCGGCTTTCTCACGAGGAGGAACATTATCATCATGTTCCTCTCAGTAGAACTCATGCTCAACGGCGTCAATATCAGTCTCGTGGCCTTCAGCCACTATCTTCAGGACCTTCGGGGTCAGATACTTGTCTTTTTTATCATTACGGTCGCTGCTGCTGAGGCTGCGATCGGACTTGCTATCATACTGGCGCTGTTCAGAAACAAGGCAACCATACACGTGGATGAGATGAACGAGATGAAGGGATAATGAGGGGAATGAGCCCACTGAGACAGGAAGCCGGAAGGCAGAGAGGAAAGGTATGAACTACTATCTTTTGATACCGTTTTTGCCTTTAGCCGCTTTTATAATCAATATCCTGTTCGGCAGGAGCGTGCTGAAGGAAAACGCCCACTGGGTTTCTATTTTGGCGGTGGCAGGTTCGTGGGTTGTGGCTGTAGCAACGCTTATGGATGTCATCTCCGGAAAGACCCTGAACCAGAACCTTTACACCTGGATCGTATCCGGCAGTTTCAAGGTGTCGGTGGGATTTCTTATAGATCAGCTGACAGCCGTCATGCTGATTGTCGTCACCACCTGCAGTACGTTGATCCATATTTATTCTGTCGGCTATATGCACGGGGACAAGGGGTATTACCGGTTCTTTTCCTACCTCAGCCTCTTCACCTTCTGCATGCTCATGCTTGTCATGGCGAATAATTTTCTCCAGCTCTATTTTGGATGGGAAGGAGTTGGTCTCTGTTCATACTTCCTGATCGGCTATTACTTTGACAAGAAATCAGCATCTGACGCAGGGAAAAAGGCCTTCATAGTCAACAGGTTCGGCGACTTCGGCTTCGGGCTCGGTATCATCATGATCTTTATCACCTTCGGGACTGTATATTATGAGCCGGTCTTCAACCAGGCCGGCAGCTTTGCAGCCAATACAGTAAACTTCCTCGGCTATGATGTCAATCTCATTACACTGATCGCTCTTCTGCTCTTCTGCGGCTCCATAGGAAAGTCGGCCCAGCTGCCGCTGCACGTCTGGCTCCCGGACGCCATGGAAGGACCTACCCCGGTCAGCGCCCTTATTCATGCTGCCACAATGGTTACAGCCGGTGTCTTTCTTGTCGCAAGGTGCAACGCTATATTCAGCCTTTCTGAAACAGCCTTGATGGTGGTTGCGCTGACAGGCGCGATAACCTCTCTTTTTGCCGCCACAATCGGTCTGGTGCAGAACGACCTCAAGAGGATCATTGCCTATTCCACAATAAGCCAGCTGGGGTATATGTTCCTGGCCTGCGGCGTCGGCGGATATACAGCTGGGGTGTTTCATCTATACACCCATGCCTTTTTCAAAGCCCTTCTCTTTCTCTGCGCAGGCAGCGTCATGCACGCCATGGGCGGAGAGCTCGACATCCAGAAGATGGGAGGCCTAAAAAAATATATGCCTGTTACCTACGGCACGATGTTTCTTGCTTCACTGAGCATAGCAGGGGTCCCCGGGCTTGCCGGGTTCTTCAGCAAGGACGAGATACTCTGGCTTGCCTATTCAGGACCGAGCCCTGTTGGAAAGCTGGTATGGCTTATAGGTACAGTGGTTGCATTTCTGACAGCCTTTTATTCGTTCAGGCTTATCTTCCTGACGTTTCATGGGAAGTTCCGCGGCACCCATGAGCAGGAGCACCATCTCCATGAGTCGCCAAAGACGATGACTATCACCCTTATGCTCCTCTGTATCGGAGCCGTTTCAGCAGGATGGGTCGGGATTCCGGCACTTATCGGAGACGCGGTCGGGCTTGAGAACTGGATATCGGAGTTCATGAGACCGGTGCTCGGACATCCGGAGGGGCACGGGACGCATGCAGAGGAATGGATGGTCATGGCGATATCCATAGCAGCAGGGTTTGCAGGTATAGGCCTGGCCTATTTTCTCTACCTCAGAAGGACCGATATCCCAGCTAGACTGTCTGAGCAGTTCAGCTGGGTACATAGGATTCTTTTTAATAAATATTATGTTGATGAACTCTACAGCCTTATCCTTATAAGGCCTACAATCTGGTCAGCGAAGAACATCCTGATAGGCATTACTGACGCGAAGGTAATCGAGGCGATCGTAAACGGTGTGCCGAACGCCATCGGCAGTTTCAGCAGGCAGTTAAGAAAGGTGCAGACAGGGCTTCTGCAGCATTATGCGATGATCATGGCAACGGGCGTGCTGATCATAGTGGCCCTGATGCTGCTGAGGTGAGGATAAGATGGAGATGATGGTTGTGAATTCAGGATTCCCGCTTTTAAGCGTACTGATATTTTTTCCTGTAGCAGGGGCGCTTATTCTGCTTCTGGTCTCCAGAAGCCGGGAGACGTTGATAAAATGGCTGGCACTTGGGGTAAGCATCATGAATTTTGCCCTCTCGATCCCGCTGTTCATTAATTTCAACAAGGCTACACATCTCATGCAGTTTGTCGAGAGGCATGAGTGGATACCGTCGTGGAACATAATGTATTTCCTGGGGATCGATGGGATAAGCATACTTTTTATCCTGCTTTCGGCCCTTGTCACCATACTCTGCGTCCTCATATCATGGAACTCGATCAAGACAAAGGTAAAGGAATTCTTTATCTCCATCCTCCTTGTAGAAGGGGCGATGATCGGGGTCTTCTGTTCTCTGGATTTTTTTCTCTTTTACATATTCTGGGAGGCGATGCTTATCCCGATGTATCTCCTTATAGGCGTGTGGGGAGGCCCAAACAGGGTCTATGCCGCTATGAAGTTCTTCCTCTATACGCTTGTCGGCAGTGTTCTCATGCTTGTCGGCATCATAGTCCTCTATTTATATTCCGGCAGGACCTTCAACATTCTTGAACTGGCGACCAAGGTATATCCGTATCAGATGCAGTTCTGGCTCTTCTGGGCGTTTTTTGCCGCATTTGCGGTCAAGGTCCCGATGTTCCCTGTCCATACCTGGCTGCCCGACGCACATACCGAAGCGCCTACCGCAGGCAGTGTTATCCTGGCTGCCATACTCATCAAGATGGGGGCTTACGGTTTTCTAAGATTTTCGCTCCCCCTTCTCCCTGAGGCGTCAAAGGCGATGACCCCGGTAATGCTCACCCTTTCTGTAATCGCGATCATATACGGCGGGGTGATCTGCCTCGCGCAGTCGGATCTGAAGCGACTTATCGCTTACAGTTCAGTCAGTCATATGGGCTTTGTGACTCTTGGGATCTTTGCCCTGAATACCCAGGGCATGGAAGGCGGCATACTCCAGATGATAAACCATGGCATTATAACCGGCGGGCTCTTCCTGGGCGTCGGCGCCATCTATGACAGGACCCATACGAGACAGATCTCTGATTACGGAGGAGTTGCGTCTGTTATGCCTGTATATTCCACGATCTTTATTGTATTTACCCTTGCGTCAATAGGTCTGCCCTCGACAAACGGCTTTATCGGCGAGTTCATGATCCTGCTTGGAGGTTTCGCCAGGAGTCAGTGGGCAGGTGTGTTGGCAGCAACGGGCATAATAATAGGTGCAGGCTATATGCTCTGGCTTTACCAACGGGTCTTTTTCATGGAGACCAGCCAGAAGGTGGCCGGTCTTTCGGATATAGATGCCAGAGAGATTATCGCACTTATGCCGATGGTTATCCTGATATTCTGGATAGGCATCTATCCGAATACCTTCCTCGGCTTCATGCACGAGTCTGTGCGCCATCTGATCGAGCGTGTAAATACAGGAAGCGTGCACGGTACGACCATCGCTCAAAACGTGCTGGAGATTATGAAATGATGGGAGGTTATAGATGCAGCCTGTGATGCCTGACCTTGGACCTGTATTTCCGGAAACAGTCCTGACTGTTCTGGCTCTTGTTCTCCTTCTTGCAGACCTTGTCATCAAGAGGAAAGAGACCATCGGTTTATTGAGCATTATCAGCGTCACAGCAGTGGCGTATCTGCTTGCAGGTTCTCTCGGCACTACATTTGGCGGCATGTTCATATCCGACGGCTACAGCATCTTCTTTAAACTAATCTTTATCCTTAATGTCATCCTTACGGTGCTTATATCCGTGAAATATATCCAGATTGAAAAGATAGATTATGGCGAGTATTACAGTCTCATACTCTTTGCGACACTCGGGATGATGCTGATGGCATCCGCAGGAGACCTCATAATCCTCTATCTCGGCCTTGAGCTTATGGCCTTAAGCACTTATGTCCTGGCAGGGTTCATGAGACGCGACGTCAAATCAAATGAGGCGGCCATGAAATATTTCCTGCTGGGCGCCTTTGCATCGGCATTTCTGCTTTACGGGACCTCTCTGATATATGGTCTGACAGGCACTACCGATCTGAAGGCGATATCTTCCTATATCGCAGGGCATGGACTTGCCGGGAACCCTGTTCTGATGCTTTCGCTGATAATGTTTGCAGTTGCCTTCTCGTTCAAGATAGCCGCTGCTCCGTTTCATATGTGGGCGCCTGATGTATATGAGGGGGCTCCGACATCGATCACCGCGTTCATGTCCGTCGGACCGAAGGCAGCGGGCTTTGCGGTGCTTGGGAGGGTATTTCTTACGGCCTTTGGCTCGGTCAGGACCGAATGGGTCCTCATACTCATCCCCGTCGCCATTCTCACCATGGGTGTGGGTAATATTGTCGCCCTCTCCCAGACAAATATCAAAAGGATGCTGGCATACTCTTCCATAGCGCATGCCGGATACGCACTGCTCGGCATTATATCCGGTACTGCAGACGGCCTCTCCAGCGTTATGCTCTACATGTTTGCATATGCCTTTATGAACATGGGCGCCTTTGCAGTGATCATCATGCTCAGGTCCGAAGGTTTCAGAGGCGATAACATCAATGATTATGAAGGCCTGGCAAAGACCCATCCTGTCCCGGCCGTGCTGATGACCATCTTCATGTTCTCCCTCACCGGCATTCCTACGACAGTCGGGTTTATGGGTAAATTCTATGTCTTTATGTCAGCAGTTGAGGCAGGCTATATGTGGGTTGTCATTATAGCGGTGATATTCAGCGCTATATCGGCTTACTTCTATCTGAGGATAATCATGTATATGTGGATGAGGGAGCCCAAGGAAGCAGTAGAGCTAACGACATCTCCAGCTATCGGGCTGGCACTGTTGATTACAGCCACAGCGGTAATCGGATTCGGCATCCTGCCGTCGTCGATCCTGACATTTGCGCGCCTTGCAATTACCGGATTTTAGCTCACATTAATATATTTCACGGCCACTGCCTCAAAAACTTTTCGTAAGCGCCAGTTATCTGAATATCTTCGGTTTGATCGGAGCAGACGTGACAAGATCATAAAAGGCATGCCCTGTACTGACGAAAAGTTTATCCGGCATGCCCGCGAAATAATTGCCGGTTTAGGATTGGTTGGAATGAGGCCTCAGTGATTGAAGAAGTTTTAATTTCTGCTGTCCAGCGGGAGTTCTTTGACGAATAAATCCATCCAGAGTTTGTGGCCGCTTTCGGACCGGCCATAGGGGCAACCCGCTTTCTCATAAGCCTTCCATGAGATCTTGGCAGAAAAGTGTTCCAGCATCTTTTGGGCCTCTTCGAGTTTGGTGACAAGCTCCTCAAGGGAGCCGCCGAGCTCTCTGAATAAACCCTCCATTTTCGGGTTCATGCCTTCCATGAATTATTATAACATTTGAAGGAAGCGTCTTTTCACCCCTATGTGCCATCAGGAAAACCGGTGTTTGCGAGGCGATGCACACACAAAATACCCCATGGATAAAATTATTCCGAATTATGCCGTTGCAGCATAATGCCGTCCTGAGCCGAATTATACTGCAGAAAACCTCTTTAATAAACGCTTTTGGTCTCATTTCGATTGACAGAGCGTCTGTCTTGAGAATAAAATGCTGCAAAAAGATGTTACAACTGAAATATGATTAACGGCATAAAAAATATAATCGTATATCCACCCATTATTGCCTTGGCTTACTGGATAACCGATGGACTACTCTCTCCTGCTTTATCGGACACAATAAAGGCATGGATCATTATAAAATCTCTCGGCCTGCCGCTAATCGCAATTGCAGTTTTCCTTCTCATAGCCACAAAAATAAATTTAAAGCCTAAAGAAATTATCATGATAGGCTGTTGCAGCGTATTTTGGATTTGGCTGTTGAGCAGTTGTTATATGCCCATCATGAATCTGTTTCGACCCCACGAAATTAAAATCTCACTGAAAGACTTTGGCGTTTTTATACTCATGTTCCCGCTTGTTGCTATTGAGATATCAACATATAGTGGCGGTCTTTTTGGCCTTGCGCTGACCTCAATCGGCCTGCCAATAACAGCAATTATAATTTCAAAAAATAAAAAAAGGTGTAACAATTTGCTCCAGGCGACGCGGGCTTAGCCGTTTTTCTTTTTCAGTTTTGGCGTGGTTGCCCCGCGCCCCTGAGCATGGTCGTTGGAATGATCAAAATAAACCAAATAAGGAATAAAAACACATGAACTCTATCAAACAATCCGTCCCCTCAGAATTTTTTTCTGAATCCGCGGTTGCTATTTTTATTATTACTCCAGACCACGAAGTGATCTTCTGGAATAAAGCATGCGAGGAATTAACTGGTATGACTTCACATGAAATGTTAAATACAAAAAATCATTGGCAACCATTTTATAAGGAATATAGATCGTGCTTAGTTGATATAGTAATTAGCGGAAATTATTCTGCTTTACCTGAATTGTACGAAAAATATGGGAAATCAACTCTCTCTCCTGAAGGAGTAACGGCTGAAGGATGGTATGAAAATTTAGGAGGGAAAAAACGTTATATAATTTTTGATGCTGTCCCTATTTTCAATTCATCAGGTGAGATAGTAGCTGCCATAGAAACCCTTCAAGATCTTACAGAATTAAAACAAGTTGAAT
>JACRHE010000087.1 GCA_016217695.1 Nitrospirota bacterium | reverse complement strand
TTACGGATAAAACCAGTTATACAATATACCACAAACCGCAAATAGGTTAAAAGGGCGAGGGAATTTAATAAGCATCCGGCGTCCGGTTGTCTCTTCATTGCAAAAAGGCAAATCTCAGGGCTTTACTTTTTCCCTATTACCTTCCCGGCGCCTCCAACCTTTTTTTCAGCATCCTTATTCATAAACCATAAAATACCTGCAACCACGGGGCATATGACGGCAAGAATAATGTATACCCACATATTCATAGTCATACCAAATACCGCAAGGACAGACACTGCCAGCAGAGGCAGCAGAGCCGTCGCAACGAAAAATGCGGCCTTCATATCTTCGTCCCCTTCAGAAGTGCCGAGTTTGTCACAACAGATAAAGAACTCAGGGCCATGGCAGCTGCAGCGATAATGGGGTTCAGAAGTCCAAAGGCTGCAATCGGAATACCGACAGTGTTGTATATAAAAGCCCAGAAAAGATTCTGCTTTATTTTACGCATCGTCTTTCTGCTGAGCTTTATGCCCTTGATTACGTCTCTAAGGTCATCCCTTACCAGGATGATGCCGCCCGTCTCCTTTGCCACATCAGAGCCGCTCCCTATTGCTATGCCGATTTCTGCCTGGGCAAGCGCAGGAGAGTCATTGATACCGTCCCCCACCATCGCAACTATCTTGCCTTCAGCCTGGAGTTCCTTTATTACCCTTGCCTTGTCACCGGGTAAAACATTGGCTATTATCCTGTCTATTCCGACCTTTGCGCCTATTGCCTTTGCAGTCCTCTCATTGTCACCCGTCAGCATCACAACCTCAATGCCCTCTGCCTTAAGCCCCTCAACAACAACTTCTGCGTTTTCCTTCAGTGTGTCTGCGACTGCAATCAATCCGATAAATTTCTTGTCTGCCGCAACAAGCATTACGGTATTGCCCCTTTCCTCAAGCCCGGAGATGACAGCCTCTATATCCTGCATATCAATTCCCATTTCTATCATAAGTCTTCTGTTGCCTATCAGGATCTCTCTCCCCTGAGACCGTACTTTAACCCCATGCCCTGGAACGGCCTCGAATGCCTCGGCATCCGGTATGATAAGTCCGCTCATATTCGCCCTTTTTAAAATAGCCTCGGCCAGGGGGTGCTCTGAGTTTTTCTCAGCTATTGCGGCGAATCTCAGGACATCTTCCCTGCTGACCGCCTCGGGCAGGGCAAGCCCAGCTCCAACAGCTATTATCTCTGTCACCTCAGGTTCACCCTTTGTAAGCGTCCCTGTCTTGTCAAAAACCACAGCATTCAGTTTTTCAGCCCTTTCGAGATATTCAGCCCCTCGTATGAGTATTCCCAGTTCGGCTCCCTTCCCAACTCCCACCATCAATGCCGCCGGTGTTGCTATGCCGAGGGCGCAGGGACAGGCTATGATCAGCACAGCAACGAATGACAGAAGCGCCATGGTAGTATTTCCGACAAGGACCCATATAACAGCTGACAAAAAGGCTACGCCTATAACCGCAGGGACAAAATATGAAGCCACCTTATCGGCAAGCCTCTGGATGTGTGAAGACGAGGCCTGTGCCTCTTCCACCATCTTTATGATCTGGCTCAGGGTCGTATCAGCGCCGACCCTTGAAGCCCTGAACTTAAAAGAGCCGACCTTGTTGAGAGTACCTCCGATGACTTCATCTCCGGGCTTCTTTTCGACAGGAACACTCTCGCCGGTCAGCAGCTTTTCATCAACAGACGAATGGCCTTCCGTGACAACACCGTCAGTCGGTATTTTTTCACCCGGCCTCACTACAACAAGCTCGTCCACCATGACGGATTCGGCAGGGATTTCAACTTCGACGGCATTTCTGATAACCCTCGCTGTCTGCGGCTTCAGATCCAGCAGCTTACGGATCGCCGCCGAACTCCGCTTTTTTATAATCTCCTCCATGTATTTCCCGAGGAGGACAAAGGCGATAATGATGGCCGAGACGTCGAAGTAAACGTTCTTTTCCTCGACAGGCAGCACCCCGGGAAAGAAGACTACAAAGGCACTGTAGAGATAGGCAGTGGATGTTCCAAGCGCAATCAGAAGATCCATGTTTGCCACGCGGTTTTTAATGGCATGCCAGGCTCCGACAAAGAATCCCTTGCCGCCGAAAATCATAATCGGAGTTGTGATGATAAAAAGCCATACCCCCGCATTGAACCATGGCAGAAACGAAAAAGGGATCCAGGTGAGGACGGTTGCCCCTGCTGCAAGTCCGAGGAATAAGGCTGCCCTGAAGATCGCCAAAAAAAGGACTCCCGTAAGGGCAATAGTCACCCGCCTTTTCATAGACTTCAGTTCCGCCTCAGGCGCTTCGAAAGTCTTTACGCAGTTTTCACTGCAGAAATAATAGTCCCTGCCGCCAACCTCTCTCTTTATGGAGCGGTCTTTGGGGATCACCATCCCGCATATGGGGTCCTTTGCCATCTCTCCTAAGGCCTTTGTGGTCATGGACTTCAGTTCATCCATCTTCGGCATGCCTGTCCCCTCACCGGCAAAAGCCGCAGCTTCCCTGTCAAAATCATCCTTGCAGGGTTTCGAGCAGAAATAATATGTCACGCCTTTATACTCGGATGAGGCAACGGCATCCTTATCCTCTATTGTCATCTTGCAAACCGGGTCGATTACTTTCATCTCTTCCTCCCTACGCAAAATATGGCGATGCCCTTGATATGCCTCGTATTGACCATATCGATATTATTTCCACTCAATATATCCCTGACCTTTTCTGAATCACTATGCACTAATGTCCGTGAGCGTCTTTCTTCTTCTCTTCTCCAGCGGGTGCTTTTGGTGGTGCGCTTTTTATTTCAGAACCCTTGCCCGTAAGACAGCCGTATGCCTTTTTCATCTGATCCATCATCTCATGCTGCGAGGCGTCAGTTGCGGTCGCAGGGTCCTTTATGTGTATTTCATGAAGGTCTATCGCTTTTTTAAGCCACTGCTCCGCGCACTGCAGATTGACTTGAGGATCACCGGGTCCCATCATCATACCCGCGCGCATTGACATCATCTTCATCTTTTCCTTCATCTGTCCCATGTTCTTCATCATCATCTTCTTTTCTTCGGGCTTCAGGCCCATCATCATCTTCTCCTGCATATCCATCATACCCATCATCATCTGCATCATATCCCGCATCATCATGCCTTGACCCATCATCTGTTTCATCATGGGCATGTCCATCTGCATCATGGGCATCATTCCTTCACCCATCATCATGCCTGGCTGTCTCATTTCTCCTTTCTGTTCACCCATCATGCCGCCCATCTGAGCAAAGACATGCGTTGCAGACAATAACAGCGCTAAAACGCTCCAGATCACAAATAACTTTTTCATTACGAGCCTCCTCTTGGGTTCATACGGTTCAATTTCTGTTTTTCCCTCAATGCCTCAACAGATCTTCCTTTATCCTGTCATACTCGTCTTTGGTTATTTCACCTTTTGCATATCTCCTTTTGAGGATGTCTAATGGCGTCTCCTCTTCTGGTCCTTTTTTTTCTCTGCCGGCAATTACCCTTACGAGATAGACAATGCCTGAAATAATCAGCACCCAGAAAAAGACCATAAAAAGCCACCCAAATCCCATGCCCCATCCCCACGGATAGTCTGCCCAGTGCATCATGATTCTCACCTCCTCCTTTTCATCGCAGTCCCGTTATTCTGCTTTGTCCGCAAGTTTCGGAATAAACATAGGAGTCTTCTCTGTATATCTCCTGTATTCGTCTCCGAACAATTCCATCATCTCACGTTCTTCCCTCTTGGACAAGCGGTAATAGACAAAGATAAGTACGGGGAACATGAGGGCTGTTATTATGGTGGGCCACTGAATGAGCATCCCTATCATCACAATGAAAAGGCCTGAATACTGCGGATGTCTGACATAGGCGTATGGACCATTAGTTACAAGACCGCTTTTAGCGCCGTGAATCAGTTTCCAGCCTTTCCACATTATCACAAACCCGATCAGGACAAGCCCGTTACTGATAAGATGGATAATCGTCATCATCCCCGGCCCGCCTCCGAAAAATGTGAGCCAGAGATGTCCGCTTGCATGCGAGAAGGGATTTAATACAGGATATCTGCTGCCGAGCACTCCTGTGAGGATATAGATTGTGAGGGGAAAACCGTACATCTCCGTAAACAATGCCACAAAAAATGCGAGGGTTACACCCATGGAGCGCCACTCTCTTTTTTTGACCGGCGTAAGGTAACTCAGAATGAAAAAGGCAAAGAGACCGGCGTTGACAAGAACAAGAAACCAGAATCCATAAGCATAAGGCACATCCTCACCATGCATGGCTATCCTCCCTTATTAAACCCTAATTTCCTGTTGATAAAATTATATATCGGCACGAAAACTATGCCGACATACACGCCATATAGGAAACTCTCCGCAAGACCGAGGATAAACCCTCCGAAGGTCAGCCATCTAAACGCCGGAAGAACCGCTTCGAGAAATCCTTTCATCCCGTGCAGCCTCTCTGGAACAATCAGGCCGTAAAGAACACAGAGGAGATAGCTAAGGGAAAGAAAAAGTCCCAATGACCAACTGACAACCTTTGTATTCAGCAGCATCCGTGACCTCCTTTCTTTTCCTTTTTCCCGGATTGACCCTCGCCATGACCAGCGTGTCCCGTGCCCTCTTCTTCGCTATGGCCGCCATGGCCTCCATGCATGCCGTGGCCGAAAAGATGCATTGCTATAAACAGGATAAAGACAAGTGCAGAGAACCAGTTTTCCCTGAGCCAGTCCATAAGATTACCTCCCCTATCTCTTCACTGCCGTTAAGGACATGCCTTTTCACCGCACCTGCACCACACGCAGGTACAGTTTTCATGATTGCAGTTCCGGTCTTTTACCCTGCTTTCATATCTCCTTTTTGCAAAAGGCAGAAGCAGATGTTTAAAAAAAGAATAGTTGTAATGCCTTCTGAGAAACCCGCACGGGCTGCCCTGAGCGAATCTTTTTGTAAGATACCTGTACCCTGCATGACCGATCCGTTCGAAAAGAAACCTATTTATGAGAGATGTTTCGAGCATAGGCTTTAAATCCCTTTTCCAAAGCGTATCATAGGTTGAGCCGTCTATAAAGCTCCTTGCAGCAAGATATCCGGATAAGATTGCATATCTCATACCGAAACCCCAAAGGCAGTCCTGAAATCCTGCCGACTCGCCCGTATAGAGTTTATCATGATGTATCTGTGTATCCCGCAAGAAAAAGTTCCCATAACATCCGAATCTCTTTCCATTATTAATATCCATATCCATATTGGCTTTGAAAAAATTCAGCATTCTCTCGAAATATTCGTTTTCTCTTCTGAATTCCCTGTAAAGCACGGTTACCATTGTGCCATAGCCCTGATTTACAAGAAGATAGGAGTAACCCTTGGGAGCGATACCATCATCGAGAACAACCACAGCCTGATCTTCCATTGAGGTATTGAATGTTATGCCGACCGCAACGGCATCGGCCCCTTTTGGCCCTGTACCGACAATGGCTTTTCCATCAAATTTATCAAGGCGGTGGTTAAAGAGTATCTCAACACCGAGAGACAGGGCCTGTTCTTTCAATCCCATATCAAGTGTCCCGGGCATGGTTCCCCTTTTGACGAGATAAAAGATAGGGCGTTCAGATTTTATTACAGCCGGCTTCATTTCAGGCGCATATATGGTTCCGCCATAATACGGAACGCACAGGAAATTTGTCTCGATGCCGATATCTTTGAATAGCTCGGTAATATCTTTTTTCGAACTCCAGTTTTCGAGTCCCTGAAAATCTCCATTCAGCCGATGCCCTACATCAGATGACATCTCATAGACCCTTGCTCTAAAACCACTCTTTGCGAGAACGATAGCTGCTGTTAAACCGGCAGGTCCGGCGCCTATTATGTTTACTGATTCCTTCATCATTCAGGCCTTTTTATCCACATTTCATAGAGCGGGAAGTTATCTGCACCGCATATGCAACACCCATCAGAGCACTCCCAATAATCACTGTGTCATCCCGCTGCCCATCTGGGCATAGCCATATGAAGCGGTTAATGCCAACATCAGAGTGATAACTCCCAATATTCTTTTCATCTCAGGCCTCCTTGTATAACCAGCTAACAAGATTTGTGGCATTTACACGATAACCCATTTGCCTTTGATACCTTTCTAATGCTCATAAACTCATCTCCTTTTAAGGGTTAAAATATATTGTCGCGCCGCCAGGGCCGCCTTTGCGCCTTCGCCGCAGGCTATGATTATCCGCTTGCCGAAGGCATTCGTCAGATCGCCAGCCGCAAAAATCCCGGGGTATGATGTCGAGCAATCGGGGTCAACCATGACCTCGCCTTTTTCATTCAGATTGACGAGCTGAGAGACGAGAGACACATTCGGCTGAAACCCGATCGCGATGAATGCCCCCTTGACAGGAACTGTCTTTGGTTCATCGGTGCCTTTTTCCCTGATCGTTATGCCGGAGAGCGATCCCTGCCCTGAGAATTCCTCCACCTTGAAATCCTCATATATCTCAAGATGTGGGATTCTTTTGACCCTCTCCACGATAACAGGATCAGCTGTAAGCTTCATGTCTGATACGAGATAAATGTCGCCGGCAACGTTTGCCAGATTCTCGACCATCTGCAGCGCTGAGTTACCGCCGCCGAGAACCGAGACCGGTTCGCCCTGCACAAAGGAGAAGTCCTGGATATTGCCGTAAAACACTCCCCGCCGCTGAAGTGCTTCTTCACCCGGCACGTTAAGTTTTCTCCTCGTCATCCCCGTTGCGATGAGCAATGCATTTGCTGAATAGGTCTTGAGTTCGGACGTGGTGACATGAAAGCATTCGTCAGACGGCGCTATCTTTTCAACCTCGCTCATGAGATGGTCTATATAATGGGAACGGACAAGCTGCTGCTGAAACTTTTCTACGAGTTCGGGACCGGTTATGAAATCAAATCCCATATAGTTTTCTACCTTCGTGCTGTCTATGGCCTGACCGCCAAGGTCCTTTGTTATGAGCAGGGCATTCATCTTCAGCGTGGCGGCATAGACCGCTGCCGTCAGCCCGGCAGGGCCGCCGCCGATGATTATGAGGTCATATGAGGTGCGGGGGACCTTGCATTCTCGTTCTTTCAGAAACTTTTCCCTGCATCCCTGGGAGCAGAAATAGTGCACCACTCCATCGCATTCCGTTGTAACGGCATCCCTTTCGTCCACGTCCATGTTGCATACAGGGTCTTTTTTCATGGCACTCCGCTTTATCTCCCTGCTCTTACCTTCTCACGGCAGTTTGAAGAAATTATGAACAGTCATTCAACAGATAGGGCAGCGGTGCGCAGCCAGTGCCCTTATCCTTTTTTCCCCACACAAAATATCGCGATATTTTTGATGCGTTTCATATTCATTATGCTTATGGCATTTCGTTGCAGCTCATTTCTGAATTCGTTGAAGTCAAACTCACCCCCTGCCGGATGTGCGGTAAGGGTTCTGACCAGGACGTTCCTCAAAAAAGGCCTCAGGGGCTCCTCAAAGAAGAACTCCCCTCCCATTTTCAGGACCCTTGCAATCTCGGCGAGAGCCTTTTTCCAGTCTTCCATGTGATGCAGAACGCCGAAGGAAAAAACAGCGTCGAACTTTTCATCCGGCTCATCCAGGGCCATCGCGTCTTCAACCCTGAACTCCACCTTTTCCTTCAGTTCCGGCGGAAGATTCTCCACGGCCCTTTTGATCTGGTCGGGATCTATATCAGTCGAGATGATTTTCTGTGCTCCGAACTGTTCTGATATCACCTGAGCGCCTATTCCTGCGCCGCATCCGATTTCGAGACAGAGTGGATAATCCGTCCGTCCGCCCATCTTCCTAAGCATCGGGCCCTCAACATTCCTTTGAATAGAGGCCCTGACAGGGTTGTCGGTGATCAGCCTTTCAAAAAGGTTGAGTTTCACTTACGCCCTTTTCGTATCCACATTTCCATCTATTACAATGCGCTATTTTTCAAGCCTGTATCCCAGTTTATCCATGCTCTCCCGCGTGATCCTGGCAATGTCTTCTCCGGTTATCTTTGCACTGTCAAAGACAACGGCTATCTTGCCCTCCTCCACGTCAATGGACTCAACTCCATCCATATGCCCGATGAATCTTCGCAGGGCCAGAGAGCATTCTTCGCAAAAAGTCTTCTCCACCTTAAATGATATCTTTTCCATCACCTTTTACCTCCTCGCTCCCGTATTAAAATCGCAGCTCTCTTTGCAGGGTATGTATTAATCATCTCACGTTCTCCCTCCTTAGACAAGGGTAATCTCATACCAGAATCAGCCATCAAAGACTGCCCCATGCGACAGGACGTCATTTTCTCTCATTTTCGTCCCGATCTGATCGGGGCTCAGGGACTATCTCAGGAGGGGTTTTTCAGAAACTCCCTGAGCCTCCCAGGGTTACCCAGGGGTTCAAGGCACACTCCCGAGGCCAGACACGGGACAACAAGGCCGTTGTCCTTGCCGTAACAAATAACCTTATACGGATAAAAGCAACGCCTCGCGGTCTCGCCCAACTCGCTGTCAGACGATGCCTGGACAGTCAGTCTTACCATTTGATAATAGGCATTCAGGGCGCAAAAATAATATCCGGCATGGAGACCTAGGTCCTGGGCTATCTTTGAAAATAGTCTCAGGGCCCTTTCCGCATATTCCAGGTATGTGTCCTCCGACGTCATATGGAAAAGCCTCAGCAACTGCATTATGGCAAGCCCGTTAGAAGAAGGATGGGGTATATCCTCGACAGCCTTCAGCCTTATCCCGAGCACCTCCTCAGCTGTATCGAAGAATCCCCCGGAATCCCTGTCCCAAAACTTTACGATGCACTGTTTCATAGTGTCATCTGCAGTCTTCAGATATGAAGGATCAGCCGTCACCTCATATGCAGTGAGCAGCGCATCCACCATATATATATAATCATCCAGAACACCTTTCACTCCTTCTGAATGATAAAGCTCGCCGTTGACAAGATGTCTTTTGACTACCCTTTCAAGGCTCAGGAGCGCGAAGTCTTTTATCTTCTCTTTCTTAATCACCATGTATGCATGCAGGAAGGAGGATATCATCATGCCATTTAGCGAAGTATAGAGAGTCCTGTCGATATATGGCGCTTCACGCAGGTTCCTGGCCTGAAGCAATGCCCTTTTTCCGTCGCCTATGAGTTGTTTGACCCTGCCTATATCAAGTCCTGTTTGTGATGCTATCTCATCCGCATCCACAGCGACAAAGAGGACTTTTTTCCCTGGGTCGTGATGCATGGCCCCCCTTTCATGAAACAGGTGAAGTGTCAATGTGCTGTATTGCTCATCGCTGAGCAGTCTTCGCAGCTCCTCCTGGGTCCAGGTGAAGTAGCCTCCTTCGTCGTCGGGAGTGACATCAGCGTCCTGGCTGGCATAAAACCCGCCTTGAGGATCTGACAGCACATCCATTACAAATTGGACTATACCCTCTGCGACGTACCTGAACTGTTCATCTCCGAAAATGGCGTATGCATGGATATAATTCTTCAATAGCCAGGCATTGTCGTCTGCCATCTTCTCGAAGTGAGGCACGATCCAGGACTGATCAACGGAATACCGGTGAAACCCTCCTCCAAGCTGGTCGTGGAAGCCTCCTTTAGCCATGGACTCAAGGGTCTTTCTTGCTGCTAACGAAGAAAATTCGTTTTTGCTGAAGAAAAAGCGGTTCATAAGATACTCAAGCGCTCCTGCCATAGGAAACTTGGGTGCTGTTCCGAAGCCCCCGTTTTCGGCGTCCAATTCGGAAAGCATCATGGTCGCGGCAGGGTCGAGCATGGCCATATCCAATTCACCGAGAGACAGCTGAGCCGGCCTGAGGTATTCCATTAGCCTTCTGCCGTAGTCATCGGCTTCATCCCTCTTTGAACGGTAAAAACCTGCCACCTGAAGAAGCACCTTTCTGAACCCTGGCCTGCCGTGACTGTCCCCGGGAGGGAAATAGGTTCCGCCGTAAAAAGCCTTTCTGTCAGGTGTCAGGAATACGCTGAGCGGCCACCCCCCGCTGTTGCCCATGGCAGAGACCGCCTGCTGATACCTCTTGTCGATATCAGGCCTTTCGTCCCTGTCGAGCTTGATGCAGATGAAATTTTGATTCAGGATACCTGCGACCTCGTCGTCTTCGAAGGATTCCTTTGCCATCACATGGCACCAGTGGCACCATACAGCGCCTGTGCTGAGGAAAACAGGCTTGTCCTCCTGCCCCGCCTTTTCAAAGGCCTCGTCAGACCAGGGATACCAGTCAATCTTCTGATTAGCAGCGTGCTGCAGATACGCCGATCTTTCCATTGAGAGCCGGTTCATTGTCTTATCATTCCCTCTTTGAACACCTGTATAAATCTTATCACGTCCGGCCCCATAATATTAAAAGTCGGGATCAGTCTCAGCCTCTTTCTTCCAGGGCGCCAGATCTTCTTCAAAACCCCGCCTATATCTGATAAAATCTATTTAATGACGGAAGAGTTTATCTACGACTGCATAATCATAGGCGCCGGGCCCGGAGGCCTCCAGGCCGCGATCTATCTCGGCAGATACAACCGGAGGGTTCTGCTCATAGACAGGGGCGGAGGCAGGACAACTCACGCAAGACATATCGAGAACTTCCTCACCCAGAAGGCTATAACCGGCAGGGAGATCATCGAGCTGGGAATGGAGCAGGCAAGGAATTTTCATGTCGAGATCAAAAAAGGCGTTGTTACAAAGGTAGCCAAAGGCGCGAACTTCGAGGTCTACGCCGGCGATGTCAGATATCTTGCGAGGTTCGTGCTCGTATCAACAGGCGCTACAGAGAACTTTCCCTCCATAGAGAGCCTCCATAAATTCCTCGGCACAACCCTTTTCACCTGCATAGACTGCGACGGCTACAGGACGACAAACAAAAAGCTGGTCATAATAGGCAATTCGATTAAGACCGTACATCTCGCCATTGCCATGAAGGAGATGTACACGAGGGATTTAACCCTTATTCTCTATACTGATAAGGCCCCTGAGGAATACAAGGAAGAACTGAAAGAGGAGAACATCGGTCTCATAATAGGAAGGCCGGTAAGGTTCATTGGAGATGAAAAGCTTGAAGCGGTTGAGATGCACGATGGCCGAAAAATACCTTGCGAGGTCGTGATGTCTCACTTCGGATACAAGCTGAACGACAGTTTCCTCGGCGGCCTGAATCTCAAAAGGGACAGGGACAATTTCAAGTTTATAACAAACAGCACCTTTGAATCCTCGCTCAGCGGGCTGTATATAGTCGGTCCGCTCATCGGAAACGACCAGGTAGTTATCGCAGCCGGAGAGGGCGCTGTTGCGGCAATCGAGCTAAAGAAGAGACTGATAGAGGTTTAAGATACTTATGGATAACAAAAAAAAGATATCTGAAATATTGAAACGGCTCAAGAAGAAATTCCCCGGGCCGAAAACCGCGCTGAATTTCACCACACCCTTTGAGGTCCTTGTGGCAACGATCCTTTCTGCCCAGACGACTGACGCCCATGTGAACAAGGTTACGGAAACCCTGTTCAGAAAATACCGGACCATAAAAGATTATGCGAGTGTTCCGCTGGAGACACTGAAAAAAGATGTGAGCTCCGTGAATTTCTATAACAACAAGGCAACGCACATCCAGGCCTCTGCACAGCTGCTGATATCAAACTTCGGCGGAAAGATGCCAAAGACAATGGATGAGCTCACAGGCCTTCCCGGAGTCGCACGGAAGACAGCCAACATCATACTGTCGAATGTTTACGGCATTAATGAAGGGATTGCCGTTGATACCCATGTCAAGAGGCTCTCGTTTCGCCTCGGTCTCACAAAAAATACCGACCCGGTAAAAATTGAGAAAGACCTCATGACGATGACCCCCAAAGAGGAATGGTCGAACCTCTCGCACCTCCTGATATTCCACGGCAGGAAGACATGCCAGGCAAAAAAGCCGATGCACGACGAATGCGTCCTTGCCGATATCTGTCCGTCAAGAAATATCTAGGCAGGATAATGAGATTTTTTTTGATAATCTTCGTACAATACTTAAAATATTAAACTATAAAAGGCAAGGTATGGCGAATAAGAGAGAGCAGAGAAGGTTTATCAAACGCTGCGAAGTAGAATTCACGGCAGACAACGTAACAGTCCGGGGAATATCGAGCGATTTTTCCCTGACCGGACTCTTCATACGCACAAATCATCCTCTCCCTCCTGATACGGTTTTCGATATGGTCATCTATCTGCCGGATGGTACTCCTTTAAAACTGAAGGGAAAGACTGTGCGGGCAGCGAAAATGGGTACAGGCAGGGTTATCGGCACTCCGGTGAAATCCATGAAAAACGGCATGGGCGTGGAGATCATTGAGAAAAATGCCGATTATCTTCACTTCATGAGATCACTGATTGACTGAACAGCTGACACGCAGTCCCGGTTTTTTTTCTGAGGCCTCCATTTTTTCCCTGTAAACGACAGGAAAACGTGAGATACTAATAATAGAAAGGCACGTTGACACCGTTTACGGCAGCAGCCGGCATTAAGTAAGGACAGCTACCATAAGATGCTCAAACTGAGCTTGATAAAGACGATCGTCATTCTCTCCATAGCGGCAGTCATCGCCCTGCCTCTATACTCCTCATTATTCCTCTACCCTGCCTTCACAAATATCCTGATCGAGGGTACTGAGGAAAATGCATTGCGCGTGGCCAGTCATCTGGCAGGAACGCTCGGCACTGAAGAGGTTCAATCAAGAAAAGCTATTACGCCTGATTTCATGCGAGAGACCGACAGGATTGCAAAAGAGCTCAAACTGACAAAGGTAAAGCTCTTTTCACCGGATGGCGAGATCGTCTTTTCGACGGACCGCAACGACATAGGTCACATCAATACAAAGGCATATTTCCGTGATGTCGTTGCTAAAGGCAGGCCACACACTATGGTTTTAAAGAAATCCGAGCAATCCCTGGAAGACCAGATAATGATCAGAGATGTAGTTGAGACATACGTGCCGATGATGGAAAACGGGAGGTTTATCGGCGCCTTTGAGATCTATTACGACATTACAAAAAGCAGGGAAAGTCTTGACCGGCTTATCCTGAGATCCTCAATTTTCACGATCTCAGTCGGCTTCGGCCTGCTGATAGCAGTGCTCTTGAGTTCGATCAGGGCCACCAATTACCTTAAAGAACTGAAACGCGCTGAAGAGGATATGAGGGCTCTTTCACTTACGGATGAGCTGACCGGCATACATAACAGACGGGGCTTTTACACCCTGGCTGAGCATCTTGTCAAGGGGTCCAACAGAACAAACAGGGGTATCTATATACTCTACGCTGATCTTGACGGCCTTAAGCAGATCAATGACACTATGGGGCATAAGGAGGGGGATAAGGCCTTGATCGACGTTGCCGAACTTCTCAGGAATAACTACAGGGAGTCTGACATCATCGCCCGTATCGGCGGGGATGAGTTTGTAGTGCTGCCGGTCGGGATGGCAGGTGACCACACAGAGGTCATAGAAGGCCGGATGAACAGGTCACTTGAGATATTCAACAGCAGACAGGACCGCTTATACGCCCTTTCCCTTAGTTACGGCATAGGATTTTACGATCCTGAAAAACCCTGTTCAGTTGATGAACTTCTGTCAAAGGCCGACAGACTGATGTATGAACAGAAGATGAGAAAAAAAAACAGGTGCGATACCTGATTTCTCCATGGCAACCGACCTCAAAGAGATAAGGGAGCTCGCAAAGAGATTCAGGCCTGATGAGATAGAGGGTTGCCTCACCCAGCAGCTTGAGACCGGCGCCAATATCTGCCTGCGGGACGCATCCTCTGAAAAGGTAATCAACGAATTAGCAAAGGCAGTTTTTATAAGAAACCTGATGGATCAGGGGGTAAGCCTCCCGGATGCGCTGAGGGAACTTGCAAGGAGAATGCGCAGTATCCAGATGGGATCTGAAAAAAGAGAATGACTGAATACGGAGGATTTCTGAAATGCCACATGCAGGTTTGATGAACGAAGACGCACTTGGACCTGAGGCAGGTCCGTTGCAGCGAGCCCGGCTTCACATCCGGGGAGCAAGGAGAAGACTCCGTCAGGGCAAGATATCTGCCGGCATAGTCACCCTCTATGATGCTCTGCTTGCTGCCATGAAGTGGTACACGGCATCACCTGAGAGAAAGAAGGGGCTGCTGATCTCCGACAGCGATGACCTGCGAGACGACAGTACGGTATATGATATATTGAGGCGTTCCGGGATACTGGACGATAGTCTTGACTATTGGGCTTTTGACAACCTTGTTGAACAGGCAAGCGAGAATGAAATGCCTGACTATGATTATACCGATATCCTCAGGCGCATCGAGACCGTCATGACCAGGCTGGGAGTGATGCCCTTCGATGAGAAGGACCTTCCCCCTGAAGACCCTTCCACCTTCTGAAGTATCACTCAAACAGTGCCCTGACAAAATCCTCCGGCACAAAGTCCTGAAGATCGTCCACGCCCTCTCCTACTCCGATCAGCTTCACCGGTATATTCAGATCCCTCCTGATCGCAAAGACAATCCCTCCCTTGGCAGTCCCGTCCAGCTTTGTCAGCGCAATCCCGGTGACCCCAACAGCCTCATTGAAAAGCTGCGTCTGCCTGAGGGCATTCTGGCCGTTCGTCGCATCCACAACAAGAAGCACCTCATGGGGAGCCCCCTGCATAGCCTTATTGCATACCCGCTTGACCTTCTTCAGCTCTTCCATAAGAGGGCTCTTGGTATGAAGGCGGCCGGCAGTGTCTATTATCACTACATCCACCCCCCGCGCCCTGGCCGCCTCAATAGCATCGAACACGACAGCCGATGGATCTGAGCCGCTCTGGTGCTTGACGAGCTGGGCGCCTGACCGGCCGGCCCATATCTCAAGCTGCTCTATCGCCGCGGCCCTGAAGGTATCGCCTGCCGCAAGCATGACCGAATGCCCCTGGTTTCTCAGCCTGTCTGCAAGTTTTCCGATCGTTGTTGTCTTTCCAACACCGTTGACCCCGACCGTCAGTATGACGAATGGTTTTTCCCCGAATATGACAAGGGGTTTCGCAGAGCCAAGCATGGCAGCCATCTCTTTTTTCAGAAATTCCCTTACAGAGCCGGACTGCTTTATCTCGCCCTTTGCGGCCATTTCCTTCAGATGACCGACGATCTCGGCTGCGCCTGCAGCGCCGATGTCTGAAAGGATAAGAGTCTCTTCGAGCTCCTCCAGAGTCTCTTCGTCAACGGCCCTGTCCGTAAATATCGATTCGACTTTTGCTATAAAACCCTGTTTTGTCTTGCTCAATCCTTGCTTGAGCCTGTCAAAAAAACCCATTCTCACTCCTCACAACTGCATTATTTACGCCATGCCTTAAAAATATTTTCCACCCTGCAGAAGGGATTGTTTATTAATGATATAGAGGTCACCTTCTGCCCTGCCGTCAAGCTTGATAGGATAACAGCTACCGAGGCCGTCTTTCAATTCATGGATCGAATACCTGACGTCGCATGCCATGCAGTAGACCTCCTGGCCGTCAAGTCTGTATCCGAGCCTCTTCGGAAAACACTTTGCGCAGGCGTCAAAATAGGACTGAACAGAATTGTCCAGCCTGACCACAAAGTAGTTTATTTTCTTCTGCCCGCTAAGGAAGGTGTAAAAGACAGGCTTATTCTCCCCGAGCTTCCTGATATCTATGCTCACGCTCTTTCCGTCAAAAGGGGCCTGAGGATAAGACGGCATTTTCGAGCAGGCACTCACCAGGATAAGCGCAACCGCGACCAAACCGATTCTCATGATAATGAATTGTAAATGTATTAAAATGCATTTATCAATCTTTCCTGTCACTCCGTAAATCAGGTATGTATAATAATTCATGGTTAACTATTATCGCTGCCTCATCCCGCGTCTAAACGGCAACCGGATCAAATCCGAATTCCCCTATTACCTTTCCCTTGTCAAAAAAGGGATCTGCGGCTTTATCATCTTCGGAGGAGAGCTCGAAGAAGTAAGAAGATATGTTGGAAGGCTGCAGCATGAGGCAACCCTTCCTCTTGTCATGGCCTCAGACCTTGAACGCGGGCTGGGACAGCAATTAAGTGGAGGAACGAATTTCCCTCCTGCGATGGCGCTTGGGAATATCTCAAATAAGAAAAGACAGAAGAAGGAAGAAGCAGGGAAGAACCTGAAGCTTGTCAGAGACGGGTTCAGGGCTGTTGCTGAAGAGGCGCTGTATGCCGGCATCAACACCATCTTCGCGCCTGTGCTCGACATAAACACCAACCCCAGAAATCCCATCATAGCCACAAGGGCCTTCGGGGAAGACAGGGAAACGGTCTCCCTGTTGGGATGCGAAATGATAAAGGAGCTCCAGCAGGCCGGCGTCGCTGCATGTGGAAAGCATTTCCCGGGGCACGGTGATACAGAGACAGATTCCCATATAGGGCTGCCTGCGGTCAGTCAAAGCCTCGCTTTTTTAAAAAAGCATGAACTCGTACCCTTTCAGGAGGCCGTCAATAAAGGTGTTAAGCTGATGATGCTCGGCCATCTCGAGGTGCCTGCCATGGAGCCGTCCGGAATCCCGGTCTCTCTGTCTGAAAAGGCAGTGAGCTTCCTGAGGGAAAAGATGAATTATCGCGGGATCATCATAACAGACGCGATGAATATGGGCGGCATCGGAAGATATTCAGAGGAGGCTGCGTCTTTTATGGCGCTCGAGGCAGGGGTTGATATCATACTGCACCCCTCAGACCCTGATAAAACCGCAGAATACCTCCTGAAAAAAGGCGCTGCCTTCGATGAAAGACGGCTGAATCGCTTCCGCAAGGGACTTGCCGCAAGACCGGTCTCGCGGAGACCCGCCTTTTACAGGCATACTCAGCTGTCGGAGGCGCTTACTGAAAAATCGATCACAGTTTCCGGAGATTTCAGGCTGAAAAACAGGATATCCCTCATAATCCTCAATGATGAGAAGGGCAGAAGGGGAGATGTCATCGCGCAGAGTCTGAGATCCCGTCTTCCGTCAATGAAGGTCCGTACGGTCACTGAAAATAAAGCAGCTCTGAAGATACAACCCCAAGACGATATATCCTTAGTGGTAGCCGTCTTCTCTGAAACAAGAGGATGGAAAGGAGGCGCCGGCAACTGGCTTTACAGGCATATCTCTGACTTGAAGCATATTGCCTGCCTTTTCATATCATTCGGCAGCCCCTATCTGCTCGACTCAGTGACGGACATGCCAAAGATATTTGCCTACTGGGACTCTGAATCAGCTCAAAAGGCAGTGGCTGATATTATACTGGGCACTGTTCATTAAGCCCTCATGAACGGAACAGGCGAGGCATATGCCCCGCCTGTTCAAGAACCCGCGAAATACCATAATGTTTCTCCGGCCCATTTTATTCATGAGACACCAATTATTTCACAGCCACTGCCCCAAAAACTTTTCGTAAGCGCCGGTTATCGGAACTAGAGCTTTTTCATCTCAGCTCCACAGGTGCACTTGCCGGGGTTCTGGCTGATAGTCTCGCACTTGCAATCAGGCCCGCAGTCGCAGGTATATTTCCCGACTGTCTTGAAGCTTCTTTCCTTGTCCCATGATTCTGATTTAAGAGATGCCTTGCCCTCTTCGACTTTCATCACCTTCGCCTTTACCATAGGGCTGCCGCAGGTGCAATTGCCGGGGTTCCTCGACATGGTGTTGCATGGGCATTTTTCACCGCAGTTGCAGGCGTAGATCTCATCGCCGACCTTCAGGTCCATCTTGCCCTTGGTTCCGGCGAATGCGAATGCAACTATTACCATGGTGAAGAATACTGCAGTAATGATCAATGCTCGTTTCATCTGTCTCACCTCCTTGCGTTAACATTGACTGTCAGGTTTATTTAAAATGTATTGCTTCCCGGGGCTAAAGTCAAGGCTTTAGGGTTTTGCTTATTCAGAAAAAGGTTGAGATAATAAGATTGAGGCTGAAGGATAACTTTCACCTTGTATAAATCAAGGATATAGAAGAATATGAGCGCTCTCTTGAATTCATTTGCATTCGCGCTGTTTCTGGCTGCCTTATTCTGCCCTGAAAAAGGTTTCTGACTGTTGAGTACGCTGGGCTTACAATGGCCTGGCGGCTGGAAACAAAAGGTCATTATAAAGTTATGGGCAATGACAAAAATCATATTACCGGCAGAGATAAGCTGCTATATTGAGGTAGGAATGAATAGGAGGAACAAGATGAAAAAACAACCCCGAAGTATCAGGATTGCAATGATTTCATTAATAATTGCAGGCTTATGGCTGTCGATGCAGGTAATTTCAGAGGCTCATTGCGACACCCTTGACGGCCCTGTTGTGGTGACGGCAAAAACAGCGCTCGAAAAAGGGGATATCACCCCTGTGCTCAAATGGGTCAGAAAAGAAGACGAAAAGGAAATCCGGAACCTCTTCGACAAAACTCTGGTTGTAAGAAAGCAGTCGAAAGAGGCAAAGGAGCTTGCCGACATGTATTTTTTTGAAACCCTTGTGAGGATACATCGTGCCGGAGAAAGCGCTCCCTACACCGGACTGAAGGCTGCAGGTGCTGTCGAGCCGTCGGTGGCAGCAGCAGACAAGGCATTGGAGACTGGGTCAGTCGACAAGCTGGTGAAGCTAGTGAACGATGCGGCTGAAAAAGGCATAAGGGAGCGTTTTACCCATGCGCTTGAAACAAAAAAGCACGCGGACCACGGCGTCGAATACGGCAGGAAATTTGTAGCGACTTACGTTGAGTTCACGCATTATGTCGAGAGGCTTCATATGGATGCGATGGGTCCGTCAGGCCACGGCCATGAAAAGGCTGAAGGAACTGCTGCGCCGGCTCATCAGCACTAATTGAATCAATTTAATCAAGGGGGAGGTGCGGATTCCATGAAAAAAATGAATGTCTCGCAAGGGACGGTCCTGCTCGGAACAGCTGTCTTGCTTTGTTTGTGTTTAACCCTGATTACTGATGCGTATGGAAAAGGAAAAGGCGTTGTAAGTTCAATAAGGGACGGCAGGCTCGAAAGACTCGTAAACAGTGACTGGAGGCAGATGGCGGCAGCCCAGGAGGTCTCACTGGGCGACCGGCTGAGGACAGACAGGACAGCGGTTGCCGTCATAGAGTTTCCTGATGTAGGCAAGTTTGTCATAGGGCCTTCATCCGACCTTGAACTCGGCAAGGACACAAAAGACTTCAGGACAAGGATCGCCAGGGGAGCTGTCTGGCTTAAGGCCGGCCTGGCCAGGGGGAGCAAGGCGTCTATCACGACCTCTATCGCCACTGCAGGCATACGTGGGACATCATTTTCGATGGTTTTCGGCGAAGGCGAAAAAGTCATATGCGTCTGCACATGCGCAGGCGAAGTCGAAGCACTGACTAAGACCGGACAGAAGATTAAAGTGCCGAGGGGGCAATATCTCCCTCTTGCATCGGACGGACCTATACCTGCGAAATCAGAGACATCCCTGCCTCTTCTTGAAAAAAAAGGCTCTGTCTTTGACTTCTGTTTCAATTGTCATATTGTCGGCGGTAAAGGCAAATTAAACCCGGACTGGAAATAATATATTCTGCGGGCATTGCCGCCCTTGTCTGCATCATCGTCTTTTTCGACGCAGGGGGGCAGCTATCGTCTTTTGAGAAGAAGACGATTGATGCGCGTCACCGCGCCTATGCCCGGCCCGCTTCTTACACAAACAAAATCGTTATCGTCGATATTTCTGAAGAGACGATCAAAAGGATGGAGCCTTTCTACGGCAGATGGCCGTGGCCCCGCTCTGTGCATGGTGAAGCAGTGGAATACATGAAGTCTGACGGCGCAGCAGCCATAGGCTTTGACATTATTTTTGCCGAGCGCTCTGTGCGACAGGAGATGGCTTCAGAGACCATCAATAAACTTAAGGCACTCGCAAAAAACGCCGACGTTCCGGAAATCAGAGATAATCTTTTTCAGCTGCTGGATGCGCTTAAGCCTGAGGCAAGCGATATGCTTTTTGTCTCAGCCGTGGAGAAAGCCGGCAATGTGTTTCAGGCGTCGGTCTTCTTTGTGGATGAGAATGATCCGAAGGAACTGCGCGCTGACGAGAGTGCTGTCCAGAAAAACAGAGATGCTCTTTCTGTCTCTGCCGTGCCCGCATTCTCAAAGACCGGCCGCAATATATTCTTTAATGCAACAGTCCCGTTCCATGAGCTTGCAAAGGTATCCAGGGGAGCAGGTCACATAAACTTTCATCCCGATAAAGACGGGACATGCAGAAGGTCTTTTCCTCTCCTGTGGTTCAAAGATCCGGGCGCCGCCTATCCTTCTCTTGCGCTGATTATCTCGGCTCATATAAAAAAAGTCCCTCTTGATTCAATAACGATCGAGGATGAGGCCCTGATTTCCGGCGATGCCGCAATCCCCCTTCTTCCGGACGGAAGCATTTTGATCAACTATCAGGGCGGCAAGATAAAAAAGGACCATGCCGGAAAAGAATATTATGAATCCTTTTACAGGTATATCCCGTATGATCAGGTGATAGCGTCAAAAGATTTGATTCATTCAGGGGAAGAACCTGTGCTTCCGAAGGAAACATTCAGGGACAAGATAGTTCTTGTTACGGCCTCAGCAGCAGGACTTTCGGACCTCCGCTCAACCCCGTTCAGCCCTGTAACCCCGGGTGTTGAAATACATGCCAACGTCATCGACAACATACTTTCAGGGAAGTTTCTTCGCACAATCGACGGAAACCTTGAGAAGCTGTATGTCTTTTTCCTTGCGCTTATTGTCGGGATAACCGCGGCGCTGAGCAGGCCATATATGGGATTTGCGGCTGCAGTCGCGCTGACAGGTTCACTGATAGGGCTCCACTGGAAGCTCTTTGAATACGGGTGGGTATTGCCTGTAGTAAATGCATCTGTGGCCATGGCAGGGACATACCTCGGTGTTTTGCTGATCAAATATGTCTCTGAATCAAGGGAGAAAAAGCGTATAAGGTCCGCATTCGGCCATTACCTCGCTCCGCAAGTGCTCGAAGCTGTCCTGACGTCTCCTGACAATCTTAAGCTCGGCGGCGAAAGAAGATATATGACTGTCATGTTCGCCGACATCGAGAATTTCACCTCCTTATCCGAACAGCTCGCTCCTGAAAAGATAAGCGCTGTTCTCAATGAATATCTCGGCAGGATGCTCAAGCGCATTAAAGCAACCGGCGGGACTCTGGACAAATTCATTGGAGACGCGATAATGGCGGAGTGGAACGCGCCTGTTGCACAGACCGACCATGCTGCGCGTGCTTGTGAAGCAGCATTGCTGATGACGGAAGAGCTGAGAATACTCAGAGAAGAGTGGGAAAGAGCTAAAAAGCCGCGGTTAAATGCACGGATAGGCATTAACAGCGGCGAGATGGTAGTAGGCAATATGGGGTCAGGGGATATATTTGATTACACGGTAATCGGCTCTGAGGTGAATATCTCCGCGAGGCTTGAGCCGCTCAATAAAGATTTCGGCACAAATATTATTATCTCTGAAAACACAAAGGACGAGGCAGAAAGGCATTGTCCGGGCAAGTTCGTTTTCCGGTTGCTCGCGAAAGCGGCGCTTAAAGGCAGCCGAGTGCCGCTGACTGTATATGAACTTGTCGGGTTTGTTGATACGATAGAAAAAAAGCGGCTTGAAGCGATAAAAATATATAACAGCGGAATTGATAACTTCCTCAGATCAAGATTTCCGGAGGCAAAACAATTTTTTCAGCAAGCCATTGAAAAATATCCTCAGGACGGGCCTTCAAATGCATATATCTCCCTTTGCGAATACTATGAAAACAACCCTCCTTCGCCGGGTTGGAACGGAGTCTATATCCAGACAGCCAAATGAGCTTATAGTTCAAGGCAGTCCGCGCTAAACATGCGTGGTTTGAGCGCCATAGCCCGGAAGGATTCTATGAGCATCATGGCTGTAGCCAGTCCTCCTATACCCAAAACTCCGGGTATCTTCTGTTCTTCGGTATATTGTTCACCAGCAGGGCGATGACGAGCATGATGATCACGCCGCCGCCGACGGGAAAGAGGGCATACATAAACCCGAGGCTGTGGATCTTCTCCCCTCCGATCACCGCTATGAGCGCAGTAGCGCCGCCCGGCGGGTGGAGCGTCTTCGTTACATGCATAACCGCTATCGCAGTCGCAACGCCTGCGGCGGCTGCAAGCCACACATGGGAATGAAATATCATCTGAGATGCCACCCCGACCAGGGCCGACAGCACATGTCCGCCCACAAGGTTCCTGGGCTGTGCAAGGGGGCTCTTGATCGCACCGTAGATAAGCACGGCAGAGGCGCCGAAGGAGCCTACGATCATCAGCAGATCGATCTTCTGGAAGATATTATAGTTCGCAAAGGATATGATGCCGATGCCTGAAAAGGCGCCGATCCATGACCATGCGATCTCTGAGATGCTGACACGGGGAGGACTCTTGGTGGTCCCCCGCATCTTTCCGAAGTACTCTCTCAGCATAAAAGGCTACTCACCGGCTTCCCCAAATGTTGCGGCCCGGACAATGTCGGAGCGCGAGACCAGCCCGACAAGCGCTCCTCCTTCGTCAACGACCGGCACCCGGTTGATATGTCTCTCCATGAAAAGTTGTGCGATGGTTTTGACAGAGGTATCCTCGCTAACCGTAACTGCAGGCGATGACATCAGATCACCTGCCTTCTTTGCCTTTATGTGTGCTGCGGCGCAGCCTTTTCCCTTCAGGCATAATGCAATGACCGCCATGAAGTGCCTTCTGTCAGACCCGCCCATGAGTGCAAGAAAGTCTTTTTCGGATATCACTCCAACCACGCGACCTGAGTCATCGACAACCGGCAGACCTGCAATCCCTTCCCTTGCCATGAGCTCAGCGACCAGATCGAGAGAATCATCGACCCTTGCGGAAATAACGCCTCTTGTCATGACATCGCGCGCCTTTACCGCTCCGGCAATCCTGTCTAAGGCATGCCTGAAAGCACGGCTGTAGATCTCCTGAAAGTCGGCGGGCGTGATGTCGAGGTATCCCTGTATCTCCTTCATCGCCTCAAGAATGTCCTGATCGGATACATCCGGGCGGCGAGAATCGGAAAGGCTGTCGGCTCGATCCATGTCATCCATTGAGAACATTATATGAGAAAAAGTTCGCCTGATCTATGACGCAGGTCATACCTGAGATATGCTATATATAATTATATGGACAAGACAACAACATCCGGACAGGGCACTATCAGGTTCCTCATTTTTGTCATCGGGATACTCGCGCTGCTGAATATCGGTTATCATCTCACCTGGAACAGGCCTGAGGACATGAAGACAAACCTGTCATGGCCGGATATATCTGTCTCGCTTGCCTTCAGTGGAATCAATTCTCCGACTCATATCGCTGCCGCAGGGGACGGCAGCAAGAGGCTATTTATCACCGAACAGAGGGGACGCGTTTTAGTCATCAAAAACGGGGTCCTTCAAAAAAGGCCCTTCCTCGACATTTCAGGCCGGGTGAGCTGCTGCGGAGAGCGCGGGCTTCTGAGCATCGTATTTCCTCCGGGCTTCGGCAACAAAAAATATTTTTATCTGAATTACACTGATCGAAACGGCGCTACGGTCGTGGCCCGCTATCGTGTTTCAGCAGACGCAGATGCAGCAGATCCAAGAACCGAAGAGATCGTCCTGACCGTTGAGCAGCCCTTCGCGAATCATAACGGCGGGCAGCTCGCGTTCGGGCCTGACGGGTATCTTTATATAGGTATGGGAGACGGAGGTTCCGCAGGCGACCCGCATAACCATGCTCAGAACCCTTCCTCACTTCTGGGCAAGATGCTCAGAATAGATGTCGAATCAGGCAAAAGACCTTATGCAATACCTCAGGATAACCCCTTTATTGAGACAAAGGGATACAGGCCTGAGATCTGGGCTACAGGCCTTAGAAATCCCTGGAGATTCTCCTTTGACCGCAAGACAGGAGATCTCTATATAGCCGATGTAGGACAGGACAGATATGAGGAGATAAATATCGAGCCAAAAGGCGGCAAAGGCGGCAGGAATTACGGCTGGAACATAATGGAAGGCATGCACTGCTATGAAACGGAAAACTGCGACAGGAGCCGCCTTACAGGCCCTGTTGCTGAATATGGCCACTCGGACGGCTGTTCGGTGACCGGCGGCATGGTCTACCGCGGCGAAAAGTTTTCTCAGATGCACGGCGTATACTTCTACGGCGATTTCTGCTCAGGAAAGATATGGGGGCTAAGGCAGTCAGGCGGAGAATGGACAGATAAGATGCTCAGGGATTCCGGCCTGTCTATATCCACTTTCGGAGAAGACGAGGCAGGAGAGCTCTACCTTGCGGATTACGGCAGGGGTAATATCTACCGAATAACAGCTTCACGATAACTCTATATATCTTGAAGGTGGGATAACTTGTTAACCGGCGCTTACGAAAAGTTTTTGAGGCAGCAGCCGTGAATGTTTTATGAATTCCCCTGGTTAAGTCTTCTTAGCCCTTCCAGAGCCCTTGCATTGTCAGGAGAAATCTTAAGGGCCTTTTCAAAAAGGCCGGTAGCCCTTACAGGCAGGCCCAGCTCGATAAAGATAAAGCCGAGCTCCGCTATATAGCCGGCATTGGCAGGCTCAAGCTTGAGTGCCCTCTCCATAGCCTTCTGGGCTGCCTTGAACTTCTTATTTGCTGTCAGGGCCAGGCCGTAATAGTAATGATATTCGGCTATCGTCGCGTCAAAATATGTTGCCTGCCCAAAGAGGAGTTCCGCCTCAGCAGCAGCTTTCCTTCTGAGCCGGTCCCTGCCTTCCTCAAACGCGGCTCTCGCCTTGTCCTGTGTAGCAGTCAGCTTTGCGGGCTTGAGTGTTATCAGCCTGTCGTATTCCTTTCTCTTTTGCGGGTCGCTTAAGGTCGCGTAAGCCTCGTATACGTATGAAAATATGTCGCTAAGCTTATCTTTCAGCGATTCATCAGCAAGCGAGAAATGTATGTCGGGATGAAACTGTTTGGCGGACCTGTAATAGGCAGCCTTGATCTCTGCGGTCGCGGCATGATCCTTCACCCCCAGTATACCGTAATAACCCAAACCTTCGTACCTGCTGTGCATGGCCTCTATCATCTCCCTGGTCTGAGGATCCAGACGCTGCTCAGCTTTTTCCTCAAATATTTCCGCCTTCACCCCTTCAGGAATTTCATTAACCGCAGCCCCTGCTGTTTCCAGTTCTATAATCCTCACATTCATCAGGGCATATATGGTCTTAAGCACCTCAAAACCGTCCAATTGAGTAATAGAGATGATCTCCCGGACAGAGGTCTTGTTGTCAATACAGGAGACTATCTTCTTTCCTGAATCGTCCAGTCTTATTTCCTGAAACAGGTCAAAGGGGTCTTCAGTAAAGCACGGGACGTCGTTCTCAGCAGGAAGCTCAGCTCTGATAACGTCCGTATTTTCTATCCTTTTTATCCCGGAATATATCAGATTGGCAGCGGATAGTTTCAGGGTTATCACCTCTTCTGTAGGAAGAGACCTCTCTTCAAATAAAAATCTGCCTCCTTCCATGCCGAAAAGACTGAGGATAACCTCTTCAACCTGGCTTCTTACTGCAGCAACAAGTTCGTCAGCCTTGAGATAACCGAGCCTGACGAGCACCGCTCCCTGCCTCCGGCCGGTCGACTTCATCTCCGTTACAGACCGGTCGTACTGTTCCTGGTTGATCCTGCCTTCCCTCAGGAGTATGTCTCCAAGCCTGTCCTCATCCCTGTTGGAGGCCGAAAATATCATATCCCCGTTTTTGATAAAGATCTTCTTGGTTACCTCCCCGTTTTCGACAGTCAGGATGCCGGTTTTAAAGCTTCTCTGAAGACCTATCAGTGTGTCAGGCAGCCTGAAATCCTTGAGGAACCCCTTCAACTGGCCGCCGGTAAGGATGCCGACCTTGAAGCCTGAACCCTCAGAACGCAGCCAAACGACCTGGCCTGTCGAATCAATTTCAGGATCGTCACTGTGCAGGTTTAAAAGCGCATCTTTTCCAAATCTCGGTATGCCCTCGATTACCGCGCATATGCCCTTCAGCGAATAATCGTAGGTTATTGCCCTGAAGATCCTGCTGTTATACTCCAGCTCAAGCACAGAGGACTTGTGATACCTCCTGAACAGCCTCTGTTCTTTCTTCTCGACCATTGCCCTCCCTTTGAACCCATCTTCTGTTGCGGCTGTATTTTAACCAATAGACCGCAAAAATCTAAAGAGGCGCCTCCCTCACCCGTCATCAAGAGTGCGAGAGGATATCATTCGAACTATTTCAGTTCGCCCATTAAACTACCTGAGGATTTCGTACATATCCTCAAAGGCCGCCTTAACTGCCTCATCAAAAGACCCCTGCCTCCCTCCGTTTTCCTTCACGAAGTTCTCTGCTGCCGCCTTCTCTCCGAAGGCCCACTTGCCCCTTATGGACATTACCCCCTGCCTCGTGCCCCCAACGACCCAGAGGGCCTTCTCAGCGTTGATGAGCTTCTTTGTGTTGTAGTCTCCGACCATCACCGCCTTCGGCACTCGGTCCGGATTGACGCTGAAATCTATTGCGGTGCAATGAATGCTGCAGGTCCCGACAACCCTCCCGTCTTCGTACTCAACAAGCATACGGCTATACCAATACTTGTTCCTGTCCATGCCGCAGTATATGCACTCAGGATGCCTCGCTATATCGTCCAGGCTGATATGCGTCGCCTTCGCAGTCTCCCTCAGCATCTTCAGATCATCATACATCCCTGAGAACGCCGCCTTCATGGCATCGTCATACGCAGAGAGTCTGCCGCCGTTTTCCTTGACAAACCTTTCTGCATCAGACTTTTTGAGAAAGGC
>JACRHE010000086.1 GCA_016217695.1 Nitrospirota bacterium | reverse complement strand
GCCGCCCGGAGAAAGCGTTATCATCCTCATATCCTCCAGGCCTGAACTGCTGCCTGAGACCATACGCTCACGGTGTTCACGCATTAATTTCTCGCCGCTGTCTCCGGAATCATGCAGAACGGTGCTTGAAGGTAAGATCCCGGGGAACAACATCGATCTTGTAACCAGGCTTTCGATGGGGCGGCCAGGCATCGCGCTGTCTGCAGATCTTCTGGAGGAGCGCACCTGGTTTCTCGACCTCTTTAACTCTATGATGAAGGCTGAAAAGGACGGATGGACATCGAGGGAGGATATGGAACTTTGGTTCGATCATGCGCTTACATTGTTGAGGGACATGACTGTACTGACAATCAACAGTGATCCTTCTAGCCTCGTCAATACGGACCTTAAGGAGTACCTGTCAAAGCTGAGCAAATCCCTTGACGCAAAAGTTATAATAAACGTCTATGCGGAGCTTTACCGAGTGAAGGAGTTATTGAGCTTCAACCTGAACAAATCCATAACCTGGAACTGTACGTCTTCGTTTTTGAGAAGGGAACTGGCAGCGGAAAATGCCTGACGTCATCGGCATAAGATTTAAAAGTTGCGGGAGGGTCTATGACTTCGAAGTCAACGGCGTAGAGGTCCGCAAAGGGGACCGGGTCATTGTCGAATCAGAATTCGGACTCAGCATCGGAAATGTCGTAGTCGGTCCGCACAAGGTTGAAAACCCGGCAAAGGATCTGAAGAAGGTGCTTCGCGTCGCTAACGAAGAGGATCTGAGACAGAAACAGGAAAATGAAGCCTTCGAAAGAGAGAGCAAGGCCTTCTGTCTTGAGCGGATTATGGCCAGGGGACTGCCTATGCGGCTGGTCTGCGCAGAGGTCACTCTCGACAAAAAAAGGATAATCTTCTATTTTACTGCTGACGGCAGGATAGATTTCCGTGAACTGGTGAAAGACCTTGCAGCCAAATTCAAAACAAGGATCGAGATGAGGCAGATAGGTGTGCGGGATAAGGCCAAGCTCGTAGGAGGTCTCGGGCTCTGCGGCAAAGAGCTCTGCTGCAGGCTTTTTCTCACCTCCTTTGAGCCTATCTCCATAAAGATGGCAAAACAGCAGGACCTCACTCTCAACACGGGAAAGCTCTCCGGTATCTGCGGAAGGCTGATGTGCTGTCTGGGCTATGAGTACCAGAACGGTTCTCCAGAACCTTCGCATGCGCCGAATAAAAAGACACTTCCAGAGCCTGCAGAGGAATTTTCCGAAGCAGCTCCTGAGGAGACGGAACCCGTCCTGACAGGTGCTGTCTGCTGCGACTTGGCGCCTCCAAAAGAAAGTCCTTCGCCCCAGCCTGGGAAAACGGCTGAACAGCAAAAAACCGACAAGTTCAAAAAGCATAAGAAAAGAAGGAGATTCAGAAAGAGGTTCCAGAAGAATGAATAAGCGTTTCTACGTAACAACCCCCATATATTACGTCAACGATGTCCCTCATATAGGTCATGCATATACAACCCTTGCGGCCGATATACTCTCCAGATATCACAGACTCAGAGGATACGAAGTTTTTTTCCTCACGGGAACTGACGAACACGGCCAGAAGGTGGAAAAGGCGGCCAGAGAGCGCGGACTTCATCCAAAGGAACACGCAGACCGCATGGTAGAGAATTTCATGGGTCTCTGGAAAGTCCTCAATATATCACATGACGCCTTTATACGCACTACTGACAGCGGCCATATGAAGACTGTGCAGGGGCTTCTTCAGATGTTATGGGACAAAGGTGAGATCGAAAAAAGGGAATACTCCGGATGGTACTGCACCCCAGATGAAAGGTTCTGGACCGAAAAGGACCTGGTCGAAGGGACCTGCCCGGATTGCCGAAGGCCTGTGGACCAGATCAATGAACAGAACTACTTCTTTCTCATGTCTAAATACCAGGAAAGGCTGATTCGTCATATAGAGGACAACCCAGACTATATACTGCCTGATACGCGCAGGAACGAGGTCCTTGGTTTCTTAAAAAACAATGATCTCGGAGACCTCTGCATATCCAGACCGAAGAGCAGGCTCACCTGGGGAATTCCCCTGCCCTTTGATGAAAATTTCGTCACCTATGTCTGGTTCGATGCGCTTGTAAATTACTTTTCGGCGACACGCTATCTTGCCCCAGGAGCTGAAAAAGCCGGACTGGGCGAGTTCTGGTGGCCGGCATCGCACCATCTTGTAGGCAAAGATATCCTTACCACTCATGCGGTATATTGGTCAACGATGCTGATGGCGCTCGGTCTGCCGCTGCCCGGCAATATCTTCGCGCACGGCTGGTGGACAGTCGAAGGCAGAAAGATGTCGAAGTCCCTCGGCAACATGGTGGACCCCCATATGATGGCGGACAAATACGGGGTGGACGCGCTTAGATATTTCCTTTTCCGGGAGGTCCCTTTCGGACTGGATGGAAATTTTTCAGAAGAGGCTCTCGTTAACAGGATCAATACCGATCTCGCAAATGATCTTGGAAATCTTTTGAGTCGCGCGCTGACAATGATCGAAAAGTTCGGCGGAGGCATCGTGCCTGAAAGAATAGACAGCAAAGACAGAGATTCCGGATGGGAGATCATTAACGGTGTCAATCAACGTACAAAGATTTTTGAAAAAGAAATTATTGGAGATTTCACCCAGCCTCATGAATCAGGAATGACTATCCTGCAATATAATTTCAAACTCTCTTTTGAAAAACTCGAATTCCATAATGTCCTTTCTCTCCTGTGGGGGAAAATAAATCATGTCAATAAATACATTCAAGACGCTGCCCCGTGGAAGGAAAATGACAAAGGAAGGCTATCTAATATACTTTATACTCTTTCTGAATCCCTTTATCACATAGCTTTCAATATTTATCCGTTCATGCCGGTAGCTGCCCAAGAAATATGGCGCCAGTTGGGCATCGAATTCGAAATTTCGAATAGCGAAGTTCCTAAAGAATGGGGGATCATCCGTTCCGGCACGGCAATCAAGAAAGGTGAGCCTCTTTTCCGTCGCATCGAAAAAAGGAAAGAGGCAGGGGAAGTAATAAAACCTGGACCAGGGAAGGAAGAAGGCGCCAATCTGATATCCATACAGGATGTCTTGAAGGTCGAACTGAAAGTCGGGAAGATCCTGAGCGCCGAGCGGGTCAAAAAATCCGATAAACTGATAAAACTCCAGGTCGACACCGGAGAGCAGAGACAAATCGTTGCGGGCATCGGAAAGGCTTACAGTCCGGAGGATTTAGTCGGAAAAAAAATCGTCATTGTAGCTAATCTCCAGCCTGCAAAACTCATGGGCGTGGAATCCAACGGGATGCTTCTCGCTGCCACAGGGTCTGATGGAGTTCCGGTCATTATCATGCCTGAAAAAGACGTTGAGGAAGGCTCAAAAATAAAATAGGTCTTCTCTCTGCCCCGATGTTGCCGCCTGCTGCACAGGCAATAAGCATACACATTGCAAGCTAAGGAGGATAATATGTCCGATTCTGATAAACTCTACGATGTGATCATCATTGGTGGAGGCCCGGGCGGCCTGTCCGCTGCCCAGTATGCCTCACGATCCAAACTCAAAACAATCGTCCTGGACAAGTCTGCCACTGCAGGCGCCCTTGCCTATACCAGCCATATCGAGAACTATCCCGGACTGCTCAAGCCGGTATCAGGAAAAGAGCTCCTTGATACGTTCAGGCAGCAGGCAGTGAACTTCGGTGCCGAATACAAAGAGGCACAGGTAGTCAGCGTCAGGCTCGACAGTGAGATAAAAGAGGTCTATGCCATGGATGCGAATTATCAGGGAAAAACAGTAATAATCGCAACCGGTTCCATGGGGAGAAAACCTGGCATAAAGGGCGAGGCAGAGTTCCTTGGCAAGGGAGTCAGTTACTGTGCTGTCTGTGATGCAGCCTTCTATAAGGGAAAGACCGTCTGTGTCATCGGAAATTCGGAGGAAGCGGTGAAAGAGGCCGGGTATTTAGCGCGGTTCGCCAGCCTGGTGTACCTGATCTCTCCGACTGACAGGCTGAAGGTCGAAAGCCATGATGCACTTGATTCAGCGAACCTGAGGGTCATGCTGGGGTACTCAGTGGCCTCTATTGAGGGAGCTGAAACTGTTGAAAGGATCAGGCTGCTCGATGCTTCCAGGGCTGAGAGCGCCATCGCGCTTGACGGTGTCTTTGTCTATATCCACGGGAACAAACCGGTAGTAGATTTTCTTTATGGTACGGTTGAGCTGACAGAGGATGAGTGCATGGAAACAAACAGGATGATGGAGACTCCTATTCCCGGCGTCTTTGCAGCAGGAGACGTCACCTGCACAGAGGTAAGACAGGTTGTGACGGCTGCGGCAAACGGATGTATTGCAGCACTCTCCGCAGAAAAATATATCCATCACAGAAGCAGACGCAAATACGACTGGGGATAAGGACTGCTGAGGCACCGAATATCATAATATTACCGGGCTGTGAGGATTATCGGCAGGATATGCGTCAGAAAAAAAGGGCGATGAAAATATCATCGCCCCTCTTCAAAAAATTCTTATTTTTCTTAATTACATCTCTGTCAGGGTCACAGCCTGTGTCGGGCAGACGCTGGTGCATGTCTGGCACCCTTCACAGAGATCAGCCTGATACGGATCAGCCTTCCCGTCTTTCATCTGGAAAACCGTTACAGGGCAGTTGTTTGCACACTCCTCACACCCTTCGCACTTTGCAGGATCAACAGCTACTAGATACATGTACATATCCTCCTTATATTTTTGCCAACCATGGCATGCTTAAATTATAAACAAATCGCTATATAAAATCTACCGGTCTAATCAGTGTTCGACCGCGGTATCATCCTCCCTGACCGCAATCACAACCTTGTAAAGCACTGTCAAAACCAAAAACCCGATGGCCCAGACACCGAGCGTAATCATTGACTCAGGCAGCGTCGGCCAATACTCGGTGACCCCTTCAAACATATTCGGAATAAATCCGCCGATGATCAGGCCGAATCCCTTGTCTATCCAGAGCGAGGTAAAGAGAGAGATGCAGGCAAAAGCAAGAATACCCTCTTTCTTCCTTACGCTGGGAAATACAAGGAGCACGAGTGACACAACTGCAAGGATGCTTGATGTCCACATCAGAGGGACCAGCTTTGTATGCCCCTCAAGCCCGACATAAAGGTACTTAAAGGGATGCATATGGCCGGGGATATTACTGTAAAACGCGGTGAAGAATTCGAGACCGAGCAAAAAGACATTGGCAAACATAGCGTATGTAACAATCTTGCCGATGGCCTGGATCGCTTCTGTACCCGGATCGAATTTCGAAAATTTCCGGACCAGGAGGGCCAGTATGATCAGGAGGGCCGGGCCGCCTGCAAACGCTGAGGCAAGGAATCGGGCTGCCATGACTGCGGTCAGCCAGAAGTGTCTGCCGGGAATACCTGCATAAAGGAACGCCGTGACGGTGTGGATGCTGACAGCCCAGGGAACCGAAAGGTATATCAGAGGCTTTACCCAGTCAGGCGGCTTTACGCCTTTACGGTCGGCACCGAGCGTAGTCCAGCCGATTATCAGATTCAGTAGAAGGTAGCCGTTCAGAACGACCACGTCCCAAAAAACAATCGACCCCGGAGTCGGGTGTAACAGGATATTAGCAACCCTCATAGGCTGTCCCATATCCGCCATTATGAACAGGATGCACATAATTACAGCCGAAACCGCCAGAAACTCTCCAAGGATCACTATTTTCCCGAACTTCTTGAAGTCATGCAGATAGTAGGGGATGACGAGCATCACAGCCGAGGCGGCCACGCCGACGAGGAAGGTGAACTGGCCGATATAAAGGCCCCAGGACACGTCCCTGCTCAGCCCGGTTATCCCCAGACCTTCATTCAATTGCTTCAGATAGGTAAGACATCCGACACCGATAACTGCCAGCAGAAAGATAATCCATGTCCAGTATCGTTTACTCCCGTATAGAGCCTTCTCAAGCATTCTCATGACCTCCTATCACATAGTAAATACTGGGCTGTGTCCCTAATTCAGGCTTGCGTCTGACGGTGAACTTCGAGGCTATGATCTTTCTGGCCTCTGAGTTCGGGTCTTCAAGGTCACCAAATACGATGGCGCCATTTGAAGCCTCAGCGCAGGCAGGTGGCAGTCCTTTTGCAATCCGTTCGTAGCAGAAAGTGCACTTTTCCACAACACCGATCATCCGTGTCGGAAACTCCTTGTTCTCAATCTTTATCTTAGGTCGTGGGTCGCGGTAATTGAAGCTCCTGGCGCCGAAGGGGCATGCAGCCATACAGAATCTGCAGCCTATGCAGCGGTGCATGTCCTGCATAACGATACCGTCCTTCCTCTTGAAAGTCGCCTGGGTCGGGCAGACCCTTACACATGCCGGCTCATCGCAATGGTTACAAAGGAGAAGGAAATTCTTCTCCTTCAATTCCTTATTCATGAACTCACTTTCTGTTGTCGTGGGAAACGTATGCTCATAGGTATCTTTCCATATCCACTTGACCTCATCCTTCGGGTTGCCGTGGTCCGGAACATTATGGATGTTATGACAGGCATCGATGCAGCGCTGGTAATCAGCCTCCGTCTTAAGTTTGCTTACATCGACTACAAAGCCCCATCTCTTTGCTGTCAGGGCCCGGGGATCCGGACTGAGCTGTGTTGCCTCCAGTCCTCCCCTTTTCAGTCCGTTGAGAACAGTTGCCCCGCCCAGTCCGAGCACCGTGGAAACCCCGGCTATTTTTAAGAATTGTCTCCTGTTTACACTCATGACTTGTTCTCCTTCGGTTGAATATGGCAACCCCAGCAATAAGGTTTCACAGCCATATAGTTGTGACATTTATCGCAAAACTCTTTCTTGTTCGAATGGCAGTTCATGCAGGTGTTTTGAAGGCTCATGGTGAATTGCTTCCCTGCAGCGTTCGTGTAGATACGATCTCCGTTGCGCACGACCGAATCCCTCCAGTCGTTGAGCAGCTGCATATGTTCCGACCTCATGAATTCCTTAGATTCTACACACTCCTTTTTCCCGTGTTCTTTTTCCCACTGAAGTATCGCCGGGGTGTCGGTCTTCGGCTCCGGCTTTTCCATTGCCTTTCCAATGTTATAGTAGAACGGGAACGCAAACAGGGCAATAAAAACAACTAATCCGACGATAATTTTGCCTCCGTTATACATGGTCAGTTGCCCTCCTTTCCGGGAAGTGGATCTCCTCGCAGGTTTGTCTCGCGCTCTTTCTCACCCTTCATTATCAGGGCATTTGCAACCAGCTCATGGACGCCGGTGACACGGACACCAGGTACCCAGTAATCCATTGAGGCAGAAAGGGTAGCCCTGTCGATGGCACAGATATTGGCCAGCATATTAACACCGTGTTTTTCCTTGACGAACTTGACCGCATTCGCCCTCGGCAGACCACCACGCATCCTCAACTCCATATTTTCGCTCGCATTGAGGCCGGTACCGCTGCCGCAGCAGAAGGTCTGCTCCCTGATGGTATTGTCAGGCATCTCATGGAAGTTATTGACGACGTTTCTGAGAATGTAACGCGGCTCCTCAAGGAGACCCATGCCTCTTGCGGTATTGCAGGAGTCATGGTAGGTGACGATCAGGTCATTGTTCCTGCTTGGATCAAGCTTAAGCTTCCCGTTTTTGATAAGGTCAGCGGTAAATTCAGTTACGTGAATCATCTTTGTCGATTTTGCATTTTCGAACCTTGTGCCGGTTATCGGCGATACCGGGACATCGAGGAAATCAGCGGGACCGTTCCAGGTATCCATATACTGCGTCAGGACCCTCCACATGTGGCCGCACTCGCCGCCTATTATGTACTTCACCCCGAGCCTCTTGGCCTCGGCATAGATCTTGGAATTCAGCCTCTTGGCCATCTCGTTGGAAGTGAAGAATCCGAAGTTTCCGCCCTCAGAGGCATAGGTGCTCCATGTGTAGTCAATACCAAGCTCGTGGAAGAGCATCAGGTATCCCATACAGGTGAAAGTGCCGGGGTCAGCGAAGAGGTCACCAGATGGGGTGACAAAAAGTATCTCCGCTCCCTTCCTGTTAAAGGAAGGATTGACCCGGATGCCTGTGATCGTTTCGATGTCGTCGATCATGCCCTCAATGCTGTTCATGATGGCGTGAGGCTCGAGACCGAGATGGTTGCCCTTCATATAACAGTTGGCCACAGGACCTGATATCCAGTCGGTATTTAATCCGAGCAGGTTCATAAGTTCCCTGCCCATCATTGTTATTTCGGCTGTATCGATGCCGTAAGGACAGAAAAGGGAACAGCGCCGGCACTCAGTGCACTGATATAAGTAATACCAGATCTCCTTGAGTACGTCTATGGTGAGCTTCCTCCCCCCGGCTAGCTTCCCGAGCAACTTGCCTGCCGTGGTAAAATCGTTCCTGTAGACGGACCTCAGAAGTTCGGCCCTCAGTACAGGCATATTTTTGGGATCACCAGAACCTATGAAAAAGTGGCACTTGTCGGCGCATGCGCCGCACCTGACGCAGATATCCATAAAGACCTGGAAGGAGCGGTATTTGCCCAGGAGGTCCTTCATGCCTTTTAAGAATATCTCCTGCCAGTTCTCTGGGAGCTTCCAGTCCTCCTCTGAGGGGTTCCAGTCCCTTGCGTTGGGGAACTCCACAATACCGAGGTTCTTTCCCTTGGCGCCCCAGCAGAATGTACCCGGTTTTATTTCTGTCGGGGTATCCATCCATTCGGTCTTGGGCGGAATTAATTTTATAGACTCTGCCAGTTCAGCAGGTTTTGGAGTAGTTACTTTTGTCGCCATATGTTCACTCCTTCTCGACCGGCAGACCGGCCTTTTTCATTTTATCCCTGAAATCGTTCTCATACTCTTCATAGGTATGTACATGAACAGGATAGTTCCATGGATTGATATGCCTGACTTCACGGCTGTTGTTAGGCATATTCCTCGTGGGGCTGAGGAAGACTCCGCCCATATGCATAAGCTTGCTCATCGGGAAGTAGATAAGCAAAATGCTGAGCAGGAAAAGGTGGATATAGAAGACAACGCCTATCCCTTCCGGGATGACAGGGCTGAAGCTGATCAATCCCATTACCAATTGCTTCACCCCTACGATATGAACCTTGGCGAAATAACGCATGATGACGCCTGAGGCCCCAAGACCGAATATAAGAAAAAGAGGGAAGTAGTCTGCGGGAAGAGAGATATACTTTATCAGCGGCATGGCAAGCCTTCTGAATATAAGATACGATACTGCGGCCAAGAGCACGACGTCAGTCATATAGAGCAGCGGCGCGCCTATCTGGAAAAAACTATCCACGCCCTCGATCATCTGGATCGCGGCAGGCACCTGCCCCATAAAGAACCTGAAATGCCTGACGAAGATAATGAGAAATGACCAGTGAAACGCCAGGCCGGCCAGCCAGAGGAATTTCTCGGAACCATACGCAAGCCTCGGGCCTTCATGTAATTCCGTCTTGGTATTCCTGAAGAGAGAACGGAAAAAAAGGACTTCAAGGGCCATCCGGCCGATCACGCCCATTGTGCCGGACGGATTATCAAGCTTGTTCTGTTTGATCCAGGGCAGTGATTTCTGCTGTCCTGCCGTTGTCGGTATGCTAAAAGGCACAGGCGAACGCCCCCATTTCAGCACGCGGATTACAAACCCTATGATGAACGTTGCGGCGGCAACGTAGGGAATGATAACCCCGAAGAGGAACTGCAGGTTAGCCACTTTCACACCTGCGAAGGCAAGTAAAACAAGTGCTATGACTGCAAAGAAAGGAAACACGATTTTCATTGAGGCACCTCTTTTTGTTTATCGTTATCAATATCACCAGTGGCGAATTCAGGAGAACCTTCCTTTTCGTCGCCAACCGTATTCACTCTCTGCAAAAGTCTGAAGGTCATCTTTCTCATTTCGTTGGCCTTGAGATCATAGAGCTTCTCCCTGCATTTCACAAAGATATCGAAAGAGAGTACAGCGAGTACGTCTATTGCAGACTCAAGCGCCAGCAGATCCTGCCAGGGGAAATCTCCCTGCGCATCAAGTGCGATCTCCTCCCGGATAACCTTCTTGAGAGAAAAAATAAAAGAGACAGCCTGAGAGGGGGTCATATCCTGGACAGCCCTGATCCTTATTATGGTATCGAGAAAAGGAGAGACCCTTTCAACATCAAGTCCCCGCATGAGGTCATCGAAAATAGCCTCGATACCATGAGTTATCGAATGACCAACAGGATTGGCAAACCGGTTTTCCTGCGAGCGAAGATATACGGCAGTTTCAGCGGGGTAAGTCTCCAGTATTGTGTCATACCATCTCGATAGGATGGCGGATCTTTTCTCAGAAAGGAGATTCTCCAAGCTCATATCCTGGCTATGCAACTCCCTGGGATGCCACCCGCACTGCGATGGCCAGATACACGGCCCGAACGATCCTTTCCCCTAAATAATACAATACCTTCTCTTCCCTTGCCCTATTTTCCACTGCAGAAATTTTTTTCTCCCCTTGCCCATTTTCAGGGCTTCGTATTATGAGGATGGCACCCCGGTGAATTCTTCATCGGAGTGCCATAGATTGAGATTTACTAAACCAACGACTAAACGCAGCCGGTCGGTTTTGGAAGTCCGGCATATTTACATGCCTGTTTTGCAGGTCCACCCGGATAAAGCTCGTAAAGGTATTTTGTATTTCCCTTTTCAGGGCCCATAGCCTTTCCGATCTCTTTAACAAGGATTTTTATCATCGGCGCGATCTGATACTGTTTGTAGTACTCTCTCAGGAAGTTGATAACTTCCCAGTGAGCTTCGGAGAGTTCTACTCCGTCCTGTTTCGCCAGATGCTGTGCGAGATCTTTGCTCCAATCATCAAGATTCAAAAGATAGCCGTCATCATCAACCTCGATCTGTTTCCCTTGGAAATCCATCGTTGCCATTTTTTCTTCCCCCTTTCTTTAATAAAATAATTTTGAATTATTGAAGGGACTCATTCCCAACAAGTGTTACGCATTTTGGTCACTCACAACGGTCCTGCTAAATCAGCAGATGAGGTATAAAAGTAATACAGATGCATCCCCTTGGTCAAATAAATAAATCTTATCCATTAATCAGCATAATTTATTTATTTAAAGCAGGGCATTTTTTACCTCGCATAAATACGTTACATGAAAACATATTGTCATAAAAAAAGCAATCGGCACAATCAGGAAGCGTCTTTTTTCAGACGCAGAAAAAGAAAAACAGGCATCGGCTTTCCCCTGGGCTTTGATTCCCTCCCGAATTTATTTCTCCTGCTGTCATAGGTTAATTCCCGCACCTCGTAATCCTCCCCGGGGGATAGACCCCATGCCTTATCAAGGTCACCGTCGCAAGAAAGTGTCAGGAGGTCTACATATGCATCTCCCATATTATGTCCCGAACGGTCATACACGTAAACAGCTCCGCACTCGCATTTTCCTCCAGTGATGATATTGCCGAAACGGCTCATGGTCTCGCTGGGTTCACTCAGAGGCCTGTCACAAAAAGGACAGCCGAGCATGTTTCCCTTTTCATAGTGCATCGCCATGTTAACGCTCCTCACTGCACAGTCTTTTATAAATCTCTCCGGCTATTTCCCCGGCATGCACCATAGTAAAGTCTCCTTTATCGTAATCATATATTTTCACTCTGCTTTCATCCTTCCTCAGCTTCACGATGACAGGACAGAGTCCCCTGAGATAATGCAACCCTGCCAGCTTCACTGCATAGACTCGCACCAGTGGATCTTCGTCATGCAGATATGTTCCGACGAATTCATCGGATAGAGCAAGCAGGTCAGGCCTACGCTCGCTCATCCTCACCGCGGCACTGAAGATACCGCTTCTCAGCATCTGCTCATCATGAAATGACAGGATGATCGGCGCGATATCCGCAAACAGCTCAGGACTGTTTCTGACGATCTCTCCGAGCATCTCCGGAACACTCCACGGATTGTTCCCTGATTCATCCCGCATCATCCAGAGAAGCCTCTGGGCAAGATTCCTGGCCACCTCAGGCCGTTTCCCGGCAATTTCTCCGGACACGATGCCGACAGCCGATATGGCCCTCCAGCATATCACCGTTTCCTTGTCATACGCCAAACCGATAAGACACCGCAGCAGGCCCTTTACGTCCTTTCCGGCGGTCTCAATCAACTCGACGTATTTATCACCTTCCAGCAAGGTGATAATATCTTTTTTTACCACGAGGATCCCTTCCTTTTTTTATGAAATGCCATAGCCCGTACTAAAAGGCCTTCAGCCCACTCAGGCGAACCCAGGGCATGTAAATGCGTATAAGTAGCCAGGACATTCTTGTAACAGATGCCGTCTCTCTTATCCACGATACCCTGTCCGCGCCTTACGGAAAAAGCAAACTTCATCCCTTTTTTTTTGCCAATGTCAACAACCCTTGAATAGTGAAATTCATGCCCTTTTAAAACAGAACCCCTCTCGTAAAAAGGATTCTGAGCCGTAACGTCAATCACCGTATATCCGTGAGCCTGCGGCCTTCTTTCAAGACTGAAGGTAACAGGAAAGATGCCGGTCATAGGATATTTCCTGCGGTCAAGGATAATGGCTTCACCGAGATACATCAGCCCACCGCATTCTGCGTAGACCGGGAGACCTGATTCAACAGCCTCCTGAAGGGACTTCCTGAAGGTCTTGTTCCTGGCAAGTGCTATCGCATGCGTCTCCGGAAAACCGCCTCCGATATAAAGGGCATCCAGAGCAGGGAGTTTCTTCTCCTTCATAGCGCTGATCTCGATCAGGCTAGCTCCTCTCCTCTGGAGTTCCTCGAAATTCTCCGGGTAATAGAACTGAAACGCGGAATCCCGGACAATCCCAACCCTAATCTTATCACCACTGCCTGAGACAGCCGGTGCCGTTTCAACCCTCCTAACCTCCCCGCATCTCCTCCTGAGCTCTCCGGATAATCTGCCTGCCTCGCCAAGTATTTCCCATATCCTGTTG
>JACRHE010000005.1 GCA_016217695.1 Nitrospirota bacterium | reverse complement strand
TTTCTTAATTATGAGCCTTAACCTCAGCAGCCTCCTTGGCCTTGCCGAGGCTTCCGATCACATCCACCACATATGCAAGAGATGTCCCGAACACTGAGCCGAGCACTATGCTCACCGCTCCTATACAGAAGATACCCAGCACTACGCCTACCACTGTTATCATCCTCACCAGTGTCGTCGGCTCTACAGGGCCTCCTGTCAGCCTGCTTAGAAGCATCAGCGTTCCGTAGCTGCCAAAGTAAAACCCGGGAACTACTCCGAATACCAGAAACACCAGCGATCCTAAAGCCGCCCCTATCTTCGTACCTACCTTCATTGTCCTTTTCCTGTCTTCTGTCATCTTACTTCCTCCTCTTTCTTCCTTTTATTTTTATTATTTATGACTTGCTGCTGCCAGATCCTTCTTCTCTGCTGTTATAGCATCAAGCGCTGCGCCCAAAAGCCATCCTGCTGTTGCCGATGCCATGATGAACATGATCCCTGATACCATCACCCCTATAACCATGGAGGCTGCCACGATCATCCTTGAGAGTATGCCGGCGCTTACAGGAACCCCCATCAGACTCCCTGCTATATTTAATCCCATTACTCCGCCCAGGAACGATCCGGGAAGCAACCCGAATACCGCAAACAGCACCACTCCACACCCTGCTCCCATGTATGCCAGTTTCTTTGAGTATCTTGTATCTTTCATCTTCGTATCCTCCTTCTGTTTTCCTTGCTTATTTAGTATCTGCTTATTACTAATGCATCTGCCATGCCAGCTCTATCCCCTTGTTTTTATTGCTCTTCCCCCTCCACATACCATGCAGCCTTACAAATCCGTTCGCAGATCTGCAAAAAATATCCTCTTTACTGCAGTTCATGAATAGACTTATATTTTGCAGTCGGCAGAACTGTCTTTCGGCTCCGGACGCCTTTTCCCTGCCATTCTAAGCTCAATACAGCTCTGCCGACTATAGTTTTTTTTGGATGATTAAAATTTCACGGGTAGGCCGGAAAAAGCTTTTCGTCAGTACAGGGCATGTTTATATGATTTTGAACTATCTGCTCTGATCAAACAGGAGAAGATTCAGATGTCTGGCGCTTACGAAAAGTTCTTGAGGCACTGGCCGTGAAATAATCGTTGCGTTACAAATAATGAGGGCAACGTCAATAATGATTACAGTGCTGTTCTCCTGGTCTTTTCGACCGCAACCATGATAACTGACATAGCAGCAGGAGTCATCCCCTGTATCCTGCTTGCCTGGCCGAGATTTGAAGGACGGACTTCTTCAAGTTTGTAAAGCAGTTCTTTTGAAAGACCGGGAAGGATGCCGTAATCGATATCTTCGGGGATCATTCTGCCTTCCACCTTCTTGAGCCTCTCTGCTGTCTGGATCTGTCTGATGATGTACCCTTCGTACTTCACCTGTATCTCAACCTGTTTTTCAGTGTCCTCCGTTAATTCCGTTTCCGGAGGAGCGTAATCTTTTACTATCTTGTATGAAACTTCAGGTCTTTTCAGAAGCTGTTCAAGGGTTATATCCTCGGCAATGGATGCTGTTCCAAGCGCTCCGAGGGTCTTATTTATTGCAACAGGCTTTATTCTTGTATTTTTGATCCTGCGGATCTCGGATTCTATCATCTCCTTTTTATGCAGAAACCTGTCATAGACCAGGCCGGAAAGCAGTCCGGCTTGGCGGCCTTTTTCCATAAGGCGCAGGTCAGCGTTGTCATGCCGCAACAGCAACCTGTACTCAGCCCGTGACGTAAACATCCGGTATGGCTCCATAGTGCCTCTGGTGACCAGGTCATCGATGAGTACCCCGATATAGGCTTCATGCCTGCCAAGGATTAGAGGCTCCTTTTTCTGGAGTTTAAGGCCGGCATTTATTCCTGCCAGGAGACCCTGTGCAGCGGCTTCTTCATATCCTGATGTCCCGTTTATCTGCCCTCCAAGGAAAAGACCTCCGACGATTTTTGTTTCGAGTGAATGCTTCAGTTGTGTAGGGAAGACAAAATCGTATTCAATAGCATAGGCTGGCCTCATGATCTCTGCTTCTTCCAGGCCCGGGATTGTCCTGACAAACTCTACCTGAACGTCAAAGGGCAGGCTTGTTGAAATCCCGTTTGCGTAATATTCATTTGTCTCAAGTCCCTCAGGCTCCAGGAAGACCTGATGCCGCTCACGGTCGGCGAAGCGGACAACCTTGTCTTCTATAGAAGGACAGTACCGAGGACCGATGCCGGTTATCTTTCCGCTGTACATTGCCGAGAGGCGCAGATTATCCTGAATGACCCGATGGGTTTCTTTGTTGGTATACGTAATATAGCAGGGGAGTTGAGGGTTTTCTATTTTCTCAGTGGTATGGGAAAAAGGCATTGGCGGATCATCGCCCCACTGCGGCTCGGTCCTGGAAAAATCTAGTGTCTTGGCATCGAGTCTTGGCGGAGTGCCCGTTTTCAGCCTTCCGAGCCTTAATCCGATCTTCGAAAGGCAATCGGAAAGGCCGATTGAAGGAAATTCGCCGGCCCTTCCCCCCTGAAAACTTTCATGGCCTACATGAATGAGGCCTTTAAGAAATGTTCCCGCAGTTACGATTACGCATCGCGAGCTGTAATAAACTCCAAGCGAAGTCTTGACCCCTTTTACCGTGGCATTTTCTATGACGATTTCATCTATCATGGCCTGCTTGATATCGAGATTATTCTCGGATTCAAGTATCCTTCTCATCCTGAGTCTGTATAAAACCCTGTCTGCCTGCGCCCGCAGCGACCATACTGCAGGTCCTTTTGACTTATTAAGCATCCTGAACTGAATGCCCGCGCTGTCAGTAACCCTTGCCATCTCTCCCCCGAGCGCGTCGATTTCTCTGACCAGATGCCCTTTTGCCAGACCACCTATGGCCGGGTTACAGGACATCTGACCTATGGTGTCGAGGTTCATAGTGAAGAGACAGGTTGAAAACCCCATGCGACAGGACGCAAGTGCTGCCTCGCATCCTGCATGGCCCGCGCCGATAACGATAGTATCGTATTTTTTATCTCTGTTCATGACATTGCGTACAGGTTTTTCCGATGAGACAACCGATATTTAATTATTCTAATCGAAATGGCGAAAGATTTTCAGACAAAGGGCTTGCTGTCTTGAAGGCCGGTATAGTATTTTTTGATATGGGCATATTTTCGGTGAGTTCGGCAAAGCAAAAAGAATTGCAGGCAAGAATGGATGCACTTAATATCCGCGAAGAAGAAATTGAGGAATCCTTTATCAGGTCCGGCGGTAAGGGCGGGCAGCATGTGAATAAGACATCTACCTGTGTGTATCTTAAGCACCTTCCCTCCGGGGTCGAGATAAAATGCCAGGAGGAAAGGTCTCAGTCTTTGAACCGCTATAGGGCAAGGGTGCTGCTGGTCAAAAAGATAGACCAGTTGATACGGGGAAAAGAGAGCGAGGAAAGACAGAGAATAGAGAAGATACGCCGTCAGAAGAGAAAGCGTTCAAAGAGGGCAAAGGAAAAGATGCTCGCAGAAAAGAAGATGGTGTCCTAAAAGAAAAAACTGAGGGCATCTGTTTATGAAAAAGAGCAATAAACTCCAGAGGATTTATAACAGGCTTTATAAGCACTTCGGTCCCCAGCACTGGTGGCCGGGGGAAACGCCTTTCGAGGTGGCTGTCGGCGCTATTTTGACTCAGTACACTAAATGGGGTAATGTTGAAAAGGCAATATTAAATCTTAAGAGAGAAGGCGTTCTGACTGCGGGCGGACTAAATAATATTGCGGTGAATGAACTGGCTTCATTAATAAGGCCGTCGGGTTATTTCAATATTAAGGCAAAGAGACTCAAGAATTTCACAGAACTGCTCGTGACTGAATATAGAGGCAGCATGAAGAAGATGCTAAAAGAGGATTTGGTGATAATAAGGGGAAAACTTCTTTCCGTAAACGGAATAGGGCCTGAGACAGCTGATTCCATAATTCTTTATGCACTTGAAAAACCCGTGTTTGTTATCGACGCCTATACAAAACGCGTGCTTTCGAGACATAATATCATGGAGTATGATTCTTCCTATGACGGTTATCAGAGGCTTTTTTACGAGGGACTTGAAAGAGACAGGCATCTCTTTAATGAATATCATGCGCTTTTTGTCAGGTTGGCAAAAGAGCATTGCAAAACAAGGCCTATATGCATTGGATGTCCTCTCGACGGGATGTGATGGCAGATGGTGAGAATGGTTACTCAGATACTGGCAGGACTGATGCTTCTCTTCGGAGCGGCGACACTCTTTCCCAAGTCTTATTTCGAGTTTAAGGCGAAGAAAATCGGCAAGAGCATAATATCCGGCAGTCTCGGCATGCTCTCGCTCTTTTTTTCATGCATGGCTTTTTATTATGCGTATCTTATCTTAAGCAGGGAGATTTTTTCCTAGCGCCTGATTATCACGAGGTGTCTGAGAATATTTTCAATCGGCAGTTTCAGGTCCTTAATAACGACGTTCTTCTTATCTATTCCCTCCAATTCTTTCTCAAGTTTCGGCCCTTTGCTCAATATAAATACTCCATCCCTTTTTAGTATTTTCCCTGCCTTATCAAGGAACTCCCTGACACTAAACAGAGCCCGTGTCACAGCAACGTCGACCTCTATCCCGTCCACCTCTTCTATCCTTTTATTTATTATTGTTGCCTCTGAAAGGCCTAGGCTGGTACGTATATGTTCAAGAAACAGGGTCTTTTTTCGTGTTGGGTCGATAAGAAATAGCTGCAATTCAGGAATCATGATCTTTAACGGGATACCGGGAAAGCCTGCCCCCGCACCTATGTCAGCAGCCGAATGAATACCCTGGGGAAGGCCCTTCAGGAAAAGGAGGGAGTCAAGAAAATGCTTTACTATAATGTCACGATCTGTTTTTAATCCGGTGAGGTTGTAGGTCCTGTTCCATTTCTTGAGTTCGGCAAGATAAGTGGAAAAAGATGCGATCTGTTTTTCGGTATATGAGAGACCAAGCTCCCAAAGCCCTATTTTTAGGAGATCTTCAGGGGTCTGCATGGCATATTTTCCCCTCGCTCCATTGTCCTTGGCCCTAGTCTTTCTCTACAACCTTTGCGATGCTGTTTATCTTGTCTTCGGCAGTGTCCATCAGCTTTACTCCCTGGGTGTTTCTGCCGTGTATAGAGATATTTTCCGCAGTGGTTCTTATCAGCTTGCCTGCCCCTGTTATCATAACAACCTCGTCTTCTTCTCTCACCTGAAGAAGTCCCACAACTTTTCCGCCTTTTTCGGTGAGTTTAATAGATATAACTCCCTTGCCACCACTGCCCTGGAGAGGGTAGTCCTCTATCTTGGTCCTTTTTCCAAAACCGTTTTCAGCAACCGTGAGGATGGCAGTCTTTTCCTCGGCAACTTCAGCTGCCACTACCTCATCACCTTTTGTCAGTTTTATGCCCCGTACGCCCTTTGAAGATCTCCCCGTATCTCTGACGTCTTCCTCATTGAATTTGATGGAAAGACCGTTTCTTGTCCCTATAATCAAATCATTATTTCCGCTCGTCTTTCTCACTGCTATCAGTTCGTCCTTGTCTTCAAGAGATATGGCTATTATGCCCTTGCTGCGGGGGTTGCTGTATGCAGTGAGGGCAGTCTTCTTGACTGTTCCGTTTTTCGTGATCATAACAAGATACCCCTCTTTAAAGTCCCTTACCGGCAGGGCGGTTGAGATATGCTCACCCTCTGAAAGCTGCAGCAGATTGATCAGGGCCTTGCCTTTTGCTGTACGTCCGGCCTCAGGTATCTGGTACGTCTTCAGCCAGTAAAGCCTGCCTAGATTGGAGAAGAAAAGCATATAGTCATGAGTTGAACCGATGAAGAGTTGTTCAACAAAATCCTCCTCCTTTGTCTCCATGCCCATGAGCCCCTTTCCTCCGCGCCTCTGACTTCTGTAAGCGCTCAAAGGATTTCTCTTTATGTATCCCTGATGTGAGAGCGTTATGACCATCTCCTCTTCTGTAATGAGGTCCTCAATAGTTATTTCTTTTGTTTCTTCGGTTATCTCGGTCCTTCTTTCGTCCGCATACTTTGTCTTTATCTCCAGAAGTTCGTCCTTAATGATCTGGGAAACAAGGGCTTCGCTTCCGAGTATGGCCTTAAGCCTTTCAATCTCCTTCAGGGTCTCCTCGTATTCTCTTATAATCTTTTCACGTTCAAGGCCGGTAAGTCTCTGGAGCCTCATCTCGAGTATCGCCTGTGCCTGAACTTCTGTGAGC
>JACRHE010000077.1 GCA_016217695.1 Nitrospirota bacterium | reverse complement strand
AGCCGCCTTGCGCAGTGGAGATATAAGGCGATAGAGCCGATAGGGCAGTCAATGCCCGACTCTGAGATCATGAACCAACTCCATTACAGGGTGAAGAAGCTCTATCAGAAACAGGGAGGAAAGTTTCCCGCACCCCTTGTAAACCTGACATGGAATTACGGACACAGGGATAAGGACGGGAAGATCAAAGAGGTAAACATCCATGCTGTGGCAAAAGAGATCAACGGATACTATCTCGAAGACCTCTTTGACAAGAAAGTAACGCCCCCGAAGCTCCTCGGTAAAAAGGGAGAGCTCTGCGCGTCCTTTGTCCATCTTCAGGATGACGGCAGCACTTCCTGCGGAAACTGGATCTTTTCCCAGAGCTATACGCAGAAGGAAGGCAAGATCATAAACATGATGGCCAGGAGGAAGAAGACAGACCCTACAGGTCTCGGTCTTTATCCTGAATGGGCTTGGTGCTGGCCGGTAAACAGGAAGATACTCTATAACCGGGCCTCTGTAGATATGCAGGGCAGACCTTGGGACCCGAAGAGGGCTGTGATCAAATGGAACGCGACAAAGCCCGATCCCAATACACAGAAGCCGGGGGTATGGGAAGGTGATGTGCCTGACGGCCCTGCGCCGCCTATGGCGGATGAGAAGGGAAAGTATCCGTTCATCATGCGGGCTGACGGCATGGGCGGTATATTTGGGCCAGGGCTTGCGGACGGCCCTTTCCCTGAACATTATGAGGCGCTTGAATGCCCCCTGCAGGAAAATATCATGTCCAAGCAGAGGATCAACCCGACAGTAAAGCTCTTTTATGAAGAGGGCAAGGGCGGGGCTCCGGAGGATATATTCATATCCTGTGACGTAAGATACCCTTTTGTGGCTACAACATACCGCGTATCAGAGCACTGGCAGACTGGTGTCCTGACAAGGCACGAGCCGTGGCTTCTTGAGATGATGCCGCAGCAGTTTGTTGAACTCAGTGAAGAGCTGGCAGGAGAAAAGGGAATAACCTCAGGTGAAAAGGTACGTGTTAAATCAGCAAGGGGCGAGGTGTGGGCGATAGCGATAGTGACAAAAAGATTTAAGCCCTTTAAGGTTGCCGGCAGTACAGTCCATCAGGTAGGTCTGCCGTGGTGTTTCGGATGGCAGTACCCGGAGGATGGAAGCGGAGGGGACAGTTCGAACCTTCTGACGCCGACAATAGGTGATGCAAATACTATGATACCCGAGACAAAGGCCTTTATGGTCAATGTCGAAAAGATAAAGGGATGAGGGGGTAACAATGGAAGCCAGCTTTTTAATAGATACGACGAAATGCATCGGCTGCAGGGGATGCCAGGTGGCTTGCAAGCAGTGGAACCAGAACAACGCAGAGAAGACCAGCCTCGGACAGACCTTCACAAATCCGCCGAGGCTGAATGCCCGGACATACACCAACATAGCCTTTTTTGAGGGAGAACATGGGAATAAACTCTTCTGGAACTTTGCAAGAAACGGCTGTTTCCACTGCAAAAAGCCGGCCTGCGTATCTGTCTGCCCTGTTGCTGCGCTGATCAAGACCGAAGAGGGGCCTGTGATATATCGTGCAGAAAGATGCATCGGGTGTCGCTACTGCATGCTGGCCTGTCCGTTCAATATTCCGAAGTTTGAGTGGGAGAAGATCTCCCCCCGGATACAGAAATGCACGTTCTGTTACGAACGGATATTGGACGGAAAACTTCCGGCCTGTGCCAAGACCTGTCCTTCAGGGACGATCCACTTTGAGGACAGTATAGAAAAAAATCTGAAAGAGGCCAGGAAAAGGATAAGCGAAAACAGCGAGAAATACGTCAACCATATATATGGAGAGAACGAGGCAGGTGGTACGTCCGTGCTTTTGCTTTCAGCGCTGCCTCTCGACCAGATAGGGTTTGGGAAGGTCAGTGAACAGGTTCTGCCTGATCTGACCTGGAAATATATCTCAGGTATCCCTGCCGTCATAGGTGTGGTCCTGGCTGCAGGCATAGGCAGCTGGATCATCACGCGCAGGAACAAGAATATGGACAAGGAGGGTGAATGATGAGCGCAGAACGCCATGAGATAAAAATGTTTACGCCTTTGACGACGGGGTTGCTGATCATCATTATAGCCGGTGCGGTATCCGTTTATAAGAGGCTGGCGCTGGGCCTCGGGGCGACAACGAACCTTCAGGACGATTTCCCCTGGGGGCTCTGGATCGGTTTCGATGTGCTCGGCGGCGTTGCCATGGCAGCCGGAGGTTTTGTGATCGCCAGCGCAGTCTATCTGCTTAATATGAAGAAATACAAGCCGATAGCCAGGCCTGCCATCCTCACCGCATTTTTGGGCTATCTGCTGGCAGCTACCGCCATTTTTCTGGATATCGGCCATCCGCTGAGGCTATGGCACCCTGCGGTCATGTGGCAGATTAATTCGATCATGTTCATTGTCGCTATCCACGTTATCCTGTATACGACGGTGCTTGCCATGGAATCGAGCCCGATGTTTTTTGAAAAGATCGGGCTGAAGGGAGTGCAGAAGTTCGTGGAAAAGATCATGATGCCTATAGCGCTTTTCGGAACGCTCCTTTCGACACTTCATCAGTCATCTCTCGGCGCTGTCTACCTGATCGTGCCTGAAAAGCTGCATCCGCTCTGGTACAGCCAGACCCTGCCCTTGGGTTTCCTGGTGTCGGCTGTCATGATGGGACTTTCCATGGTCAGTTTTGAGTCCATACTCAGTACAAAGTTTTTCAGGCACCCTGCGAATATGGATATCCTTTCAGGTCTTGCCCGCGGGTCGCTTGTTGTTACGGGTCTTTACTTCATCCTCAAAATCTTCCTCCTGGTGAAAGGCCCAGGCATCGCAGCTGCCTTTGACGGAAGTATGGAGGCGAAGATGTACCTCCTTGAGATGGCAGTAGGCGTCATTTTTCCGCTGATCCTGCTGGTGCTGCCTGCTGTCAGGAAAGGCATGAACAGCATCTTGCTGGTGAACTGTCTGGTGATCTTCGGTATCGTGATCAATCGCATGAATGTCGGCGTCTTCGGCATGCTGAGGCATGCCAAAGGGCGGGGCATCAGCTATTTTCCGACAGGGAACGAAATCATGGTAACGCTCTTTATGGTGGCTGCCGGCATCTTTCTCTTTAAGTTCGCTGTGAAGTTTTTTAATGTTCTGTCTCACGAAGAGGCCGAGGAAGTACATTAATCGAACTCATTATGCAGGGGGTCTGAGACCTGCCGCTTTTCCCTTAACCAAATGGGAGGGCGGCAGGCAGAAAAGGCCGCAATGAAGCTAAAAACAGCGCTTGGTTTAATACTTTTCTGTGTCCTTGCAGTACCCGTGTGCGCTGAAGAAAGGCGTTTCATCATTCCTCTGGAACATTCGCCTGCCTTCGGGCCTGCCGATGCCCCTGTTACGATAATCGAATTCCTTGACTTTCAATGACCCCATTGCGTTGCGGCCGGTCCGGCCGTAAAAAAGATCATGGAAGCCTACAAGGGCAGGATCAGGCTTGTAATAAAAAACTATCCCTATAAATACCGTGACTACTCGCACATTGCGGCCGAGGCCTCGCTCGCCGCGGCAGACCAGGGCAGATACTGGGAGATGCACGATATGCTCCTGAGAAAATCTCCGCAACTCGACAGAAACAGCCTTATACGCTACGCAAGAGATATAGGTCTCGACATAAAGGCCTTTACGGATTCACTCGACAGGATGACACATTCAGTTGCTATCGAGAGGGACAAGAAACTGGCTGCTGACATGGATCTTTATAACACTCCTACATTTTTTATTAACGGGAGGAAGGTTATTGGTAACAGGTCCTATGAATATCTCAAAAAGATCATCGAGGAGGAACTGAAGAATGTTAAGAAATAGGTGCCGGCCCAAAACGATGTCTTCGCTCATTCTCGTCCCGATAAGATCGGGACTCCGAGGCTGTGACCGCTTTTTTTTGCTTAAGGAGTTGCTTTTGAATTGCGGTCAAAAAAACCGCTCAGGCATCATTTCAGGCCTCGCCTGCAGGTACGTTATAGTTGTCGTAATATCGGTGGTTCTCTCTGTGGCAAACGTCTTCGCCGGTCATCTGGAGCCCTTTAAATCAGTCCCTGTACCAAAGGCAAACCCCCAGACGGCTGAGAAGATTGAACTCGGGAAGAAGCTCTTTTTTGACAGGAGGCTCTCAGGTGACGGAACCATGAGCTGCGCCACCTGCCACATGCCTGAACTGGCTTTTTCGGATGGTCAGGATATTTCGCTCAGCTATCCGACTACCAGGAACTGGAGGAATTCGCCCACGCTTATTAATGTCGCCTTTCAGAGATATCTCTTCTGGGACGGAAGGGTAGAGACACTGGAGGACCAGGCCCTCTTCCCGATGATGTCTGCCTTTGAGATGAACAAGAACCTGGACTATCTGGAGGAGCAGATACGGCAGGTTCCTGAATATGTCGCTGCCTTCAAAAAGGTCTTTAACAGAGAGCCGGACCGTGAGAGGATAGCGATGGCGCTCGCCGCCTTTGAGCGGACGCTCATATCCGTGAACTCACCTCTCGACAGGTTCCTGAAGGGGGATGAGAAAGCCCTCTCTGATGACGTCGGAAAAGGTATGGATATCTTTAAAGGGAAAGGCAGATGCGTCCAGTGTCACGGAGGGGTCAATCTCGGCGACAATAAATTTTATGCCTTGAATGTGCCTGAAAACGCGGCCCTTGAGAATGATCCGAGGGTAACGGCAACAGTGCGGTTTGTGGGGAAGGTCTACCACTATAAGGACTACAGAAGTCTGAAGGAAGACCCGGGGCGCTATCTAATCACTAAGAATAAGAAAGACTGGAAGGCCTTCAGAACCCCTACTCTGCGGGAGGTATCAAGAACTGCTCCATATATGCATAACGGTGTATTCAATACCCTCGAAGAGGTCATTGATTTCTTCGACGCCGGAGGAGGGCAGGGTAATCATGTCCTGAAACCTCTCGGATTGAGCGCTGATGAGAAGAGATGCCTGAAGGCATTTCTTGTTGAGGCCCTGGCCGGGGAAGAGCTCGGCATCAAGGTCCCTGATTTGCCGTAGAAGCACAGCTCTCTTTCCGGTTCATTTTGGACAGCGGCGCGCTCCTGTTGTAAAATAATCTTATGAAGAAAATTATTCTTTCTGTATTTTGTCTGCTGCTGTTGTTACCGGTACCTTCCCATGCCCTTCCGGCGATCAGTTTTGTTGAGACGGTTCATGATTTCGGCACTCTTGGTGAGGCAGAAAAGGTCGAGCATATCTTCGAGTTTACGAATTCCGGCGATCAGGATCTGGTCATTGAACGGATCAGCTCGTCCTGAGGGTGCACTGCTGCGATGGCTAGTTCCAGCCGTCTGAAACCAGGGGAGAAGGGAAGGATCAGCGTGTCGGTTGATGTCAGGGGCAAGAGGGGCTCTCTTACCAAAACGATCCAGGTCTATGCAAACGATCAGAAGCGGCCTGTTACGACTCTCTCTCTCAGGATGTATCTGAAGGATACCGCTCACCTGAAGGTGCTGAGGCCCGGCGAGATATTCGTCGGAAACTGCAGGGTCTGTCATGTTGAGCAGGGGAGAGGCAAGAAAGGTTTCGATCTTTTCAGGGCGGATTGTTTCATGTGCCATAATGCCGGGAAAAGCGCGCCTACCATTACCGAGATGGGAAGGAAGCCGAGGGAGCATCTGCTGAAGGCTATCAGAAACGGTGTTGAGAATTCCATGATGCCGGGCTGGGATATGAAAAACGGCGGACCGCTGACTGATGAAGAGATTAGGTCCCTAATCAATGTGATAATACCGAAAACGCCTGATACGGTTTTCTGAACTCATGCGTATCGCGAGGATCATCTCTGTCTGTCTGATTTTCCCTTTATACCTATACCTGTTCTTTTTTTCGTCCCCTGCCTCTGCGTCTGATGATTTGGCCTCAAAACGCCGGAAGATGATAGCGTCTGATATCCAGGGAAGGGGCATAAGAGACATGAGGGTGATTGATGCGATGGCGAAGATCCCCAGGCATCTCTTTGTTGAGAAGGGCTATGCGTCCAGGGCGTACGGCGATAACCCGCTTCCTATTGCTGAAGGCCAGACGATCTCTCAGCCCTATGTTGTGGCACTCATGACAGAGGCCTTAAGGCTTAAGCCAGGAGACCGGGTTCTGGAAATAGGGACCGGTTCAGGGTATCAGGCTGCCGTGCTTGCCGAGATCGTATCAGAGGTCTATACGATCGAGATCAGGCAAAGACTTGCCGAGAAGGCAGGCAAGCTCCTGAAAGAACTGGGGTATAAGAATATCAGGGGAAAAAGCGGGGACGGATATTTTGGATGGGAGGAGTTCGGCCCGTTTGATGCGATCATTGTGACCGCGTCAGCCAACCATATACCTCCTCCGTTGATCAGGCAGCTCAGAGAGGGCGGGAGGCTCGTCATTCCGCTTGGGAGCACACTTTTTTTTCAGACCCTGACGCTTGCAACGAAGAAAAAGGGGGAATTGGATATCGAGCAGCTTGGAGGGGTTGCATTTGTGCCTATGACAGGCGAGGTACAGAAGAGGCGCTAACCCGAAGTGAAATTATGAATAGTGCGGACTCACTCCTAACATAAGATGCCGTTGCACGAGTGCAGAACACCTCCTAAAAACAGCAAACCGACAATATCTTGCGGCGGCAAACCTCTTTTTGTCATCATCGCTGTCGCTATAAATGCGGCCCTTCATAATATTTCAGGCGGCTCTCTTTCAAGGAGTCGCTGCTGTTTTTATTCGGCATTCAGCCCTCTTTTCTATTGTCTTGGACGGTAGTGGTGCGGGGCTAACCTCCCGTAACTCTTCGTATGCAGAAAAAGGCCAGCAGATACATGACCGTTCCGAGGATGATAACAACTGTAAATCCTGAAGATATGGCTATCATGACCGCCAGAATCGGCGCAAGCACTGACAGGCAGCCGTTTACAGCCCATGCCCATGGTATCAGTCCCGGACTTTCTCTGCTGAGCAGGGACAGCCCGGCCGGAAAGGGGATCCCCATCAGAAATCCTGCAGGGAAGAGGATTATAAAAACGAAGAGGCTCTTAAGCTGTAAGGGATACGGATGCAGGACGTTCGTAACGGCGGGCAGGAAAATGCTGTAGGCAAGGATAATAAGAGACAGGGACGGCAATACTAAGTTTAGCTGCAGTGCCCTGAAGCGCTGGCTCAGGAAGCTCCCTGTCCCTGAGCTGATCAGCATCGATGCAAGCACAGTTGCGGCTGCGTAAGAGGGATTCTCAAGAGGGAGCACCATCTTTTGTATGAGAGATATCTCTACGAACATGAAACCGATGCCAAGACATGCGAAGTATGAGAGCGACATAAATAGGCTTCCATCTCCGCTCAGACTATAGCCGGACCTCAGGAGTGCGGCAGGCAGCAGCACCAGGATTGAACTTATCAGCAGGATCTGCATAAGTATTACCGGCAGGAGATAGCCTTCTTCCAGGAAATAGAGCCATTTGTCGCCTATAAGTTTGTAGATCTCCGGAGCGTTCTTAAGCCTTAAATGATAATGGAAAAAGGGAGAGGCATCACGAACCGGTCTGATATCAAAGAGATAGCCCTTAATGAACTCATCTCTCATGTTGCTCGACAGCAGCCGGCCGAACGCAGGGAAGAGACTATCCTCAGGCATTCTTATGAACCGGTTCGTCTCCTGTCCGGTAATGCCAGGATAATATACAAGGTCAAATCTTCTGTCTTCGGCAAAATCTTTTATCTTCTCAATATCCTCGCGGGTCAGTGCTGATCTTTTCAGGAGCAGGGTGATCGTATCCCAACTCCTTATCGCCGCAATATGGCTGCTGATATCCTGTATTCCGGACTTTTCCGCGGCGGCTATAAGGGTATTGAGCATACGGAGTTCTGTTTTGGGCGGAGGAAGGATAAAAAGATTCAGATTCAGCATCCCGTCCCAGCTCAGATGCCCGATGTATTCTTCGAAGGCCTCGACTGTAAAGCGGTAATCTTCTGAAAAACCGAAAGAGCCTGTAGCAGAGGCGCCGGTCAAGGATATGTCTATGAGATCGAATCTCCTTAAGGACGAGGCCAGCCAGCTTCTTCCCAGGCCCGACCAGGTATTTTTTCTATATATGTGCGAATAAGAACCATTCCTGAATTCCTGCACCGCCCTGATTAAGAGGGGATTGGAATCGATTTTGTATACATCTGCTGCACCATAATATTCCGCAGCGAGGACAGGCATTCCGCCCTTTGGATCGAGGATCAGAACGTCATTTTTGGGCGACATCTCAAAAGGCAGCGATGATGGAAGATGCCTGAGAAATTCGAGTGCTCCTCTGTTACTGTCATCTGTTATGGCGAATATGTCCCCGGCATCAACCGAGATGCCCGTCTGATCAGGAAGCCCTCCGAGGTATCTCAGGCTCAGTCCCGGTGCGAACCTGACAGCCGGGCTGTGAAACAGGTCGACTCGGGAGAAGGGGCTGTGATATGTCCTGATCAGAGAAGAGCCGGGGAAGCGAAGGGCGTTCTCAAGGGGTTTATAAGGCGATATCCTGGGGGCGATCCATGGAGGATGGAGATACAGGACCGCAAGGCAGGAGATGAGCAAAAGCAGGGAGGCCAGCCTTAATCTTTTCCGGCAGTAAAGTGATGCCGAAAGGGAGAGGACCCCGGAGATGACAAAGACTATCTCACCGGGTTCCAGAACGGAAAGAAGCAGCAGGGTGGCGACTGAGCCTGCTCCGGCTCCTGTCAGGTCTGCGCCGTAAAGATAGCCGCTTTGGCCCTTCATTGTGGAAAGTGCGGACGCGATGACCAGCCCGAAGCCGAAGAACGGGAGGGAGAGAATAATGTAATAGAGGCCCAGGTACCAGATCTGTGCCCTGTCCCACGAGAATTTTGCCGGGTCAAATGGGATATGGTTGATCAGCAGATAGCCAGCCGGAAGGCTCGCGCAGAAGATCAGGAAATATAGAGAAATAAACCTGGTATCTTTCATGCGGGGATAGACTGAGAGGATGGTCCCGCTCGCTGCTATGCCGAGCATGGCTATGCTTATGACCATGAAGGCGAAGTGATACGAGAGGGATATCGAAAAGACCCTGGTCAGGACGATCTCGTAGGAAAGACTCGACATGGAGGCGATAAAGATCAGGGCTCTTATGGAAAGGTCTCTCCCCATGGTGGTATTAAAATTATATCTGATAATTGGTTATACTAAGAGCAAATAAGTGATGAGGTGTTCATGAGCGCTGTTCTGCAGAGGGTTTCCCTGTATCTCCGGATGATCAAGTTTTCGCACTCGGTATTTGCGCTCCCATTTGCCTTCACTGCCGCCATTATCGCGGCCTCGGGAATGCCTTCTCTCCGGCAGATAATCTGGATAGCAGTTGCCATGGTCGGCGCACGGTCGGGAGCCATGGGGCTCAACAGGATAATAGACAGGAAGATAGACAGCGCAAATCCAAGGACGGCTCAAAGAGAGCTTCCACGTGGCCTCCTGGGGGTCGGCGAGACGGTCTTGTTTGTGATCGTTTCCTTCGGCCTGCTGGTATCTGCCGCTGCCATGCTGAACCCCCTCTGCCTGAAGTTATCGCCTGTTGCCATTGCTGTCCTGTTACTGTATTCATATACCAAGCGGTTCACCTGGCTTTCCCATTTCATCCTCGGACTCTCTATCTCGGCCGGTCCGATCGGCGCATGGATAGCTGTGAACGGTTTCGTAGATATGAGGATACTTCCTCTTGGATTTGCGGTTATATTCTGGCTTGCGGGGTTTGACGTGCTGTATGCGCTGCAGGACATGGAATTCGACAGTAAACACGGCCTCTACTCGATCCCGCAGAGGTTCGGGATAAGGCGGTCGCTTATTTTAGCCAGGATATTTCATATGGTCTCCTTCGGCCTGCTTTTGACTAACGGTCTTGTATTCAGGCTCGGCAATCTCTACTGGGCAGGCATGCTGGTCATCGCGGGCCTCTTTATCTATGAGCATTCTCTAATCAGGAAGGACGATCTCAGCAAACTCGATATGGCCTTTTTCAATATGAATGGATATATCAGTCTCACCATATTCATCTTTACCCTCATGGACCATATCGCATGAAAAGGTATGTCTTCGGCATTACAGGCGCTACTGGTTCGATCATCGGTCTCAGGGTGTTGAGGGAGTTGGCAGTTACCGCAGAGGTTCATATCGTGATATCTCAGCAGTCTTTTTCGATCATGCGGGACGAGGCAGGTGTCGACTGGGCCGGTGATTCTGAATCCGACATTGAGGAAAAGATACGCAGCTTTTCAGGCTCGGTACATATCCATTACCATGACGCCGGGAACTTCGAGGCTCCTGTGGCAAGCGGATCTTTCAGGACGGACGGGATGTTTGTGGTGCCCTGCTCCATGAAGAGTCTTGCTGGCATCGCAAATGGCTATACGAACAGCCTGATCGAGAGGGCTGCTGATGTGACGATCAAGGAAGGAAGGCCTCTGGTCCTTGCCCCGCGGGAGATGCCTTTCAGCGCTATTCACCTTGAGAATATGCTGAAGCTCGCCCGCATGGGAGTAAAGATAGCGCCGCCTGTCATGGGGTTTTACCACAGGCCGGAAACCATCGATGAAATGGTCGATTTTGTCTCAGGGAAGATCCTTGATGCGATGGGCATAGACCATGAAATATACAGACGCTGGGGAAGATGAGCATGGATGTCATTTCGACTATCGGAAGAAATCTTTTTCTGCCATAAGTATCGGACCTTTCACTCTGTTCGGGGTGACAGAGAAAGGATATGACATAGCTCATATACATCCCTGTCCCGTCTGGTAAAATATAGTTATCATGTTTAAGGAAAGTTGTCCGGGAAGCAAAGAGATAAGGAACCCGTATCCTGAGGAGGTCTGCTGTTTCTGGTGTGATACTCCGAACGAGATATGGAGTGACGAAACAGAGATGGACTGCAGGCATTGCGGCAGGAAGATCACCAGGGAGCTCGGCCCCTCATGTATTGAATGGTGCCCTGCTGCAAAGGAATGCATCGGACATGAGAAGTACGAGAGGCTGATGAAGGCCAGAAAGCGGTAACCGGCACTAAAAGCCAAAGCCCCTTTCCTCAAGGGGCTTTGGACGCGCTGGGCTTACGAACAAATAGTATTCCGGTCTGTTAGATTCTCATTACGTTTACTGCCTTGGGACCTTTCGGGCCGTCTGCCACTTCGAAACTGACTGCCTGGCCTTCAGCAAGGGTTTTAAAACCATTGGCTTGAATCTCGGAATAGTGGACGAATACGTCTCCCCCGTCTTCCTGTGTGATGAATCCATAACCTTTGGCTTCATTGAACCACTTTACTGTTCCTTTCTGCATACTGCTGTAACCTCCTGAAAAAAATATTTTAAACAGCTCCGGAAGTCAGTAACAAAAAAAAACCGCAAAGCTCAAAGTCTTTGCGGCTCTACATGGTTACGACAAAAACTTCCGAAACTTGATGAATTTATACCACAGGCCCTGAGCAAAGGTCAATAGTCTTCCACGCTCGATGACACCGTCAGCTGGATCGCGAAACTTTGCAGCGTATCGGAAAGAGCGCGCAAACAAAGGATGATAAATATTACTTATCAACCTATAGATAAAATTATAGATAACCTCTTATTTTTAAATATAAAATGTCTTGACAAAGATTTTTGAGCTGTGATAATCTTCGAATCGTTTTTCAGTAAAAAATCTTACGTTAAGGTGATACGATGCTTGATATCCATGTAAAATGGCTGCTGGTCCTGATGGCGAATTTCCTCGGCCTTCTCTTTCTCCTGAACATAATCCTTTTTAAGCCCCTTCTCAAGATATTCAAGGAAAGAAAGGACGCGATCGGGGGTTCCCTGGACGCCGCAAAGGAGATGGGCGCCAGAAAAGAAGAGGGCATTGCTCGGATGAACAGGGAGATAGCCGAGGCGCGAAACAAGGCAAAGGATGCCTTCGAAGGCCTGAGAAATGAAGGCCTTGGCAGGCAGAAAGAGGTTTTTTCCGAGGCTGAGGCGAATGCCGCAGGCATGCTGCAGAAGGCTAGGGAAGAGCTCAGGGCAGAGGTTATAAAGGCAAGGCAGGCCCTGAAGTCCGACGTAGAAAAATTCTCCGACGAGATAGTCAGGAAGCTGGTTAAGGCATGAAGACGGCAGAAGACAGAAGCCAGAAGAAAGGAAAAACAGCATCTTCCATCCTGAAGGCGGCAATACCATTTTTGTGCCTGACCGCAGTCTTTATTACGCCGGCCTTCGGCAGCGGAGGCGCAGAGGCCCACGGCGAGGAGTCAGTGGTATCTGTGCTAAAGGGATATATCTGGCCTGTCGTCAATTTCCTCATACTGGTTTTCCTCCTTGT
>JACRHE010000076.1 GCA_016217695.1 Nitrospirota bacterium | reverse complement strand
TTGCCTTCAGGCTCATTCGAGGACCACCTTATCTTCAGTCCCGTCTTCGCTGAACTCTGCCTTAACCGTCTCATCAATGGCCGTCGGGATATTCTTGCCGACGAAGTCTGCCTTTATCGGCAACTCCCTGTGACCCCGGTCAACAAGCACGGCAAGCTGTATTGCAGAAGGCCTGCCGAGATCCATGACAGCATCCATGGCCGCCCGTATAGACCGTCCGGTAAAGAGCACATCATCGACGAGGACAACCTTCCTGTTCGTTATCTCGAAAGACACCTCTGTCCTTCTCACCACAGGCTGTTCCTTTCTCACCGAGATATCGTCACGATAGAGGGAGATATCCAGTGTGCCTACCGGCATAATCCCTCCCTCAATCTCCTTCAGCCTCTCGGCAAGTCTCCTGGCAAGGTGTACCCCGCCTCTCTGGATGCCGACCAGACAGAGCAATTCCGCTCCCTTGTTCTTTTCTATTATTTCATGGGCCATCCTTGTTATGGCGCGCTCGATATCTTTCCTGTCAAGCAGTTCTTTAGGCATAGCCGGCTCCCCGGCTGTTTCTGAGAATTACATGGATGCAGGAAACAACTATGTCATTTCGGAGACAGGAAAAAGAAAAAAGATATTCCAAGGGGTGTTCAAGAGGATTGAATGCAGGTTTTTTTATGCGATCGCAGCTCACGCTGACTCCTTTGCCTTTTTAACCTCGCAGGGTTATCTTTTAAAGGCGGAGATATTTAAGCATAAAAACCTGATACCTGTCAAACCTGCCTGACAGCAGAAGTTTCTCGGGATTGCGCTCCTTCTTGTCATTGCCAATTCAGGCAAATCTGTTATGCTTATAGATATAAGTCCTGGCTGATGCTCAACCTGATGCATAAACAAAAGAACCGGAAATAGACCTCATAAATATCTCTAAGGTGTTGTATTATTGACACTTTTTTACAGAGTAATATATATTAAGAGACGTTATGGCAGATAAAAACGCAATAATGAAAGAGGCCCAAAAATACCTGATGCGTGGGCAGGTTGACAAGGCCATTGCTGAATGGGAAAAACTTCCCAGAGATGCGCATGACGGTAACACCTATAATATCATTGGTGATCTTTACCTCAAAAAAGGCGACAAGAAAAACTCAGTCGAGTTTTTCCACAAGTCGGCATTTTTTTTCAGGCAGGAGGGCTTTTCCCTCAAGGCGCTCGCCCTTTACAAAAAGCTGCTGAACATCAACCCCGTAGACTCCGAAGCCCTTAATTCCCTCGGACAACTGAGTGAGGAAAAAGGCCTCACGACTGATGCCATAAAGTATTATCTTGCTACAGCCGACAGCCTTGCCAAAGAGGGCAAAAAGGATAGTATCCTGGACATCTATGAAAAGATCCTCTCTCTCTCGCCCGCCAATATACCGCTGAGAAACAAGGTAGCAGAGATATTCTTCAAAGAAGGACTTTCGACCGATGCCGCCAGGGAATATATCCAGGTAGGCAGGCTTTATGATGAAAAGGGAGACAGCGAAAATGCAAAGGCATATTATCAGAAGGCGCTGGGTATCAACCCGCTCAATAAAGAGGCGATCCTCGGCATCGGGAACATATTTGAGAAGTCAGGCGACATTCAGAGGGCGGTCAGGCATCTGAAGGAGGCCTCAACTCTTTTCCCCGACGATGCGGAAATCCTCTTCATGTATGCGGAATTTACTCTCCGGGCCGGCCAGACCGAGACTGCCAGGGAAAGCCTCGCAAGGATCATTGAACTGGACCCGGATAATGTCAAACCCAGAAGGCTTCTGGGAGAGCTTTATTTAAAAGAAGGGGAAAGGGAAAAGGCCTGGGGAGAATTTCTCCCTGTCATTGACGAGATGATCATGGAGCAGAAATATGAGGATGCGATAAAGCTCCTGGAGCCTTTCAAGGAGATCGACCCCTTCGAAACAGGGAAAAGGCTGGTCTCACTCTTTCGCCAGTTAGGAGAGAGTGACCACGTCGCTGAAGAACTCATCAGCCTCGGAGATGCCTTCAGGACAAAGGGCATGGAAGATGAAGCCGCCGCCTTTTACCGTGATGCTCTGGAACTGAGGCCTGATGACCTCAGCCTGCAGGAACTCATCGGCGAGCTGACGAAAGAACCGGAGCCGGAGATGGAACCGGCAAAGGAGCCGGTTACAATACATATCCGCGAAGGGGAAAAGACCCCTGAAGAGATCTTCATCGAAACCGACATCTTCTCCAGATACGGGCTTCTCAATGAGGCGATACGGCTCCTTGAAGGACTCAAGGTCAGGGAACCCCAGAATATCGACGTCCATACCAGATTAAAGGCCCTTTATGTCGACAATGCAGACAAGGAATCCGCAGTGACGGAATGCCTAATCCTGCATGAACTTTACAGGAGGACCGGCGACCTTGGGAATTCGGAGAAGATTATCGGTGAGGCTCTGGATCTATATCCCGAAGACCCCAGGCTGTCTGAACGGGGGTTCAGGCCCTCCCTGGAGGAAAAGGCGACTTATGACCCGTCCGGGGCTGCTGAATTTGCAGAAGGCGGCACAGCAGGACCGAATATTGAGGATTACGAAGAAGAGATCGCTGAAGCTGACTTCTATTCGCGACAGGGACTCGCCCAGGAAGCTGAAAAGATACTGTCGAGGCTCCATTCGCTCTTCCCTGACAATGGTGAGATCAGAGAGAGACTGGATAATCTCGGCCAGATCTCCGAGGCAGCCGAGACGCAGGAGATGCCTGATACATTCGAAATCCGTGAGGAGCCTGCAGCAGAAACGGTGTTTCAGGAGCTGACTCCTCCCGGAATGACTACGAGCGAGATACCTTCTTCTGACATAATTACTCCTGAAGAGGAAATAACCGAACCGGCTGGGAAAAGACCTGAAAAAGGGGAATATGAAGAGTTCGTATTCACTGACCAGGATCTTGTAGATGCCCAGGAGATGCCGGAACCGGCACTCGACAATGACGTTTTGGAGATCTTCCATGAGTTCAAGAAAGGGCTTGAGAAAGAGCTCGGTTCAGAAGACTCCGAGACACATTACAACCTCGGCATAGCATACAAGGAGATGGGGCTGATCGATGACGCGATAAAGGAGTTCCAGACATCCAGAAACGACCCCAAGAGGCTTCTGCAGTCCTCGACGATGCTTGGTGTCTGCTATATGGAAAAAGGCCTCTATTCGCTTGCGATAGACGTCCTGCTGAAGGCGTTGAAAGAGCTCCCCGAAAAAGACGAGTCCTACTGGGCGATAAGTTACGACCTTGCCGAGGCCTATGAGAAAAATGACAACCTCAGGGAGGCCATGGACCTGTACACCGGGGTTTATGGCTGGAACGCCCGCTTCCGGGGCGTCTCGGAAAAGCTGACCCATATTAAGACCCGGCTTCTCAAAAGCGGTGAAGCGGAAAAACCGGACGAAAAGCCGAGAGAGCGGAAGGACAGGGTCTCATATCTTTGAGCGGCAATCACCTGATCAGCGAAAAATCCCGGAAAGGCACGGTATAACGGAGTCCACATGGATTATTTAGAATTCTTCAAGCTTACCGAACATCCCTTTTCCAATGTCGTGGACAGCAGGTTCTTCTATAACAGCCCCCAGCAGTCCGAGGCCATCATGAAGCTGAAATATGCGATAGATACAAAAAAAGGGCTTGCAGTAGTCATAGGCAATATCGGGGCAGGCAAGACCACACTTGCACGAAAACTGCTGGAAGGACTCGATGAAGCGCATTATGAGGCTGTGCTCCTGGTCATCATTCATTCTTCGGTGAGCTCCGAGTGGCTGCTTAAAAAGCTCGCAATCCAGCTCGGAGTCAAAAACATCCGGGATGACAAGATAGAGCTCCTCGGCGAGATATTCAGAAGGCTGCATGAGATCAACGAAGAGGGGAAGAAGGCTGTAATCTTAATGGATGAGGTCCAGATGCTGAACTCGCGGGAGATCATGGAAGAGTTCAGGGGACTGCTGAATATGGAGAGCCAGGAAGGCAAGATGGTTAATTTTATCTTCTTCGGCCTGCCCGAGCTCGATCAGGTAATGTCCCTTGATGAGCCGCTGAAGCAGAGGATCGCTGTCAGGATACGTCTTCAGTCCTTTTCAGAGGAGAACACCAGAGACTATATAATGCACCGGATGAAGGTCGCAAACTGCTCAAGCGACCTCTTCAGCGAATCGGCTATAAAGCTTATATACCAGTATTCAAACGGAAGCCCAAGGCTCATAAATACCATCTGCGACAACGCCCTGCTTGAAGGATATCTCTTCAAACGTTCCTCGATCGACGACTCAGTAATAAAGACAGTGGCGATAGACCTCGGCCTCGACAGCTGACTTTCCCGCAAAACTGGCTACGAAAAAGAGTAATCTGCCTCTTCTCACGACGGAATCACCCTGGGCTAAAGCTATGAGTCCTGAACCATTTAACCGCCATTTCAAAGGCAGCCTTCTTAGTCGCCAAGGCCAGTGTGAAGTCCACCAATTCTTTCTGTGAGGCTTCGAGCAGATGCCCATTCATCTGCACGAATATCCCGGCGGAGGTTATAGCGGTCCGTTTATTTCCGTCAAGAAACGGATGATTCTTGACAATGGACTCCATTAATGCGGCTGCTTTATGCGACAACGTCGGGTAGAGGTCTTCATTGCCATATGTCGCCTTTGGCCGAGATACAGCGGATTCAAGAAGACCGACATCCCTGAGGCCGTGGCTGCCGCCGGTTTCGTCGATAATCCTGCTGTGGATAAACAGCACCTGCTCTGCGGTCAGATACTTCACTTACGGGAAAGCTCATCCAGCGCCGGGCGATATTTCTCAATGAAGTCATTCACCTGGGAGACAAACTTCTCGTCTATGCCTTTTGGATATTTCTTCTTCTTGACAGGTTCAATGACAATTCTTGATTGGTCTTCATCCAGCTTTACCTCAACCGCTGATCCTACAGCAAGGTGAAGTTTTTCGAGTACTTCGGAAGGCAGTGATACTCCCTGACTGTTTCCTATGGTGCATATTTTCCTCTGCATAAACACCTCCTGCAGACATTATAACACAGTTATAACATTGAAATTTCAGATAGGCGGGGCGTAAGCTGCCATGATGCTGGCAGCCATGTATGATATCCTTGTAGGCATGAGGAGGCATTTATGTCATACAAGTTCGATTCTCTTATCACCATCCTGAACAAACTCGACAAGGGCGAGCTGTTGACTGTCCATTCCCTTATGAATGACCTTGAGATGAGCGAGCGGACAGTCCATCGCTACATCAAGACCCTCCAGGTTGCCGGTTTTCCGATAGGCTATGACAGGAACCGCCAGACCTATGCCTTTGACGAGGGCTATGGGCTGAAAAAGCTGACGATGTCTGTTGAAGAGACACTTGCCTTTGCCAAAAAGATGCTGGGCAATTTCGGCTCAGGCATGGGCCTTTTGAAATGCAATGTTTATTATCTGTGCCTCGGGGCAAATATTCACTTGACTTCATATTAATGATATCCCATTATAAAGCATCTGGGCTATTGAAAGAACGGACCGGATAGCTCGGTGGATAGTCGAGCTTGACGATGATGTCAGAGAAGCAATATTGAAAAGCCTGTTGATCCTGAGAGAGATTGGTCCCTCATTAGGCAGACCTCATGTTGATACTATTAAAGGCAGCAGGCACAAGAACATGAAGGAATTGAGAGTGCAGAGCAAGCAAAAGCTGATCAGGATCTTCTTTGCGTTTGATACTGAAAGAAAGGCAATTTTGCTTATAGGCGGAGATAAACGTTCGGATAAACAGTTCTATCAGCGGATGATTCCAATTGCTGATTCTCTTTTTGATAACTATTTGGAGAAATGGAGAAAAAAGAAATGAAAAGCACAACCAGGCAGAAAGATATTTTAGGTGAACTTGAGGCTTCTTTACCTCCCGAGAGAGTTAACCGCGCAAAAAAAGAGGCCGAGAAAGAAGTCTTTAGGATCAGGCTTTCTGAATTAAGAAAGCAGATGGGCGTTAAGCAGGAAGATATCAAAGCGTTCTCCCAATCCGGGATTTCCAAGCTGGAGTCACGTAAAGACATGAAGATTTCCACCCTGTTGGAGTATCTTGATAGCATCGGTATGGGGTTGGAAATAAAGGCTTATCCGAAAAAGAAGCAAAAGAAATCTGACGAGATTCTGCTTCTGAAAGTATAGGAAGGCAGCGCCTTATTAGAAGAGGACTCGACCCTGACCACCTGTATCATATTATGTAAGCCTCGTGATGGTATTGTTGAACCGACTGACATATTCACTCAGTTTCGCTTTAAGCCTAAGCCTCCCTCCTACAACTCTCTGGATTTTCAGTGATGATAATGAAATAAAGAAATGAGTGCCTGCCATGTTTATCTGGCGAAATATCATATTAATTCCCTGCCATGATGCTGGCAGCCTCATCGGATATTCTTATCACAGATGTGATATGGAATAAAAAGGAGAAAACAAATATGCCGCCTCTTGTATATGAACAAGTTTTCAGAAATTTCAGCCTGACTCTAAAGAACAATCTTAACCGGGAGCTCACACACTATAGCTTCGAAGCTTGGGAAGGATTTCAGGAGGATAAACTTATACTGCTCAAGGACTTTCTAATAGCCGAAAAAATACCTTTCGAGGTAGCCGGCATGCCTGGAACATCTGAAGAGGAACTCCCCCACAGAACAATCGTTGAGAGGAATGAACGCCTTTTTTCAGCAGGCCTGTTTGTTATTTATCCTGGAACTGAGAACGAAGTTATAGTCGGCGTGTTTCGTCTGATGGGTCCAAGTGATACGGACTCTCATTATGTGATCGCTTACCGCAATGAAGAGATCTTCAAATGGCTGATATTAAATCTGCAGGTCTTTCACCGGGGAAAACTCCGACAGGACGGCATGATAGAAGTATACAGTGGCAGCAACATACCTCTTCCTGATGTTACCTGGGCGGACATTATTCTTCCGGAGGAAACAAAGCAGGATATCCGGAACAATATTGAGGGTTTTATCAAAGGAGAGGAGATTTACCGCAGGCTGAATATACCCTATAAACGCGGGTTTCTCTTTGCAGGACCTCCCGGAAACGGCAAGACGATGCTGCTTAAGGTGATAGCTTCAACATACCGGGAGCTTAAGTTTGTGCTTTACAAAAAACGTGGCCATTCAGGAAATGGGGACATTGACCGAGTCTTTGCACTGGCAACAGAATTAGCGCCCTGTGTGCTCTGTTTTGAAGACCTGGACTCTCTCTTTAATGGGGAAATTATGCTGAGTCATTTTCTGAATAAGCTTGATGGGTTCGAAACTTCAGAGGGCATTATGATCCTTGCAACGACGAACCATCCCGAAGAACTTGATCCTGCTCTCACAAGCAGACCGAGTCGTTTTGACCGCCTGTGGATGTTCCGGAATCCCGATTACTCATGCAGGCAGAAGATGCTCAGGCATCTTTTCGGCCAGCAGATCAGCGGTGTGTTGGTCGAGCATCTTGCAGAACAGACAAATAACTTTTCGATGGTCTATCTGAAAGAGCTTTATGTCTCTGCATCTCTTGTTGCCATTGATGCCGGCAAGAGCATCACTGATGAAGATGACATTAATAAGGCACTTGGACTGCTCCGGAAGCAGTTCGGGGCTGCCAAAAGGCAATTCATTAGTGTGGAAAAAGAGGTTGGCTTTGGGCATGTCTGCGCCAGAGATTAGCACATATAATTATATTTCATGAAGACCTCAAAACGGCACCTTTCTACCTTGCGAAGTATCCTTCTGCCATACTGCTGGCAGCCGGATATGATATTTTTATAAGCATGAGGATCACAAGAAGGAGGAGCATATGCTGAAAAGAAGAGAGCTTTTAAGAGGTCTGATTGCGGCGGGTCTTGCTGGATGTTTGCCACGCTTTTCCTTTGCACACACGACATCGGAAATTCTGATGTGGAGTGAACTGCCGAATAACTTTGAGATAGTCTTGGATAAACGCCTGGGGCAAGAACTGAACAGGGATCTGAACAATATAGACTGTTTGAGAGAGAATTCGCTGCAGATAGCTTATGAACTTAAGGGTTTTAATGCGATCATGAGATTCAAAGGTCGACGTGACATTGGTTACGGGACCGGCTGTCCGAAAGCCGCGGTTAATGAAGCGATATCTTTTTTTCGCGCGAGACATATATCACTGAAAAAAGCTGAAGTCATAATCCTCAGAATTCTGGTAAGGCATAATGTGCCTATAGACATTGTGCGTGATATTAATTCGAGAATATATGATATGGCTAATCCGGACTGCCTGATGATTTCGACGGCAGGAACTGATTCCCGTCTCTCGTCAGAAGAGGTCGGCTTGGCGATTATCGCAACAGGCATTAATGGACCTTCTGAGACGAGGAGATCGATGTTGTCGAGAGTGAGGGCATGAGAATAACAGTTAGGGCAGGTATCAGATAGCGTCGCAATGAACACAGAAAGAAAGGACAGCCACGTGGCAAGCAAAAAGAAACCTTCGAGTACACATCTGAGTAAAACTCTCTTCATGAAGGGGCTTCAGTGTCATAAGGCCCTCTATCTTGAAAAATATTCTCCTGAACTGAAGGGGGAGTTGGATGCCAACACTCAGCAGAGGATGGCTGGGGGACATGAGGTGGGGGAGTATGCCCATGAGTTGTTTCCGGGCGGGATTGAGGTGCCTTATGACGGTCTCGACTATTCAGAGCAACTTGAGATGACGCAGAATGAAATCAGGAAGGGTACCAAAACGATCTATGAGGCTGCTTTTTCATTCGACGGTATTTTTGTGAAACTGGACATCATAAATAAGACGCCGAAGGGATGGGACATCTACGAGGTGAAGGCTGCTAATGATGTAAAGGATCATTATCTGAACGACCTATCACTACAGTATTACGTTGCAACAAAGGCGGGACTCCCTGTCAGGAAGGCTCATCTCGTTCATCTCAATAGGGCATATATAAGGAAGGGCAAGATTGATCCCGAAAAACTTTTTATAGTTGAGGAGATGACATCAGAGGTAAAAGAGAATCAGGCGTTCATTGCAGAAAATGTTGGTGAACTCAAAGAAATGTTGGTAGGTGCAGAGCCCGTAATCGACATTGGCAAACACTGCGAAGAGCCCTATGAATGCGGTTTCCAGGACCACTGCCGGGCGCATCTGCCTAAAAAAGACTCTATATTTGATCTCTGCGGCAGCAAGGAGATAAAGTTCGAGCTTTATTATGAGGGCTTCCTCGGAATGGACGACCTCCCCCTGCCGCGATTAGAGGCACGGCAGCGGTTTCAGGTGGAGGCTCACCTCGGAAAGAAGCAGATCATTAACAAAACCGGCGTAAAAGACTTCCTGGATTCTTTGTCCTATCCGCTCTGTTTTTTCGATTTCGAGACATTCCAGCTGCCGATCCCGCCTTTCAACGGCACGTATCCATATCAAAAGATACCGTTTCAGTATTCCCTTCACATAATCGAGCGCAAAGGTACCAGGCCTAAGCATTATGAATATCTTGCGGAACCCGGAAAGGACCCAAGGGAGGAGATAGCAAAGAGGATGTACAGTGAGATACCTGCTAATGCCTGCGTATTGGCTTATCATAAATCTTTTGAGACCGGGATACTGACCAACCTTAAGGGCTGGTTTCCCAAATATGCAAAAAAGATGGATGGGATCATTGACAATATGAAGGACCTGCAAGCTCCCTTTGCAAAGCGGCATGTGTACCACTGGAAGATGCAGGGTTCTGCTTCGCTTAAGACTGTTCTGCCTGCCCTGATACCAGAGATGACCTATGATGGGATGGAAGTCAGCCACGGCGGTGAAGCCCAGGAGGCATATTTTGAGATGTGCTCTGCCACTGATCCTGCACATATCAGAAAAGCCCTGTTTGAATACTGCAAGCAGGATACGTTAGCTATGGTGAAGCTGCTCGAAAAGCTATATAAGATGATCTAAACGGCTCTATTTTGTCTTGAAGAAAGTCACGGGATTTACCATAATATGGCATGCCGCAAAGATCTTTCAAGGGGCTGAAGAAAAGAGGAGGGAAAGACTCTCAGACTGGTCCAGCGGGAGTGAAAGATAAGGTCAGAAACCTTCTCGACCTCTATGCCATTATTGCTCAGAACCGGTATCCCTCCATCAGCTCCATACGAGAGCGCTTCAGCCTGTCCGAGAGATCAGTTCATAGATATCTGAAGATCATCGATTCGATAGACTCCATTGAATTAGATAGAGAGCGTGGCGGTTATAAATTTGTAAATGGGACCAGAATCAGGAAGCTCGCCCTTTCGGAAGGACAGTTTCAGCTTCTGATGATCATGGGAGAGGCGGCAGCCCACCTTGGTAAAGGCCTGAAGACCGAGTTCGAACAATTTGTCGAAACCATAACGAGCGCAACAAATACGCCTGCTGCGGTAAGCAATCCGATAGTCCTGAAGATACCAAATGCTGTAGAGTCTGAAAAGATGACGGAATATTTCACCTCCATACTCAACTGCACACAGGAAAGGCGGCGGATCGAGGTTACCTACAAAGGCACTCATTCCGGGGAGACAAAAAAACGCAGGCTCGATCCCTATGGCATAGTCTTTCATGACGGCGATTGGGTCCTCGTGGGATATTGCCACCTGGCAGAGGCCCTTCGTCATTTTTTCCTCGACAGAATCCTTGACCTGAAGGTGACGAATTTCAGCTTTTCAAAGCCGGCTGATTTCGACCTCGAAAGGCATTTTGCAGACAGCTGGGGCATATGGGATGCTGAGCCGGTAGAGGTTACTGTACGGTTTTCAAAGGAGGCTGCCGAACATGTGACCCGTAAGAAGCAATGGCATCCCTCTGAGAAAAGGAAAGCTCTCCCTTCAGGCGAGGTTGAGATGACCTTCACGGTCGCCGGGGTAAAGGAGATAAAGAAGTGGATTTATTCCTGGGTGCCGAATGTTGAGGTAATAGGGCCGGAGTGGTTAAGGGAGGAGGTGAGAAACGAGTTTGATGCGGCTGTACAAAAACACGGATAATTTATTAATCGACGGAAATCAGGACTGAAAAGACTCATAAAAACGAAAAGGAGAATTAATGAAAAAAGTATATCAAGACATCTTCATCAAATCCTCTAAGATTTGTTACGTTCGATATATGGAACCAACTTGGGGAAAGATGGGACAGCTTTCGGATTTCGATGTCATCCAGTTGTTTATTAATGTATACGCTTTTCAGCGACAAGGGCGCAATCCTTCATATGCGCATGCAGCCGTCGATGCAATAACCCTGCACCGTTTTCCACCCTCTCAGAAAAAAGTGTGGAAAGATTTTATTATGTTACTGAACCAAAATACATTAGACGATAATAATAAAAAGTTGAATGAGAAATTGAATCCTCTTTATCATGTTTATCATGGAAAACAGCCATGCAAATGCATTTGGTGTATTTTTCAAAAGAGCAAGATGGACCTAAAGATTATAGGTCAAATCAAACAACGATTAACCAATGAGCAAATCAAAGATATGTGGGACAATTTAAGACAGATTCGGGGTGTTGGCCCTAAAATTGCCTCACTATTTCTTAGAGACTTTAGTGTGTATTTTGAATTGTCTCGTGAACTTATAAAGGACAAGGACAGGTGGCTTTTGCAACCAGTAGATACTTGGATTCGTAGAGCAGTTCGTTCTTTTGAAAATGACACAAAAATGAAGGATGAGGAAGTTGCAAAATGGCTAGTCGACTTTGATCAACCAGAACTTATAAATCAGGGCATATGGTATTTTGGATCACAAATTGCACGCTCTGAATATAGATTCTGTCAAGCTCTTAAAGAGCCAAGTTATGCAAAAAAACTATTTAAGGAACACATTGATGTAAATGTAAGTTCAGCACCTCTGTTTAAAGAAATTCAAAATCCTAAACGGTTGCAACGCGGTTTATGAATTGCCACGCGGAACAAGCTCCGCTGCAAATGTACTGCACTACGACAATGACCATATTTCGTAATCTTATTTTTTTCTCGTGGATCTGCCTTCTGATTCCATAAGTTCGGCAAATTTTGGCCAAGACAAGCGTTTTTTATTAACTGACTTGGACTTGGGCAACCATTCGACATTACCTTTGCTTATTAATAGAGTCCCCAGTTTCCCCATGTTAGTTTTGATCTCGATTTCAATATCCCTGTGAGCTACAACTGTTGCATGAAACTTTACATTAACTTCATGAGCCATTGAGTATTCCTCCTTGTTTTTATGAGCTTCGGACGCCATTAAAAGATGACGAAATCTTCTTCGTAGATAGTGTCAAGAATCTTTCGCACATTTGATCTGGTGTCCTCATCTGGTTTTCCCTCTATGCTGCCAATTCCCTTGCCTGCTCCTCAAGCCGATCCATCTTTAGATATTGCCTTAGCCCCCATTTCGTCCCTGCGATATGCCTGAGTCTTGCCGCAACCAGCATAAGCGCTGAGTTTCCGTCAGGGAATGCTCCTACCACTCGCGTCCTTCGTCTGATCTCCCTCATGATCCGTTCAAGGGGGTTATTTGTCCGAATCCGCCGGTGATGCTCCTCAGGGAAGGCATAGTAGCTCAATGTCTCCTGTATTCCCTCACTCAGAAGCTTGGCCGCTTTGCCCAGCTTCATCACCTCAAGCTTCTTTGCCACACAGCCTGCTTTTCTGATAGCTTCTTCCCTGTTCTCCTGTGCATGGATCGCCTTGAGCATCGCTGCAACTTCCCTCACTTTTCCTTTTGTCACAAGGGTAAAGACATTGCGGTAGAAATGCACCATGCACCGCTGCCATTTCGCTTTCGGATAGAAATCCCCCAGGCTCTCTATAAGCCCCAGACATTTATCCGAGATGATCAGTTCAACCCCTTTCAAGCCTCTTCCCTTGAGATACCGTAAGAAGGCTGTCCAGCTGGCCTTGTCTTCCTTGGCTCCTTCGGCTACTCCCAGCACCTCACGATAGCCTTCTCTGTTGACCCCTATGGCTACCAGTATGGAGACGTTTTTGACTTCTCCTGACCAGCTCCGCTTCATTGAAATCCCATCAAGGTATACATAGGGATGCTCCCCTTCAATGGGGCTCATTCGCCACTTCTCGATTGTCTCGTAGATCTTGCTGTTGAGCCGCGATACGGTCCCGGAGCTGACCTTGGTCCCCCAGAGTGCTTCGGTGATGTCTTCTACTCTCCTGACCGATACTCCTGCCAGATACATCTCTACCAAGGCTTCTTCTACAGAGGTCTCTCTTCTGCGGTATCTTTCAATAATCGCTGTCTCAAAGGGCAGCGCTCTCAATTTCGGTACGGTGATCTCTACTTCCCCGGCCCTTGTATGCAGTTTCCTTCGGTATGAGCCTGCACGGGTATCTTTTCTGCCTGCGCTCCGTTCATATCGCTGTGCGTTGCACAGATGGTCTGCTTCTGCATCAAGCATTGCGTTGAGGGTATCCTGGACCGTCCCTTTTACGATCCGGCCAAGGTGGTCTTTTACCCCTTCTTCGTCAATCTGGATTATTTTGCCTGCCTTTTTGCTACAATTCTTCTGAGTCATGGTGTGCCTCCTCTGGCTATGTTTTTCTCGACAAATTACATTACCAGTTTTGAGGTCACCATGATTCAATTGTGCGAAAAATATGATACGTTATC